>NZ_JBMDJC010000043.1:0-6752 GCF_057808995.1 Acidovorax sp. FG60
CGAGGCCCAAAACTCGTGCCATACTTGGCCTCATGCGGTTGAATTTCCTATCCGTCTTTTCCCTCACTGGACCAGCAACACATGATCAACAAGATTGCGGATTCCGTTGCCGAGGCGCTCGCGGGCGTGCAGGACGGCGCCACCGTACTGATTGGCGGCTTTGGCACTTCGGGCAACCCCATTGAACTGATCAACGGCCTGATCGCCCAAGGCGCGCGCGACCTCACCGTGGTCAACAACAACGCCGGCAACGGCGATGCCGGCCTGGCCGCGCTGCTCAAGAGCGGGCAGGTGCGCAAGATCATCTGCAGCTTCCCGCGCCAGGTGGACAGCTATGTGTTCGACGAGCTGTACCGCAGCGGCAAGATCGAACTGGAACTGGTGCCCCAGGGCAACCTGGCCGAGCGCATGCGCGCCGCGGGCGCCGGCATCGGCGCCTTCTTCTGCCCCACGGCCTATGGCACGCAGCTGGCCGAAAGCAAGGAAACCCGCGAGATCAACGGCAAGCACTACGTGCTGGAGTACCCCATCTACGGCGATGTGGCCTTGGTCAAGGCCGAGAAGGGCGACCGCTGGGGCAACCTGACCTACCGCATGTCGGCGCGCAACTTCGGCCCCGTGTGCGCCATGGCGGCCAAGTACACCGTGGCCACCGTGCATGAACTGGTGGAGCTGGGCGAGATGGACCCCGAGGCCGTGGTCACCCCCGGCATCTACGTGAGCAAGGTCGTCCAGGTGCCGCGCGTGGCCACCCAGGCCGGTGGATTCAAGAAGTAAAGCCCGTTCAGCCCAAGGAGATACAGCGTGAGCAGCTATCAAAAACGAACCAAGGACGAACTGGCCGCACGAGTGGCCCAGGACATCTTCGACGGTGCCTATGTGAACCTGGGCATCGGCCAGCCGACCCTGGTGGCCAACCACATCCCCGCAGGCCGCGAGGTGGTGCTGCATTCCGAGAACGGCATCCTGGGCATGGGCCCCGCACCCGCCAAGGGCCAGGAGGACTATGACCTGACCAACGCCGGCAAGCAGCCCGTGACGCTGCTGCCCGGTGGCTGCTACTTCCACCATGCCGACAGCTTCGCGATGATGCGCGGCGGCCACCTGGACATCTGCGTGCTGGGCGCCTTCCAGGTGTCGGCCACGGGCGACCTGGCCAACTGGAGCACCGGCGAGCCCGGCGCCATTCCCGCCGTGGGCGGCGCCATGGACCTGGCCGTGGGCGCCAAGTCCACCTGGGTGATGATGGATCTGGTCAGCAAGACCGGCGAATGCAAGGTGGTCCAGGCCTGCAGCTACCCCCTGACGGGCCTGGCCTGCGTCAAGCGCATCTACACCGACCTGTGCACGCTGGAATGCACGCCCCAGGGCCTGCGCCTGATCGACACCGTGCCCGGCCTCTCGCACGAGGAACTGGAGCGCATCGTCGGCCTGCCGATCCAGCCCGCACAGCAATAAGTACCAAAACGGCCTCCAGCGCTTGATGGACAAGCGCTGGCAGCTCACTTTTTTGATATTCCCTTCGGAGACACCATGAGCAACGCCCGCCAAGCCTTCATCTGCGACGCGATCCGCACCCCCTTCGGCCGCTACGGCGGCGCCCTCTCCAGCGTGCGCACCGACGACCTGGGCGCGTTGCCCATCAAGGCGCTGATGGAGCGCAACCCTGGCGTGGACTGGGCAGCGGTGGATGACGTGCTGTATGGCAACGCCAACCAGGCCGGCGAGGACAACCGCAACGTGGCGCGCATGTCCAGCCTGCTGGCCGGCCTGCCCATCGACGTGCCCGGCGCCACCATCAACCGCCTGTGCGGCTCGGGCCTGGACGCCGTGGGCTCCGCCGCGCGCGCCATCAAGTCGGGCGAGGCGCGCTTGATGATCGCTGGCGGCGTCGAGTCCATGAGCCGCGCGCCCTTCGTGATGCCCAAGGCGGAAAGCGCCTTCAGCCGCAGCAACGCGGTGTACGACACCACCATCGGCTGGCGCTTCATCAACAAGCTGATGAAGGCTCAGTACGGCGTGGACTCCATGCCCGAGACGGCCGAGAACGTGGCTGACGATTTCAAGATCGAGCGCGAGGCCCAGGACCGCATGGCCCTGGCCAGCCAGCAAAAGGCCGCCGCCGCGATGGCCGCCGGCTACCTGGCCAAGGAAATCGTCAACGTCGTCATTCCCCAGAAGAAGGGCGACGCCGTCGTGGTCAGCCAGGACGAGCATCCGCGCGCCACCACGCTGGAGGCGCTGGCCAAGCTCAAGGGCGTGGTGCGCGAGGGCGGCACCGTCACGGCCGGCAACGCCAGCGGCGTGAACGACGGCGCCTGCGCGCTGCTGCTGGCCGATGAGGCGGCCGCCCAGCAATACAACCTGGTGCCCCGCGCCCGCGTGGTGGGCATGGCCGTGGCCGGCGTGGCGCCGCGCATCATGGGCTTTGGCCCCGCGCCTGCCGTGCGCAAGGTGCTGGCCCAGACCGGCCTGACGCTGGACCAGATGGACGTGATCGAGCTGAACGAAGCCTTCGCCGCACAGGGCCTGGCCGTGCTGCGCGACCTGGGTGTTGCCGATGACGACAAGCGCGTCAACCAGTGGGGCGGCGCCATCGCCCTGGGCCACCCGCTGGGGGCCTCGGGCGCGCGCCTGGCCACCACCGCCGTGAACCAGCTGCACACGCTGGGCGGCCGCTACGCGCTGTGCACCATGTGCATCGGCGTGGGCCAGGGCATCGCCGTGGTGCTGGAGCGCGTGTAAGCGCGTCGCGTGACCCGAGGAGCGAGCATGAACAAGCAAGAACGCTGGGTGGATGTGCAGGGCGGGCGCCTGCGCGTGTGCGTGCAAGGCCCCGAGGGCGCCCCGGCCCTGGTGTTTTCCAACTCCCTGGGCACCACGCTGGAGATGTGGGACGCGCAGGCCGCGCGCTTCGCCCAGGACTTCCGCGTGGTGCGCTACGACACGCGCGGCCACGGCGCGAGCGTGGTGACACCCGGCCCCTACACCTTCGAACTGCTGGGCGGCGACGTGGTCGCGCTGCTGGATGCGCTGCGGATCGAGCGTGCGCACTTCTGCGGCATCTCCATGGGCGGCTTCACGGGCCTGTGGCTGGGCGTGCACCAGCCCCAGCGCCTGCTGAGCCTGGCCGTGTGCAACAGCGCCGCCAAGATCGGCACGGCCGAAGGCTGGCAGGCCCGCGCCGCGCTGGTGCGCGAAAAGGGCCGTGACGCCATGGCGGAGCTGGCCGCATCGTCACCCGCGCGCTGGTTCACCCCAGCCTTCTGCGCGGCCGAGCCGGACGTGGTGCTGCGCGCGCAGAGCTGGATTGCCGGCATTTCCCCTGAGGGCTATGCCGCCTGCTGCGAAGCCCTGGCGCTGGCCGACCTGCGCTCGCAGGTCGGTGGCATCGACGTGCCCACGCTGATAGTGGCCGGCAGCGCCGACCCCGTGACCACCGTGGCCGACAGCCGCTTCATGCAGGCGGCCATTGCCGGTGCGCGGCTGGCCGAGGTGCCGGCTTCGCACCTGTCCAACCTGGAAGCGCCGCAGGCCTTTGACGAGGCCCTGGCGCAGTTCCTGCGCGGCTGAGACCGCGGGCGGCGATGCAGTGCGGCTTGCTGCGCTGCCCACGCCGCTTCCTTCCATTCATCCAATCCTAGAGAAAGAGGAAACAAGCATGACCAACCTTCATCACACCACCCGCCGCACGCTGCTGGCCTCCCTGGCCGTGGCCGCCGCCGGCGCGCTGCCCCTGGGCGCCCTGGCGCAGAACTTCCCCACCAAGCCCATCACCATCATCGTGCCGTTCTCGGCCGGCGGCACCACCGACATCCTGGCGCGCATCGTGGGCCAGGGCCTCACCACCGAGCTGGGCCAGTCCGTCGTGGTGGACAACAAGCCCGGAGCGGGCGGCAACATTGGCGGATCGCTGGCCGCCAAGGCCGCGGCCGACGGCTACACCCTGTTCATGGGCACGGTGGGCACGCACGCCATCAACCAGTCGCTGTACAAGAAGATGCCCTTCGACCCGGTGAAGGACTTTGCGCCGCTGTCGCGCGTGGCCACGGTGCCCAACCTGTTGGTCGCACACCCCAGCCAGCCGTTCAAGACCGTGAAGGAAATGATCGCCTATGCCAAGGCCAACCCCGGCAAGATCACGTATGGCTCGCCCGGCAGCGGCGCGTCGCCCCACGTGTCGGGCGAGCTCTTCAAGAGCATGACCGGCACCGATCTGCTGCACATCCCCTACAAGGGCAGCGCCCCCGCCATGACCGACCTGCTGGGCGGCCAGACCTCCGTCATGTTCGACAACATGCCCTCGGCCATCCAGCACGTGCGCTCGGGCAAGCTGCGCCCCATCGCCGTGACCACCGCCAAGCGCTCGCCCGAGCTGCCTGACGTGCCGACCATCGCCGAAGCCGGCGTGCCCGGCTACGAGGCAACCTCCTGGTTCGGCATGTTTGCGCCGGCCGGCACGCCCAAGCCGGTGCTGGACAAGCTGCACGCCGCGCTGATCAAGGTGCTGAACCAGGCCGACGTGAAGAAGAAGATCGCCGAGCAGGGCGGTGACGTAGTGGCCGAGACACCCGAGCAGTTCGCCGCCTTCATCAAGGCCGAAAGCGTGAAGTGGGGCAAGGTGGTGAAGGAGTCCGGCGCGACGGCCGACTGACCCTTCGCTGAGCGGTTCAGCCCCTTACCCTCCCTCACACGGCGTGTGGAGGGGTAGCGGTAATCTGCTATTGATACGAGAGCTTGTAGCGCTTGATAGGTGGGCGCTACAGGCTCTTTTGTTATGGAGCCTTGGGTGCCTGGGGCACATCGGGCGGCAGGCCGGCGCCAGCCTCCGCCGCGGCCATGCGTTCCTGGCGCTCCTTGGCCATCTGCTCCACCAGCTGGGCGCGGCCCTGCTTGGCGACGGCGATCATGGCCTCGCGGTCGTTGTGGTGCTCGTACATGCGGTTGGACAGCGCCATGTTGTGCGCGCGGAAGCGCTCGGCCAAGGTGTCGGCCTCTTGCGGCGACAGGCCGTTGAGCTCCAGCACCGTGCGTGCGGTGCGCAGGCTGGACTCGAACACCTCGCGTTCCACATGCTCCACGCCCAGATCGCGCAGCGCGTGCCAGTGCGTCACGTCGCGCGCGCGCGCCACGATCTGCAACTGGGGAAAGTGCTTCTTCGCCAGTTGCACGATCTTGAGCGACTGCTCCGGCGCGTCCACCGCCACCACCAGGATGCGCGCATGCTCGGCGCCGGCCATGCGCAGCAGGTTCACGCGCGTGGCGTCGCCATAGAACACGCGGTAGCCAAAGGTGTGGGCCACCTCCAGCATCTCCACGCTGTGGTCCAGCACCGTGGCGGGCACGCCCTGCGCCAGCATCATGCGCGCCACGATCTGCCCATAGCGCCCGAAGCCGGCAATGATCACCGGCGCCGACTGCGGCTCGGAGATCTCCTGCGCCTGCGGGGCGGTCTTCAGCGTGGCAAAGCGCTTGAGCAGCACCCGGTCCAGCAGCACCAGCAGCAGCGGGCTGATCAGCATGGACAAGGCTACCGCGCCGATCAGCAGCGACGCCATCTCGGCCGGAATCGCGCGAAAGCCCGCGCCGGCCTGGAACACCACGAAGGCGAACTCGCCGCCCTGCGCCAGCAGCAGCGTGAACACCGGCCGCTCCTGGTAGGGCATGGCGGTCACGCGCGCCAGCGTCCAGATCACCAGTGCCTTGATGCCCAGGAAGCCCAGCAGCAGCGCCAGCATGCCCCAGGGCGTGCGCAGGATCACGCTGTCGGCCACCGCAGCCTCCGCTGCCGCCCTGCTCACCAACAGCGCCGATCCCGCGAAACCACCGGCACCGGCCAGGACAAGACCGGCAGCAAAAAGGTGGTGGCGTTCAAGAAGGCCATCATCGCCGCTGGCAGCCAGGCCGTGCGCCTGCCCTTCATGCCCGACGATCCGCGCGTGGTGGACTCCACCGGCGCACTGGCGCTGCAGGGCGTGCCCCAAAAGATGCTCATCGTCGGCGGCGGCATCATCGGCCTGGAAATGGGCACGGTGTACAGCACGCTGGGCGCCCGCCTGGACGTGGTCGAGATGATGGACGGCCTGATGCAGGGCGCGGACCGCGACCTCGTCAAGGTCTGGGAGAAGATGAACAAGCACCGCTTCGACAACATCCTGCTCAAGACCAAGACCGTGGGCGCCCAGGCCACGCCCGAAGGCATCCAGGTGCAGTTCGAGGGCCTGGACGGCACGAAGAGCGAAGGCACCTACGACCTGGTGCTGCAGGCCGTGGGCCGCACCCCCAACGGCAAGAAGATCGCTGCCGACAAGGCCGGCGTGTCTGTGACGGACCGCGGTTTCATCAACGTGGACATCCAGATGCGCACCAATGTGCCGCACATCTTCGCCATCGGCGACATCGTGGGCCAGCCCATGCTGGCGCACAAGGCGGTGCACGAGGCGCATGTGGCGGCGGAAGTGATCGCCGGCGAATTGCAGGGCAACAAGGAACTGGCCAGCGCCGCCTTCAACGCCCGCGTGATCCCCAGCGTGGCCTACACCGACCCCGAAGTGGCCTGGGTGGGCCTGACCGAAGACCAGGCCAAGCAGCAGGGCATCAAGGTCAAGAAGGGCCTGTTCCCCTGGGCGGCCTCGGGCCGCGCCATTGCCAACGGCCGCGACGAAGGCGTCACCAAGCTGCTGTTCGACGACAGCCCCGAAGCAGGATCAGGAGACGGCCATGCTGGCCGGGGCCACGGCAAGATCCTGGGC
>NZ_JBMDJC010000044.1:0-6696 GCF_057808995.1 Acidovorax sp. FG60
GGGTGAGCCTTGGACTTGCGGCATAAAACCAGTCCAAGTTTTTATCCGCACCCCCTCCTGGGGGTTAGTGGGTCACTTCTGCGTGGAAATCAACACCGTTGACCTGTATAGGCTTCTGATGCGACCTGCATTCAGGCAAAACGCTTGACACAAGCCATTTTTTATCGACTGATATAAAATAACGGGAGTCCGCTGCGATCCCCGCCGCGACTGCCTTGCTCGAAGGGAGATCCAAGTGGCCGTTATTGATCTTGATCGACAACTGCAAGAATTGCGAAAGGAGTTCGCCCGCACCGCTCCAGCCGGCCGGGTCGCGCTCTATGAGTCCAGGATCGAGGAACTGCGATCGACCTTTGCGAGGCACGCTGCGCTGAAGGAGGGAGACAGGGCCCCCGACTTTTCGTTGCCGGACGCCCAAGGCGGCACGGTGTCGCTGTCCGCTGCTCTCAAGCAAGGTCCTGTGGTGGTGACCTTCTATCGAGGTGGCTGGTGTCCGTACTGCAACCTCCAACTGCGGTCCTACCAGGCCTTGCTGCCCGAGTTGGCATCCTTTGGCGCAAGCATGCTGGCCATCTCACCTCAGCTTCCGGACGCATCACTGTCAACCGCGGAGCGCGAGGCGTTGACGTTTAACGTCCTGAGCGATCTGGGCAATGACGTGGCTCGCCAATTCGGGCTGGTCTATCCATTGCCGCAGGAACTGCGCGATGCCTTGAGTTCCAGCAACAAGGCGCTGCCGAGCATAAATGGGGACGCCAGTTGGGAGCTGCCCGTTCCCGCCACCTATGTGATCACGCCGAACCAGAGGATCTCGCTGGCTTTCATCGAGGTCGATTACCGGCAGCGATTGGCCCCGCAGCGACTTCTTGCGGCGCTGCAAGAGCAGGCGGTTACGTGAC
Source organism: Acidovorax sp. FG60 (assembly GCF_057808995.1). Lineage (NCBI taxonomy): Bacteria > Pseudomonadati > Pseudomonadota > Betaproteobacteria > Burkholderiales > Comamonadaceae > Acidovorax > Acidovorax sp. FG60. Next base: position 900 of record NZ_JBMDJC010000044.1, read on the forward strand.
GCAGGCCGTCGACTTGGTGCAAGAAGCGGTAGTCGGACCGGCTGCCGCGTCGTGGCCTCAGAGATCATCCCGGAACGTCTTGCGCGGATTCTGCTGGGCCGGGCTCAGCGTCACGATCTTTGCGGGCTGGTTCGTCGTGACGCGCTTCAGTGTCACGCGCGAACTTCGCCTGTGGGATGTGACCGCGCTGCGGTTCGGCATCGGTGCCGTCATTCTTCTTCCAGTGCTGTTGCGGGGAAAGAGACGCCTATCAGCCAAGGAATGGCGTGAGGGGCTGGTCTATGCCTGCCTTTGGGGGTTGCCCTTCGTCCTGGCGGTCGCGCTCGGCCTGCAGCTCACGTCGGCCGGCCGCGCGGCAGCGATAGCGCCGACCCTGATGCCGGTATTCGCCGGCGCCTTCGCGTGGATTTTCCTGAAAGAGAAACAGGGCCGCGCGCGCTGGTGTGGCTACCTCGCCATCATCATCGGACTGGTGTTCATGGTTGCAGGCGGTGTTTCCGCTCACGGTGGCATGAACCCGATGGGCCTCATCGCCCTGATGACTGCCGCTGCCATGTGGGCCGTCTACACGCTGCTTTTTCGGCGCAGCGCCCTGACACCTGTGCAGGCCGCAGCCCTGATCTGCTTCTGGTCGGCCATCCTCTTCCTGCCGATCTATATTTTTGGCGGGCTCAGTCGCCTCGCCATGGCCTCACCCAGCGAGATCGGCTTGCAGGCCGTCTATCAGGGCGTCCTGATGAGCGGCGTTGCGATCGTTTCCTTCAATCGCTCTGTCGCGCTTCTGGGCCCATCTGCGGCCACAGCCATCATCGCCCTGATTCCGGTCGTTGCTTCGCTGGCCGCCATTCCCGTACTTGGAGAGCTGCCGTCTGGTGGAGAGTGCGTTGCACTTGCCGTCGTTGTTGGCGGCGTGCTCTTGGCAGCACGTCCTGCCCGTAAAGCAGCGAAGCCATCGATTTCCGCAACCACGAGGCATACACCATGATCCGGTTCTACTTTCATCCGACCCCCAACCCCGCAAAGATCGCGCTCTTTCTGGAGGAGACCGGTCTGGCCTACGAAGCCTTGCCGGTCGACACAAGCAAGGGCGAGCAGCATGCGCCCGCCTTTCGTGCGATCAATCCGAACGGCAAGGTACCGGCCATCGTCGATACCGAGGGGCCGGGCGGCAACGAAGTCAGGGTCTTCGACTCGACCGCCATCCTGATCTATCTGGCGGAAAAGACCGGCCAGCTTCTGGGCACGTCCGAGGATCGGCCGGAGTTGCTGTCCTGGCTGCTCTTCATCGCCTCGGGATTGGGGCCGTTCTCCGGGCAGGCGGTGCACTTCCAGTTCGCCGCGCCCGAGGGCTTGGACTACGCGGCCAATCGTTACCGCCGCGAGGCGGAGCGGCACTATCAGGTTCTCAACGATCACCTGTCCGGACGCGAGTTCATCGTCGGCAGCGGTTTCACGATCGCCGACATCTCCGCCTGGGGCTGGCTCGATCGCGCTTCCCGCGTGCGCAAGGGCGCCGAGGATCCTCTGGGGCCCTTTCCCGAACTGAAGCGGTGGTTCGCAGGCGTGGATGCGCGTCCGGCGGTCGCTCGCGCCCGGGCGCTCGCCAAGAGCCATGCGTTCAAGGCGATCAACGACGAGGAGACCAAGCGTGCGCTCTTCCCGTCGAACTATCCCCCTGCATCGGCGCAAGGAGTTTGAAATGGAACTGAAGAACAAGCGGGTCCTCGTCACGGGCGGATCGAGCGGGATCGGCCTCGCGCTGGCCCATGCGCTGATCGCGCGAGGCGCCAGGGTGGTCATCACCGGAAGGCGCAGAAGCGTCCTGGACGATGCACTGCGCAGCCTTGACTCGGCGACGGGCGTCTGCGCTGACGTGGGAAGTCCCGAGGGACGCGCGGCCACGCTGGACCAGGCGATACAGACGCTGGGCGGACTCGACATCCTCGTCAACAACGCCGGCGGCGTGCGGGCTGGCCGGCTGGAGAACACCACGGAAGCCGATATCGAGCAGATGGTGATCGTCGACTTGCTCGCGCCAGTCTTGTTGACCCGCGCGGCGCTCCCCGCTCTGCGGGCCAGCGGAGATGCCATGGTGGTGAATGTCGCCTCCGGCATTGCCCTGGTCGGCGCACCCTTCTATGCAACGTATGCCGCGGTGAAAGCAGGTCTGGCTCGCTTTGGCGAGGCGCTCAGGCGCGAGCTCAAGGGCGAAGGCATTCATGTGTTGACGGCCTATCCTGGAGGCACGGACACGCCGATGATGAAGTCGAATCGCGCTGGTCCCGAACTGGGGTTTTCGCGCGAGCCTGCTTCTGCGGTGGCCGATGCCATCGTCGCCGGGATCGAGGCGAACGCTTTCGAGGTCATCCGGGGCGGGGAGGCGAGAGCCCAGATGATTGCGCTCAACCGTAACGATCCGGTAGCGGTCGATGCGAGATTCCTGACGCTCAAGAGCGCGCTGGAAGAGGCGGTCAAGGACCACAGCGCATTGTGACGACGCGGCATCAAGCACCGCATCCACTCACGAAGCCAACCACGAACCGATCCAGGAACGATCATGGCGCGCCCCAGAGAGTTTGACGAAGCAGTGGCCCTCGATGCCGCGATTCAATGCTTCTGGTCGAGGGGCTACGAAGCCACCTCGGTGCGGGACCTGGCCGACGCGATGGGTATCGCCGGCCCCAGTCTGTACAACACGTTTGGCGACAAACGCACGCTGTACCGGCAGGCGCTCGAACACTATGTCGAGCGAGGCTTTTGCGATCGGGTCCGGCGCTTCGAGTCCCAGTTGGCACCTCGTGCGGCCATCGGTGCGTTCTTCGATGAGATCATCGAATTGTCGCTGGCCGACGACCAGCGCAAGGGATGCCTGATCGTGAACTCGGCACTGGAGCTGGCACCTCACGACGCGGAGTTTCAGGCTGCACTGGCCGCTGTCTTGCGCGACATGGAGGCCTTCTTCTACCGTTGCGTCAAGGCCGGCCAAGATGCCGGCGCGATCAACATCACGTTGCCGGCCGATGATCTCGCCCGGATGCTGCTCGGCTTGCTAATGGGGCTGCGCGTCCTCGCGCGATCGCGGCCAGAACCGGAATTGCTGCGTGGGCTTGTCCGGCCCGCATTGGCGCTGCTCGATGGCGCCGGCACATCTCAACGACGGAGTCGCAAATGATCGACCTCTACTATTGGCCCACGCCCAATGGCCACAAGGTCACGATGTTTCTGGAGGAGGCTGGCCTCGAATACCGCATTCATCCTGTCGACATCAGTGCGGGCGACCAGTTCAAGCCTGAGTTCCTCGCGTTCTCGCCGAACAACCGGATGCCTGCGATCATCGACATGCAGCCGGTCGACGGCGGGGAGCCCGTGACCGTCTTTGAATCGGGCGCCATCCTGGTCTATCTTGCGGAGAAAACGGGTCGCTTCATGCCGACCGACCTGCGTGAGCGCAAGGCGGTGCTGGAATGGCTCTTCTGGCAGGTCGGTGGACTCGGCCCCATGGCCGGTCAGAACCATCACTTTGGCATCTATGCGCCCGAGAAGATCCCCTATGCCATCACGCGCTACGTCAACGAGACCAATCGCCTGTACGGTGTGCTCGACCGACGCCTGGCCGTGCAGGAATATCTCGCAGGTGAAACCTATTCGATCGCGGACATGGCGACCTACCCCTGGGTGGTGCCGTGGAAGCGCCAGCAGCAGGAACTCGACGAGTTCCCCAGTCTGCGGCGGTGGTTTGATGCGATTCGCAATCGTCCCGCGACGATCAGGGCCTATGCGCGCGGCGAGCCTTTCGCATCGCGTCCTGCGGTGACGGAGGAGGGCAAGAAGCTTCTGTTCGGTCAAACTGCCGCAGGCCCGCAGGCGCGCTGATACGTTTATGGTGCACACACCAGCGATTACTCAAAGTCAAAGCAATCACGCGACGTGGGCGTGCGCCAGCTGCTGCAGGGAGCTCGGGAATTCGTGGAGATCTTTCGAGGCGCGGGCATGATATCGCTATGACCATCGAACCGTGGGCGGACGCCCAGCTATCTGAAGATATTCCTCGGCTTGCTCAGGGCGGTGAGAGCGAGACTGTGGAATTCAAGCGAGAGCTGCCAAAGCAGGTGCGGGATCTTGCCAAGGAAATCGCGGCTTTCGCTTCCAGCAGCGGGGGCCGACTCCTTCTTGGAGTGGCAGACGACGGCTCGATTCCAGGAGTCGAAAATGCACATGACCCAGCGGTTCGAGATGATCTCGGCAGAAGGATCGTGGGCGTTTGCCAGATCATCGATCCCCCCGTCCGCCCGCAGATCGGCTGGACATCGGCAAATGGGCTCGGCGTTCTCGTCATCACTGTCGAGAAGGGTTCAGAGCCTCTGTACTACGTGGATTCGCGCGCGTACATCCGGCACGGCACGGTCTACCGACCGGCGACGGCCTCAGAGGTTCGCGCTGCCTTGACAGCTTCCATGCCCGGGGAGGCCGCAGAAGGACCCAAGAATCATCCGGAGCTGTCTGCGCTGGCCGACGTGCTCGCCAACGTGCGACGCTGGAGCGATACGGACTCCGAGATGCGAAGCCTGAAACCCTGGATTGAAGATTGGTCGGCAGATGCGGAGGTCTATGCGTCAAAGCTGCGCGACCTGTCCGTCTCCGACTGGGCCATTGAGAGCCACGTCAATGAACGGTTGGAAGCCACAGCTGAGAAGCTCGATGAAGTCGCACAGTTCCGGCACTACCTCGGCGAAGGGGAAAACTTCAACGACGTGTGCAACTCCGCAGGCTTCGCTGCTGCGGAGTTGATGCGCGATCTGGTCGATCCTATCGAGGTCAGCGATGAGACACAGCGAAAAGTCCTGGAGGCGATTGCCAAACTTGCCCGCAAGTTGACCCAAATGTGGGACCGTGCCAACAAAGAGATCTTCGATGGGCGTGTCGAGAAAGCCCAGCAGGAAACCTATGGCATCGGCCAGCAAATCGCCACTTGGACCTATTTCAGGCTGTCTGTTGTGCCGGAAAGCACGCTGGCCGATCTGCGCCGAATCGGTCTTAGCCTGCTCCAACTGGTGTCCATGAGGGTCTACATGGATGGCGGCGCTTCACTACAGCGCATCGTCGATGATGCTCAGACTCTTGTGAAAGAGCTGAATGCGAACGTCGAGAGTTTCCTGCAGTTCGATCGCTGAGTACTGTGTGCGCCGCCGTTTGCCCTTGGGCGGCTGCGGGCCACGGCTGCCAGAGGCGTGCTCGCTCCAGCGGTACGGTGACCGTGCGCGCACTCAGCGTCTATGCGCTGGCGCGCGCCTCAGGTCGCCGGGAAGCACAATCCCCAGGCTCCCATGCAACTCCTGACATGGATGCGGTCCGTAGCTACCCGGAACCCGAATACCCTCTAAACCCGCGTCAGATATGGGTTTGCGTCCGTCCGATGCAAATCGAAAGTCCTTGACAGCGGACATTTTTTAGGATGTCGCGCTCCTCGGTCAGACGCTTGATCTCGGCCTTCAGTCGCCGGACCTCCGCCGAGTCCTTCGCCGTCGGCAGCAGTGCCGCCTCCGCGCCGTCGGCATTGGCAGCGCTCTTCGCCTTGCGCAGCCACTCGTACAGGCTGTGGGTGGAGACCCCGAGCCGCTGGGCCACATCGGCCACCCGGAAGCCACGTTCGGTTACCTGCTTGACCGCTTCGGCCTTGAACTCATCCGTGTACTGCCTGTTGCTCATAAACACCTCTGTCGTTGCCATGAATTATGGCTCCTAGGGGTCTCCTCGTTTTCAGTGCAATAAGTGACGGTACGCAAAGCTAGCACTGGCG
>NZ_JBMDJC010000045.1:0-6096 GCF_057808995.1 Acidovorax sp. FG60
TTATATGGAGAGTGGAATGGCGGATCGACTGGCCGGCTTGCTCCGGCACTACTCGCTTTCGGCGCGCGTTTTTCACAGCGGCGCCTTCTGTGGGCAGCATCATTACGCGGCGCCGCATGGCTATATCCATCTGGTGCGGCGCGGCCCGATTACGGCGCGTTCGCCCGTGCATGAAGATCTGCTGGTTACCGAGCCGAGCCTGCTGTTTTATCCGCGCGTGGCGTCGCATCGTTTTGTCGCCGCCCCCGGCGATACCGCTGAGCTGTTGTGTGCGGAGGTCGATCTGGGCGCTTCGACGGGCAATCCGTTGGCCATGGCCTTGCCGTCGATGCTGCTGATTCCGCTGGCGGACTTGCCCGGCCTCGGGCCGACGCTAGAGCTGCTGTCTGCCGAAGCCGAGCGCGACCAGTGCGGTCGGCAGGCCGCCATCGACCGCTTGTGCGAGTTGCTACTGATCCAGTTGCTGCGTTATCTGATGGATGGGCGGCTTGGCGCCACCGGACTGCTGGCGGGACTGGCCGACCCGAAACTCGCGCGCGCCATAACCGCCATGCACGATGCGCCGCAGACCGCGTGGTCGCTCGAGGCGCTGGCGGCGCAGGCGGGCATGTCACGCGCGCGCTTCGCCGCCGCGTTCAAAGACGCGGTGGGCGTCACGCCGGGCGACTATCTGGCCGACTGGCGGATGAACGTCAGTTGCACCCTGCTCAAGCAGGGGCGTCCGGTGGCGGTGGTGGCCGACCGCGTCGGCTACGGCAGCCCGAACGCGTTGGCGCGCGCCTTCCGCGTGCGCATGGGCTGCGCCCCGCGCGACTGGCTGGCGCAGCAGCGCGGTGACGCGTCGCTCAGCGGTTCGTGAGTTTGAGGTCGATTCGCCGGTTCTTGGCGTAGGCGGCGTCGGTGTTGCGCTCGTCGAGCGGGTGAAATTCACAGGCGCGGCACGGGAATCAAGGCATTGCGATTCTCGAAAATAGTTCTTGAAATTCTATTCTTGATTGCATATCATCTCAACGAGTTTCGATAAGAAAGGATGCGCATGCGACCGTCTGTTGTGCTTGACATGAAGCGAAGCGCAGTGCGTGAAGCGGTAGGCCGCTTTCGCGCCGCGAACCCGCGCGTCTTCGGCTCGGTGCTGCATGGCACCGACCGGGATGGCAGCGACCTCGACCTGTTGGTCGATGCGCTGCCCGGTGCCACGTTGTTGGACTTGGGCGATTTGGAAGAAGAACTGAAATCGCTGCTCGGCGTTGACGTCGATCTGCTGACTCCCGGCGAACTGCCGCCGAAGTTCCGGGCCAAGGTGCTCGCGGAGGCGCAACCGATATGAGCGAGAACCGCCTGCCCGATTACCTCGACCACATTCAGCAGGCCGCAACCGATGCGCGCAGCTTCGTGGAAGGGATGGCCAAGGACGACTTCTTGGCCGACAAGCGCACCCAGCAGGCCGTCATCATGAGCCTGATCGTCATCGGCGAGGCGGCCACAAAGGTGATGGATGGCTACGTCGAGTTCACCCAGGCGCATGCCGACGTGCCGTGGCGCAGCATGCGCAATATGCGTAATCGCATGGCTCACGGCTATTTCGACATCAACCTCGATGTGGTGTGGGAGACGGTACAGGAATGGCTGCCGGCGTTGCTCCAGCAATTGCCCGCCGTGCGTCAGGATGCCGACGATGAAGACCGTAACGACAAAGGCATGGAGCCATGACCAATCAAGCCGCCGATGTTCGGCCCCTCTGGCGTGTTCGATCCCGCGACCTATGAGCCGCGCTCGGGCAAGACCTTCTGGATGGCCGCAACGGACGTGAGTTCGCTGGTGGGCAAGGAGGCAGCAGCCGACACGCTCATCGGCAACTGCACGACCGCACGACCAGCCTCCCGTTCAAATTCGAGTTAGAACTCATATCCAGCCTGTCTGGGGGCACTGTGAAAGAGGGATCTCCGATGACTGTTGAATCGAGAATATTTTCTGTAGCCGAGTATGTTCAGCCGTCCGAAGGCGAGCCTATTCGTTCCGTTGTGCTTGAAACCCGAGACTCAATTATCGTGGTTTGGCATGTCCATCCCGGGCAGGAAATTGCGGCTCACATTCATCCTCACGGCCAAGACACGTGGACTGTTTTGTCGGGAATGGCTGATTACTTTCAGGGCAATGGGATTGTTCGTGCCCTCAGGGAAGGTGAGATAGCCGTGGCAAGACCGGGCCAAGTGCACGGGGCGCGAAATACAGGTACCGAGCCATTTGTGTTCGTCTCGGTTGTGGCATCAGCCAATGCCGGTTTCGTATTGGCTGAGCGATAGAGCCCAATCTCTGGAGTTGGTCCAATGAGCGGTCGGGGAGATAGGTAACAGACATGCAGCGGACACGGCTGCTAAACCAGGTCGCAAACCTCCTTGCGTCGCAGCGTGCCGCAAGCGACGCGATCAATCGAATGGGGTCGGCATGAGACTGAACACCATCCAGTTCCCGACCGCGTAGCCGCCTGTCCTGCCGATCAGGTCTTGACCATCGACGCCTGGGATCAGTCCTGAATGTTCTTGGAGACCACTACGTTATGAGCCGCAGCCGCCGCAAAACACCCATCGTCGGGCACACGACCTGCGGCAGCGAGCGCGAGGACAAGAAGCTCTGGCATCAGCGCTGGCGCACCCGTGAGCGCACGGCGCTGACCAGCGCGTCGCCCGAAGCCCTGAGCGCCCATCTGCCCCTGCTGGAAAACCAGGCCAGCAGCGTCTGGTCGATGGGCAAGGATGGCCGCTCCTACTGGCCCGTCAAGCGCCAGGCCGCCACGGCGGATCGCATCGCCAATCACAAGGGACGCAACCCGCAAGAACGCGCCTCCCTGAAAAAGCGCCTGCTGCGCAAGTGGATGAGCAAATGAAGCTCTCCTTCCATCAGCACATTGCGCTGTTCTGGATGATCGGTGCTCCGGGCGTCTTCGCGCCCGTGATCGAGAACGCCAAGCGGCCCGATGCCGGCGCCGTCATGGCGTGGGGTGTCGCGATCGTGGCGGTGATGATCCTCTTCACCCCTTTGCTGCTGCGCTGTCCACCATTCCGGCGCTGGTATGGCCGGACGGATGCGCTGTCGGAGCGGCAGCGCCAGGCGCTTGCCGAGCGCGGCCTGCGCCGCTACTACCAGACCGCTTTCGATGACGGCTACGTGCCCCGCGTGATGCCCTACGTGTGGCGCATCATCTGGACGGTCGGCGGGTTGATGGCTGTGACCGCCGTACTGCCTACCAACACCGGACGGCCAGCCTTCGATGCCTTGGTGGTCTTCTCGACCTGGTATCCGATAGGCGTGATGCTGCTGGTTTTCGCGTCGAGGCCCCTTGGCCGGTTGATTCGCCAAAGAGCACAGGAGCGGCGGAAATGAGCACGTCAACCATCGAGGCGCTGGCCAGCGCCTGGGCAAGGATTGCCGAGGAAGCGGAATTCCCCGCTGACTACGAGGGGACTGCCACACCACAAGCGCATCGGGCTAGCGAAGCTATTCAGGAGCAGATTCGGGAGCGCATCGTCGCCACCAACGACATGCGGCTGTTCAGCCTGCTGCACCTGCTGGGTCAGGCGTCGCTGCGCATGGAGCAAGCGCTGTGGCCGGAGGATTACGAGCGGATGACGCGCGAGGTTGAGGAAGCCCTGCGGCAAGCCACCGACGCCAACGCCAGATCGTACACCCACGAAGAAGTGATGCAGGCGATGCAGGAACGCATCGACCGGGCGCGAGACAAGCCATGTTGATTGGCTATGCGCGCGTCTCGACGCAGGATCAGAACCTGGAGCTGCAACGCGAAGCCTTGAGCAAGGCCGGATGTAAAAAGGTCTTCGAGGACAAGGTGAGTGGCACGCGGGCAGACCGGCCTGGCTTGGCCAAGACGCTCGAAATGCTGCGCGAAGGCGATACTTTGGTCGTCTGGAAGCTCGACCGGCTGGGCCGGTCGGTCAAGCAACTGGTCGATCTGGTCGGCGATCTGCACAAGCACGGTGTCCAGTTCAGGAGCCTCACCGACTCCATCGACACCGGCACACCATCCGGGCGGTTCTTCTTCCACGTCATGGCGAGCCTTGCCGAAATGGAGCGCGAGCTGACCGTCGAGCGCACCCGCGCCGGGCTGGAAGTCGCCAAGCAGCTCGGCCGCAAAGGCGGCCGCAAGCCGAAGATGACCGACAGCAAGATCGAGTCGGCCAAGAAGCTGCTGGCCAGCGGGGTGCCGCCCAAGGACGTGGCCAAGAACCTCGGCGTGTCCATTCCGACGCTGTACCGCTGGGTGCCAGCCTCCACGCACGCTTAGCGTGCTTTATTTTCCGTTTTCTGAGACGACCCCTCCACGGCGATCCCTTCATCGCGAATTGCACCGCCCAAGACGATCTGCACTGAAATCAATACTTTCTGATGCCTCTTGATTAGAGATGCCAGCCATAATAATCTCATCGCCAACGCATACGGCGTTCGGCAGCCAACACACTCTCACTCACTACTGGAAGCTCAGACATGAAAACCATAGGCATTGAAAACTCGAAGTCCAGCGTACAGGCCCACTTAACGCTTGGAACCAAAACTATGGGGCTAGGTATCTATGGCGCGTACTTGGCTCTCGCTATTATTTACTTCTGGTTCGGCGGCATGAAATTTACCCACTACGAGGCCGAGGGCCTGGTTCCACTGGTGAGCAACAGCCCGCTTTTGGGATGGGTGTATAGCATTTTTTCGGTCGACATGTTCTCCAGCCTGCTCGGCATACTAGAGATTTCGATCGGCACTCTGATCGCAGGCCGCATGCTGTCGCCCAAACTATCCGTGGTAGGAGGCGCTCTGTCTGCAGGCCTGTTCTTCACAACCCTTAGCTTTATGTTTTCCACTCCGGGCGTCATTGAGCCTAGTTTAGGGTTTCCGGCGATTTCCGTTGCGCCAGGTCAGTTTCTGCTTAAAGACTTAGGGTTGCTTGCTGTTTCGATATTTGTGGCAGGCCATTCGCTGGTTGAACTGGAAAAACGTAAAATTAATGCATAATTTTTTCAATGGCTTAAGGCAGTAATGCCTTAGGCCTTTTTGCCATCATTTTCCCCCGCCAGATCTTTCAACCAGTCACGAGGGCTCAACCCCGTCTTGCGTCTAAATGCGCGAGACAGCGCCGAAGGACTTTCGTAGCCGACTTGAGCTGCAATCAGCGTAATCGAGCGCCCTTCTCGCATCAGCTTCTGAGCCAGGCTAACTCGCCAACTCAACAAATAATCAGCAGGCGTCTGTCCGATGACACTCTTGAAATGCACGGCATACGCAGCGCGTGACATATTTGACTCACTGGCCAGCTCTGCTATTGACCAGGCATGTTCCGGGGAGTTGTGCATCTGTAAAAGCGATCGGGCAAGCCGCATGTCGGCCAGTCCAGCCATCATTCCGGTGCGCAACTGGTGATGATCGAGCAGGTAACGGAGCAACAGAATGATTAGGAGCTCAAATAAGCGCTCAAGCGCGGCTTCCCTTCCACAATGCACATTTGCCGCCTCGGCAAACATCCACTCCAACGTGTCTGCCAGCATGGGCAGATCATCGAGTGCGAGCACCAAACAGTCCGGTAATGAAGCCGACAAAGGATTATCAATTCCGCCCTCAAACTCCATGGAAGCACACAACAACTTTGCGCCATCGGACTCACCCGCAAACAATTGATGCTTGGCGGGGCGTGGCATAAAAATCAAGCTAGGGCGAGTGAGCTGCAAATCCTTGCGATCGGGACCAAGCAACGTCACGCTGCCGGCCTGAAGCAGATGGATATAACCTCGCCGCTCGGCGCCATCGTAAGATGCAGAGCCGCATAGGTCGCCGTCATAGAACAGATTGGCCCGCACGCCGAACCGCGAGAGCAAATTAGACAAACGATCCATTGGCCGATCCTTGACGAGTCAGAACGCACAGACCATACCATCTGCGTTGTCGTTCAGTGCCTGTAGCGAACATGCCGGCGTAAATCAGCCAACGGATAAAGTGATCACTGAGCAGCTCAGCCTCCCTTTCCAGTTCGGCTGTTAAAAAAACAACACCGTTGTTTGAAAGCACCAGCAAATCAAGTGCTCACTCTTCTATTTT
>NZ_JBMDJC010000046.1:0-5821 GCF_057808995.1 Acidovorax sp. FG60
TGGGCTGTAAGAGCCTGACGATGACCTACTTTCACACGGGAACCCGCACTATCATCGGCGCAAAGTCGTTTCACTGTCCTGTTCGGGATGGGAAGGAGTGGTACCAACTTGCTATGGTCATCAGGCATAACTGGGTGCTGGGCTGTTCGAGAAACAGCCTAGCGAATTCATAGAGTTTGGAATCAGATTTTTGTGTCTTTTGACTGCGTCAACTTGGCATAACAATCTTTGAGCTTTTCACGCATCCCTTGCGGTTTGCATATTGGCTATCAAAGTTATAGGGTCAAGCCGCACGAGCAATTAGTATCAGTTAGCTTAACGCATTACTGCGCTTCCACACCTGACCTATCAACGTCCTGGTCTTGAACGACTCTTTAGGGGGCTCAAGGCCCCGGCAGATCTCATCTTGAAACGAGTTTCCCGCTTAGATGCTTTCAGCGGTTATCTCTTCCACACTTAGCTACTCGGCAATGCCACTGGCGTGACAACCGATACACCAGAGGTGTGTCCACTCCGGTCCTCTCGTACTAGGAGCAGGCTTCCTCAAATCTGCAGCGCCCACGGAAGATAGGGACCAAACTGTCTCACGACGTTTTAAACCCAGCTCACGTACCTCTTTAAATGGCGAACAGCCATACCCTTGGGACCGGCTACAGCCCCAGGATGAGATGAGCCGACATCGAGGTGCCAAACACCGCCGTCGATATGAACTCTTGGGCGGTATCAGCCTGTTATCCCCAGAGTACCTTTTATCCGTTGAGCGATGGCCCTTCCATACAGAACCACCGGATCACTATGTCCTGCTTTCGCATCTGCTCGACTTGTCAGTCTCGCAGTTAAGCACGCTTATGCCATTGCACTATCGTCACGATGTCCGACCGTAACTAGCGTACCTTCGAACTCCTCCGTTACGCTTTGGGAGGAGACCGCCCCAGTCAAACTGCCTACCATGCACTGTCCCCGATCCAGATAATGGACCTAGGTTAGAACCTCAAACACACCAGGGTGGTATTTCAACGTTGGCTCCATGACATCTAGCGACATCACTTCAAAGCCTCCCACCTATCCTACACAGATCTGTTCAAAGTCCAATACAAAGCTACAGTAAAGGTTCATGGGGTCTTTCCGTCTTTCCGCGGGGAGATTGCATCATCACAAACATTTCAACTTCGCTGAGTCTCAGGAGGAGACAGTGTGGCCATCGTTACGCCATTCGTGCAGGTCGGAACTTACCCGACAAGGAATTTCGCTACCTTAGGACCGTTATAGTTACGGCCGCCGTTTACTGGGACTTCAATCAAGAGCTTGCACCCCATCATTTAATCTTCCAGCACCGGGCAGGCGTCACACCCTATACGTCCACTTTCGTGTTTGCAGAGTGCTGTGTTTTTATTAAACAGTCGCAGCCACCGATTTTTTGCAACCCCGTTGGGCTCGCCTTGTACAGGTTCACCTACTTGGGGCATACCTTCTCCCGAAGTTACGGTATCAATTTGCCGAGTTCCTTCTCCTGAGTTCTCTCAAGCGCCTTAGAATACTCATCTCGCGCACCAGTGTCGGTTTGCGGTACGGTCGTCAATAGCTGAAGCTTAGTGGCTTTTCCTGGAAGCAGGGTATCACTCACTTCGTCTGCAAGCAGACTCGTTATCACCCCTCATCTAAGCCCGGCGGATTTGCCTACCAGGCACGACTACAGGCTTGAACCAACATATCCAACAGTTGGCTGAGCTAACCTTCTCCGTCCCCACATCGCACTATTGATCGGTACAGGAATATTGACCTGTTTCCCATCAGCTACGCATCTCTGCCTCGCCTTAGGGGCCGACTCACTCTACGCCGATGAACGTTGCGTAGAAAACCTTGCGCTTACGGCGAGGGGGCTTTTCACCCCCTTTAACGCTACTCATGTCAGCATTCGCACTTCTGATACCTCCAGCATCCGTTACCAGACACCTTCACAGGCCTACAGAACGCTCTCCTACCACGTGCAATAAATTGCACATCCGCAGCTTCGGTAACTGGCTTAGCCCCGTTACATCTTCCGCGCAGGACGACTCGATCAGTGAGCTATTACGCTTTCTTTAAATGATGGCTGCTTCTAAGCCAACATCCTGACTGTTTTAGCCTTCCCACTTCGTTTCCCACTTAGCCAATTTTAGGGACCTTAGCTGGCGGTCTGGGTTGTTTCCCTCTTGAGTCCGGACGTTAGCACCCGGTGCTCTGTCTCCCAAGCTGTACTCGTCGGTATTCGGAGTTTGCATAGGTTTGGTAAGTCGCCATGACCCCCTAGCCTAAACAGTGCTCTACCCCCGACGGTAATACTTGAGGCACTACCTAAATAGTTTTCGGAGAGAACCAGCTATTTCCAAGTTTGTTTAGCCTTTCACCCCTATCCACAGCTCATCCGCTAGTTTTGCAACACTAGTCGGTTCGGACCTCCAGTACCTGTTACGGCACCTTCATCCTGGCCATGGATAGATCACTTGGTTTCGGGTCTACACCCAGCGACTGATTCGCCCTATTCGGACTCGATTTCTCTACGGCTTCCCTATTCGGTTAACCTTGCCACTGAATGTAAGTCGCTGACCCATTATACAAAAGGTACGCAGTCACCCTTGCGGGCTCCTACTTTTTGTAAGCATGCGGTTTCAGGATCTATTTCACTCCCCTCCCGGGGTTCTTTTCGCCTTTCCCTCACGGTACTGGTTCACTATCGGTCGATTACGAGTATTTAGCCTTGGAGGATGGTCCCCCCATATTCAGACAGGATTTCTCGTGTCCCGCCCTACTTTTCTCTAGCTTAGTACCACACGTCTGTTTTCGCATACAGGGCTATCACCTGCTATGGCCGGACTTTCCATTCCGTTTTGCTAACAGTCGTGCTATCACTAGAAGGCTCTTCCGATTTCGCTCGCCACTACTTTCGGAATCTCGGTTGATGTCTTTTCCTCGAGCTACTGAGATGTTTCAGTTCACCCGGTTCGCCTCGCATACCTATGTATTCAGTATGCGATACCTCTTGCGAGGTGGGTTTCCCCATTCAGAAATCTCCGGATCAAAGCTTATTTGCCAGCTCCCCGAAGCTTATCGCAGGCTATCACGTCTTTCGTCGCCTGTAATCGCCAAGGCATCCACCACATGCTCTTAGTCACTTGACCCTATAACTTTGACGTTTCTTTCGAAACATCGCCATCTAATCTTTCAAGGACTTGCCAGGTCTTTCACCTGACGCGTTATGCCGTAAACAACTTCAACTCTTTCGAGTTGTCATCGTATTACTTAAGAATTTCAAACTAGGTTTGAATATTCGTTTTGACGCAATCAAAAATTCTTGTTGCTAGCGGCACGGTCTGCACTAAACCTTTACGAATGTGCAGTTTCCGCTAGCAACTCTGATTCGACTCTATGAATTTTTAAAGAACAGCCGATTGATCAATCGATATTGATCAACAACAAAGCAGCCTCTTGCAAAGCAGCTTTGGTGTTGAATTTCCGAATTGTTGTTGGTGGAGGATGACGGGATCGAACCGACGACCCCCTGCTTGCAAAGCAGGTGCTCTCCCAGCTGAGCTAATCCCCCAGTGTCCTCTTACCGTATCCGTCCATTGGAATTTGGTGGGTCTAGTTGGGCTCGAACCAACGACCCCCGCCTTATCAAGACGGTGCTCTAACCAGCTGAGCTACAGACCCATTCCCCATCCTTGCGAATGACTTCGCAAGTCAGTGGCTTGTTCCAACAACCGATAAGTGTGGGCGTTCAATATTGAATGCAGTTTTCCAGAAAGGAGGTGATCCAGCCGCACCTTCCGATACGGCTACCTTGTTACGACTTCACCCCAGTCACGAACCCTGCCGTGGTAAGCGCCCTCCTTACGGTTAGGCTACCTACTTCTGGCAGAACCCGCTCCCATGGTGTGACGGGCGGTGTGTACAAGACCCGGGAACGTATTCACCGCGACATTCTGATCCGCGATTACTAGCGATTCCGACTTCACGCAGTCGAGTTGCAGACTGCGATCCGGACTACGACTGGCTTTATGGGATTGGCTCCCCCTCGCGGGTTGGCAACCCTCTGTACCAGCCATTGTATGACGTGTGTAGCCCCACCTATAAGGGCCATGAGGACTTGACGTCATCCCCACCTTCCTCCGGTTTGTCACCGGCAGTCTCATTAGAGTGCCCAACTAAATGTAGCAACTAATGACAAGGGTTGCGCTCGTTGCGGGACTTAACCCAACATCTCACGACACGAGCTGACGACAGCCATGCAGCACCTGTGTTACGGTTCTCTTTCGAGCACTCCTCTATCTCTAAAGGATTCCGTACATGTCAAAGGTGGGTAAGGTTTTTCGCGTTGCATCGAATTAAACCACATCATCCACCGCTTGTGCGGGTCCCCGTCAATTCCTTTGAGTTTCAACCTTGCGGCCGTACTCCCCAGGCGGTCAACTTCACGCGTTAGCTTCGTTACTGAGTCAGTGAAGACCCAACAACCAGTTGACATCGTTTAGGGCGTGGACTACCAGGGTATCTAATCCTGTTTGCTCCCCACGCTTTCGTGCATGAGCGTCAGTACAGGTCCAGGGGATTGCCTTCGCCATCGGTGTTCCTCCGCATATCTACGCATTTCACTGCTACACGCGGAATTCCATCCCCCTCTACCGTACTCTAGCTATACAGTCACAAATGCAGTTCCCAGGTTGAGCCCGGGGATTTCACATCTGTCTTATATAACCGCCTGCGCACGCTTTACGCCCAGTAATTCCGATTAACGCTTGCACCCTACGTATTACCGCGGCTGCTGGCACGTAGTTAGCCGGTGCTTATTCTTACGGTACCGTCATGGACCCCCTTTATTAGAAGGAGTCTTTTCGTTCCGTACAAAAGCAGTTTACAACCCGAAGGCCTTCATCCTGCACGCGGCATGGCTGGATCAGGCTTTCGCCCATTGTCCAAAATTCCCCACTGCTGCCTCCCGTAGGAGTCTGGGCCGTGTCTCAGTCCCAGTGTGGCTGGTCGTCCTCTCAGACCAGCTACAGATCGTCGGCTTGGTAAGCTTTTATCCCACCAACTACCTAATCTGCCATCGGCCGCTCCGTCCGCGCAAGGCCTTGCGGTCCCCTGCTTTCATCCGTAGATCGTATGCGGTATTAGCAAAGCTTTCGCTCCGTTATCCCCCACGATCGGGCACGTTCCGATGTATTACTCACCCGTTCGCCACTCGTCAGCATCCGAAGACCTGTTACCGTTCGACTTGCATGTGTAAGGCATGCCGCCAGCGTTCAATCTGAGCCAGGATCAAACTCTACAGTTCGATCTTGATAAATTTAAAGTCTTTCGACTTAACTCATAAAAACGGAATTGAAGTGAACTTCACTTCTATTCTCATGAGCGTTTGTAGTGCTAAGCACTAGTTCCAAAGAACTTGGCACTCGCCATCAAACGCCCACGCTTATCGGCTGTATATTTTTAATGAACCGGATCACTCACAAGACCGTAGTCTTCTTTGCTTTCCCAACCTAGCTGCGATCAGCTGAGCCTTGAATTCTAGCACAGTTTTTGAAGAACTGTCAAACTTTTGAAAACTTTTTTGTTTTCACCACTTTTCAAACTCAGCATCTTGCGACACCCTGCTCTACTTAGCGAAGCCTTGAATTATATACCGGTTTTTACACCGTCTACAACCCAAAACCAAAATTTCTTCTTTCACCTTCTCGACATCAGCAGCAACAGGGCCTAGACCCCATCACCGCCCACATCTTCAGCGTCACCACATTTCTGCAGAACCGCCTCAGTAGCGAAGCCCTCGACTATAGCACTA
>NZ_JBMDJC010000047.1:0-5155 GCF_057808995.1 Acidovorax sp. FG60
GTAAGCGAACGGTGATCCCATCTTGAGCAATGGCGAGAGGTAGGGCATCGTGTCCACGAAGGAGATCGTGGACACGATGCAAAGAGAGTCGACACTTGAAGTCCCGAAGCGTCGGGAGTACAGCAAGCAGATGAAGGCCTTGGTGCTGCAGCAATGTTCCCAGGAGGGTGCCTCAGTAGCGGGCGTGGCGCTCAGCCACGGTCTAAATCCCAACATGGTCCATCGCTGGATTCGTGAAGAACGGCAGCACAATTTGGGCGATGCTGGTCAGGTCACTTCGCCGCAGTTCATCCCACTTCAACTACCTGCCGCTGCTGTCATTGAGGCTGAGCCTCCCCAGGCCTGCCCGCCAGGCACAGCGCAAACTGGGGCGGCAATCCATATTGAAGTTCGTCGCGGTTCGGCTGCGGTCTCCATCCACTGGCCGATGGACAGCGCCTCGTCTTGCGCCGCGTGGTTGCGCGATTGGCTGCGATGATCCGCATCGATTCGGCCTGGCTAGCGGTTGCCCCGATAGATATGCGCGCAGGCATTGAGTCAGTGTTGGCGCGCGTGGTCATCGTCTTCGGATCCGCACATCCCCACCATGCCTACCTCTTTGCCAACAAACGTGGCAACCGGTTGAAGGTGCTCGTCCACGATGGCATCGGCATCTGGCTTTGCTCTCGAAGACTGCATCAAGGCCGCTTCGTTTGGCCGACCCCAGGAGGGGCGCATCAGTACTCCGTAAGCCAGTCCCAGTTAAGCGCCTTGGTCCTCGGCTTGCCATGGCAACGTCTTGGCGAAGATGGTGTCATCTCGATCGTGTGAGACGCTGCGCACAGGCTGCAATCCGGGCAATCGACAATGCGAGGTGACGCGGCTTTCGGCACACTACAAAGCCATGGTGGCTCAATTGCAATCCCTGGATGGTCTCAGCGCCGTGCAGCTGCGCGAGCTCACTGTCCGGCTCGCTGCCGAGGTGAAGCACAAGCAGGCACTGATAGACAAGCTCACGAACGAGAACGCACTGCTCAAGCGAATGAAGTTCGCAGCGCAATCGGAACGCTTCAGTGCAGAGCAGTTCAGTCTCCTCGACGGCTTGGATATTGAAGACCTTGCTTGCGAGAGCGAGGCCCCTCCCGCACCCACCTCGTTCATTCGTTCCAAGCTGCAACCGAAGCGGCAACACCTGCCACCGAGCTTGCCGCGCAGAGAGATCCTGCACGATCCGCAATCGACAGTGTGTCAATGCGGTTGCCAGATGAGGCGCGTTGGGCAGGACGTCGCAGAGAAGCTGGACTACACACCAGGTGTTTTCACGGTAGAGCGTCACATCCGCGGCAAGTGGGCCTGCAAGAGGTGTGAGAGGCTAGTACAAGCTCCCGTGGCCGCGCACATCATCGACAAGGGTATCCCAACGTCTGGCCTCCTCGCGCACGTACTCGTGGCCAAGTTCGCAGACCACCTGCCTCTGTACCGCCAGGAAGCAATTTTCAGTCGAGCTGGCTATGCGGTTCCGCGTTCAACCCTGGCGCAGTGGGTTGGCAGCTGTGGAGCGCAGCTGCAGCCTTTGGTCGACGCTCTTCGCGACGAAGTGTTGAGTCACGCCGTGCTCCATGCCGATGAGACGCCCGTCGCGATGCTCAAGCCTGGAATCGGCAAGACTCATCGTGCCTATCTGTGGGCGTACGCACCGGGTGCCTTCGAAGACACTCGGGCGGTGATCTACGATTTCTGCGACAGCCGTGCCGGTATTCACGCCCGCACCTTCCTTCAAGGGTGGCAAGGCAGTCTGGTGTGCGACGACTTCTCTGGCTACAAGGCCTTGATGGGCCATGGTGTGACCGAGGTCGGATGCTGGGCCCATGCGAGACGCAAGTTCTTTGATCTGCATGCTGCCAGCAAGAGCTTGATCGCAGAGAGTGCCCTTCAGCAGTTTGGCAGGATCTACGAAGTCGAGCGGGACCTGCACACCACAAACGCTGATGAGCGGTTGCTTGGGCGCCAGGCTCGGTCCAAACCGCTACTCGAAGCGCTTCATCTTTGGATGGTGCAGATGAGACACAAGGTGCCGGAGGGTTCGGCCACCGCGCGCGCCATCGACTACAGCCTCAAGCGCTGGGCGGCGCTGACGCGCTTCGTGTTCGATGGACGCCTTCCGATCGACAACAACCACATCGAGAACCAGATCCGTCCGATAGCCATCGGCCGTAACAACTGGCTGTTTGCCGGAAGCCTTCGCGCCGGCAGGCGTGCGGCCGCGATCATGACGTTGATCCAGACCGCCAAGCTCAATGGGCATGACCCCTACGCCTACCTCAAGGACATTCTCGAACGCTTGCCCTCTCACCGCGCAAACCGCGTGACGGAGCTTCTTCCCCATAGGTGGGGGTCGTAGAGTACCAAGTCTGGTAGCGATGCCGCACTCGCTTAGGTCCTGCGCTACGCTGCCGGTCTACAATACTTGGGTGCTGCAATCCATGTCCAAGTGCTCCGAAGCCACGGTGTTCGTTCCGAACCGTGAGCTGCCGCTTGGCTACTTCTGCTCCGTCACACCGCCATAGCCTGGTGCGTTTCAAGTCCCTTTTCTAGCGGGCTTTCACTTTCTTCTTTCGTGCGTCACTGCTTTCGGGCGGCTCGGCGCTGCGCATTTCTCTCGTTGTTTCCGTAGTCTGCAGCGCATCGGCCGTCGTCGGTGGCGTTGCCTTTTTCCCATGAATCTTTCTTCCATCCGGCAAACCTGGTTTGCCAATGTCCGGGGCGATCTGCTCGCGGGCATCGTCGTGGCGCTGGCGCTCATTCCCGAGGCCATCGCGTTTTCCATCATCGCGGGGGTGGACCCCAAGGTGGGGCTGTACGCCTCGTTCAGCATCTGCGTGATCATTGCGTTTGCCGGCGGCCGGCCAGGCATGATCTCGGCGGCCACGGGCGCCATGGCGCTGGTCATGGTCACACTGGTCAAGGACCATGGCCTGCAGTACCTGCTTGCGGCCACAGTGCTCACGGGCGTGCTGCAGATCCTGGCGGGCGTGCTCAAGCTGGGGGCGCTGATGCGCTTCGTCTCGCGTTCTGTGATCACGGGTTTCGTGAATGCGCTTGCCATCCTGATCTTCATGGCTCAGCTGCCCGAGCTCACAAACGTGAGCTGGGTGGTTTACGCCATGACGGCAGCGGGCCTGGCCATCATCTACGGCCTGCCCTACCTCACCAAGGCGATTCCCTCACCTCTGGTGACCATCGTCGTCCTTACCGCTGTCTCCATCGCCATGGGGCTGGATATCCGCACCGTGGGCGACATGGGCGAGTTGCCCAGCAGCCTGCCAGTCTTTCTGTTGCCCGACGTGCCGCTGAACCTGGACACGCTCAAGATCATCTTGCCCTATTCGATGACCTTGGCTGTGGTGGGCTTGCTGGAGTCGATGATGACGGCCTCCATCGTGGACGATCTCACCGACACCCCCAGCAACAAGAACCGCGAGTGCATGGGCCAGGGCGTTGCCAACATTGCCACGGGCTTTATCGGCGGCATGGCGGGCTGCGCCATGATCGGCCAATCGGTCATCAACGTGAAGTCGGGCGGGCGCGGGCGCCTGTCGGCGCTTGCTGCTGGTGTGATATTGCTGCTCATGGTTGTGTTTTTGGGCCGCTGGGTGAGCCAGATCCCGATGGCCGCCCTGGTGGCCGTGATGATCATGGTCAGCATCGGCACCTTCAGCTGGGATTCGGTGCGCAAGCTGCGCGAGCATCCGCCCAGCTCGTCCATCGTGATGATTGCCACGGTGGTGGTGACAGTCTCAACACACGACCTGGCCAAGGGAGTGTTTGTGGGAGTGCTGCTATCGGGCATCTTCTTTGCGCACAAGGTGGGCCGGGTGCTGCGTGTGGACCGCAGCAGCGGGGACGAGGGCCGAACGCGGGTGTACGGGGTGGTGGGGCAGGTGTTCTTTGCATCTTCCGAAGCCTTCCTCTCGGCATTCGACTTCAAGGAAGTGGTTCCCCTTGTCCGCATTGACGTGACGCGTGCACACTTCTGGGACATCACCGCCGTCGGCGCACTGGACAAGGTGGTGCTCAAGTTCCGGCGCGAGGGTACGGAGGTCGAAGTCATCGGCATGGACGAAGCCAGCAGCACGCTGGTGGACCGGTTCGCCGTCCACGACAAGCCCGGCGCTGTCGAACAACTCATGCACTGAGGAGACACCAATGAAGAAGGTTTACGCTTGTATCGATGGCCTGACGACAACGCCCGCGGTGATCGACTGGGCCGCCTGGTCGGCCCGGCGCCTTGGGGTTCCGCTGGAGCTGTTGCATGTGCTGGAGCGCGATCCCGATGCGGCCGCTGTAACGGATTTCAGCGGCGCTATCGGCCTCGGCGCTCAAGAGGCACTGCTAGGCCAGTTGAGCGACTTGGATGCCCGACGCGGCAAACTGGCCCAGGAGGCTGGGCGCCAGATGCTGGCGAGCGCGCAGGAGCGTGCCCGGTCCGCAGGGGTACAGCAGGTGGATGGGCGCATGCGCCACGGCGAGGTGGTGGACACGGTGCTGGAGATGGAGCCCGACGCGCGCCTGGTGGTTCTGGGCGAGCACCAGCGCGCCAGCAAAGCGGGAAGGTTGCATCTGGACCACCACGTGGAGCGCGTCGTGCGGGCAGCAAAGTGCCCGGTGTTGGTTGCGACGAAGGAAGAATTTGCAGAGCCTGCGCACTTCGCCATCGCCGATGACGGCAGTGCCACGGCCATCAGGATGGTCGAAGCGGTGGCGCGCAGCCCCATGCTGGCGGGCCTGCCGTGCACTATCGTGAGGTGCGGCACGGACGACAGCGAGGCGCGTCGGTCGCTGGAAGAAGCCCAGCAGGTTTTGCAGGCCGCAGGTTTCGAGGTGAATGTGGCGATGCTGCAAGGCGATGCACACGAGGCAATACCCGACTGGCTTGCCTCGCAAGGAACCTCGCTTCTGGTTATGGGCGCCTATGGCCACTCCCGAATTCGCCACCTTGTTGTTGGAAGCACTACGACCACCTTGCTCAGGGTGAGTCCATGCCCGGTTTTGATACTTCGGTAAATCAGTAGCAAGTAGAGGCTGCAACCCTACCTATCGAAGTCTTTGAGCGCAGGGGAAGGGCTGTGTTGGCGATTTCCCCGAGGGACGCAAGATGACTTCCCTAGACGCTTAC
>NZ_JBMDJC010000048.1:0-4913 GCF_057808995.1 Acidovorax sp. FG60
AAAAACACAGCATCCAGGGTGCCACTGGAGCTAAGTGGATACCCCTTATATTTATCCAGTATTCAACCACAGGAAAAGCAGCGCCATGCAAGTCATCGAATCCACCTATGTCGTCACCCTGCGCGACTACCCCGAAGAGATCCCTGCCAAGGAGCGCATCGCCGCAGAAGCCCGGTACGCCAAGACCTTGGAAAAGCAGCTCGGTGGCCCCGAGCAGGTGGCGGCCGCCCTGGACACCATGCACAGCCTGGAAGAGTCGCCACCCGAGGTGGTGTCGCCTGGCGATCTCACGTTGCTCAAGGCCTGGGGCAAGGCCAGTGCGGCGGCCAAGCAGGCGGGGTTCCGGGATCTGGGCGAAGGAGATGGGGCGTACTTTGAAGTGCGGCTGGTGTGAGGGTGGAGGTCCACTGAGGACACGCCATGCCGATCAACGCGCACTGGAACTACCCAACGCTGATGTGTACGCCGCCGGGCAGGGCCGGTGGTGTGTTCCCTACGGAGACGGTGCTGCCGCTGGAGGCGGAGGCGTATGCGGTCACGCAGGAGGGTGAGGTCTGGCGGGTGATGGTGAAGCACTCGGGTGTAGTGCTGTATGAGGGGCCCGGGCCTGTGGAGCTGGTGGAGTCGCCTGCGCCGTTTTGAAGCAAACCGATTGCACCGCACCGGCTACCGGTTGTATGGTGCATCAGCCAGCAAGGAGTCGATATGTCAATGGACCGTGCCAACTATCCCGGTGTGCCGGAAGACTTTCCTGTGACGGCAGCACCGTCGGCCATTGCGGGTGCCCAGCCCAAGATGAACCTGGTCGAAGAAGGTGGGAAGTTCTATGCCCCGGGCACTTCGCCAGGCGAGGTCATGGCGGCCTTCCAGATGTGTGACGATCTGGTCTCACAGATGGTGCCGTACTGCCAAAGAAAACTCGCCACCTACGAAGGCAACCAGGAGGCGACAGTGAAGGCGGCGCTGAAGGGCCTGCTGGACAAGCGGTGGTGCACCGATGCGCAGTGCGTGTGGATCATGCGCAGGGTGGTGGACGAGTTGCAGTGGACCGTGGGTGATGACGCTTTGGCAACTTGATGCCTAACCGCTGTAACCAGCTCCCCACGGCATTTAGATGTAGTGGGAATCACACCAGCCACCGAGTCAGTTCCATTTACTGATTAGATCCCTATGCCAAACCCAACCTCCGATAGCCGCATCAATGCTCCAGAGCCTGCTTTGCAGCAAGATCTGCGAGGCCAGCCAGACACTGCAGATCAAAAGGCCTACGAACCCGACGATGGGCCTATCACTCCTGCCCAGAGATTGGCGCTGCAGGCTGCGGCTGACAAGGATATGCCGAAGGGGGCTGTTCTCCACAGAACCTGTCTTTTCTCGTAAGAATGACGTATCGAGAAGGCACTCGTTCGCGCCTTTGTTGACTGCCCTCTTAGACCGGAGCACGGGCTCACAGACGGGTGCTGCCGCCCGGATGCAGGTTTCCCCGTGAGTTGGTCATCCGCCGCGATGACGAGAGTGTGGTGTTGCCCCCTTTCCCGCCCGACTGGTTCGGCTTCTTTGCGTCCGGGTTGAAAACCTCAGCCGACTTCATGATGGAGTGGGAATGCATGCCGATTCAGGAACGCATGGTTCGATCTCCGGCCTGTTATATGCGGCCTAGGTAGGCGGATTCACGACTTCCGTTTCTTTCACGCCACTGTCAGAACCGTTACCGGCATGGGTACCGGCGCATTCTGGTTTGCAGTAGAAGCCGCCACCAGCAGCCACAAGCGTGGCGTCAGAATGTACATTGAGGCATCGGCAATTTGTACATCGTAAGCATACGAATTGATGCTCATTTCGAATTTCAACCCCATCATTTTTGATGCGGCTCAGCTCGAAAATCCTGCCAAAGAATGAGGCCTACGGCGTCTTTAGATTGATGACCAATTTTTCATCAGCGCCGTTGTGAGATCCACGTGGCGACGTCAGCGGCTATGGATTGCTCAACTCAGCCCAAAACTGTCGCAATTCGAACCGTACCCACTTGAGGCGCGCGTAACGGTGCCCCTTGAAGGCCTGCCGTAGCCACATGCACCCTATACTTTTGCGGTGCGCACACTCTTTCTGGACTTCGACGGCGTGCTTCATCCTGAGTTCTGCCATGAATCCAGGCACTTCAGTTGCTTGCCATTCTTTGAGCAGGTTCTGCGCGCGACAGCCGATATCGATGTGGTTGTCAGCAGCACATGGCGGCAGCAATATTCCCTGGACCAGTTGCGCTCTCGTTTCTCTACGGATGTCGCCCACCGGGTCATTGGCGTCACGCCTGAGTACAAGCATTTGGTGGACGTGCCCGACTCCTTGCTGGGATACGAGCGTGAAGCCGAGTGCCGCGCTTGGCTGCTAACCCGAGATCGAGCGGTCTTTCCATGGTTGGCTGTCGATGACCGCCCATGGCTCTATCGACCGTTCAGCCGGTCATTGTTTCTCGTGGATGGCAAGACTGGGATGACTGACACTTCTGCTGCGGCGCTGACAAAACGAATTCACGAGTTGTAGTCAGTCGTGCTGGTTCTGCTGGACGTATGTGGTCCATTGTTTTATGCGAACCAATGCTCGCGGGAATGTGCCAAGCGTGGTGTGTCGATGAATTGCTGGTGATTGAGCGCCTGCGGAAAGAGGACCATTGGCTGCCAACAAACTAAGCACCATGATGTTTTGCCCTATAGGCTAACATTCGATGCAATTAAGTTAGTCTTTAGGCTACCAATGTCTAGCGAACTCAATCACCTTCGTCTCGAGCATCTCCAGACTGCGATATCCAGCTTCTCTGATCTGAGGAAGCGACCACCGCCCCCTCAGGGGTGGCTCAAGCTGATCCGCGAAGCCATAGGCCGGACGGGGCGTCAACAGGCCCAGCGACTGGGCATCTCCGGCCCCACACTTCACAAATCCGAGCAGGCAGAGGCCGAGGATCGCATCACCCTGAAGCAGCTCCGAAAATTGGCCGATGGTCTTGAATGTGATCTGGTCTATGCGCTTGTTCCGCGACAGCCCCTCACCGAGGTCGTTCGGGAGCGTGCTCAGGCCATTGCTACTGACGAGGTTGGTCGAGTGGCCCACAGCATGGGCCTGGAAGGTCAGCGCCCTGGTGCAGAAATGCTTCGTCGCCAGATCGAGCGAAGAACTACAGAGTTGCTGCACGGGCGGTGGTCAGACCTTTGGCGTGAGTCCTGAACTGAATCCGCTCCGCCATGTCGTCGTCCCCGCAGGCCAAATAGCATCCAGCAGGATCTTTACAGCAATGTCCTCTGGTCAGAATTCCCCCTATCTCCCCGCATCCACTCCGCGCAGTGCGGACGTCGTTCTGTACCTGGACCTTGACGGTGTTGTTCACCACGAAAAAGTGCTCTGGCACCCACGCAAGGGTATCTACATGAGCCCGTATGAGGCTGCAGGACACTCCTTGTTCGAATGGGTTCCTATTCTGGAGTCGGTGCTTGAACCCCACCCAACCGTCGCCCTGGTACTGAGTAGCACCTGGTGCATCCGTCCGGGATACAGCGCAACCCTCAAACGCCTTCCGGCCTCCTTGCGTGTCCGGTTCATTGGTGGGACGTATCACGGGCGCGTGCATGGTGTGGATCCCTGGAACCTGTCCATGTTTCGCTCTACACCTCGGGGGGTGCAAATTCAAGAAGACGTTCAGCGGCGAAAACCCCGGCAGTGGATAGCTCTCGACGACGACATCGAGGGTTGGCCTGAATCATGTCTACATAACCTCGTCGCATGCGATGGAACGACGGGCTTGTCCAACCCCGACGTCCAACAGGAACTGAGGGAGAAGTTGGGCCACTGTTTTGCGGCTCTGGGTGCCAAAGCCTCGTAATTCCTAGAAGCAGCAGATGTCGGGGAGCTAGGCCGCGAGAGGCTCATTGCAGTCCGTCGGCTCACCGTAGCCAGAGGCAGAATTGCAGCGATTGCTGGCTTTCGCTCGTGCGTGTCAGCTGACGGCTCAATAGCCGATTCCTGCCCTTGGGCCCAGCTCAAACGATGAGTGATGTATTTCTTTCAATGATCGGTTTGGTGAGTGGAGAAGTCACGTAGCAGTTTCACTGCGGCAACCTAATAAGATCTCATCGCAATGACGTCGCGCCCCGACCCAATGATCACAACGCAAATGCCCGTGACTGCCGGAAAACTTGCGCGCCAACTACAGACAGCCGGTCGCGGAGAACTCGAAATCGAGATCCCCTCCGGAGCACAGCTCGATCTCTCCACCACTCCCGGTGCGTCGGTCGATGGCGGCAAGTTGCGTTTCGCTCGCATTGAGTACCGGAACTCGGCAGCAGCTTGGGATGTTTTGGCTGAGTTGGGCGATCCTCCTTTAACGAGCAGGTGGTGTGGGCCGCAGCCTATGACCAGTGGCGCCGCGAGATTGGCAACACCGACATGGCTAGCGGAAGGCTTCTAGTGGCCATCCACCCATGGGTCAGCGTCCTGCGCCTGGCGACGACACTATCGAGTACCGGTTGAGCCTTGGACTTGTGACAGAAAGCAGTCCAATTTTTTATCCGCTCCCCACCATTCCATCGAAACAATCGATGATCGGTGACAGGTAGATCTTGCCAGCCGGGATCTGGAACTACATCGAAAGGAGGCGTCTATATTCCGCGTCTAGATATGCATCCACGGCCTCATCATCTAGCGTGCCCTCTCCGTACCAAGCTTTCAGTTCCTTCAAAGCCAATGTGCCGAATCGAGCCCACGCCAGAAGATTGCTACGCAGCATGAATTGAATGATCTCGCCTCCAGACCGCAGTGCCGCATCAGCCCCGTCTACAAGACACAAGCTGTTGATTTCCACGCAGAAGTGACCCACTGGGGGTGCGGATAAAAACTTGGACTGGTTTTATGCCGCAAGTCCAAGA
>NZ_JBMDJC010000049.1:0-3215 GCF_057808995.1 Acidovorax sp. FG60
CGATCTTCTTGCCGTTGGGGGTGCGGCCCACGGCCTGCAGCACCAGGTCGTAGGTACGCTTCTACCGCGACGTGCGCTTGTTCCGCCTGTACGAGGGCACGACGCAGATCCAGCAGATCATTATCGCGCGCAACATGCTGCGTGCCCTGCGCGCATGAACGCACGCCTGCCGTTCACTTCGGAGGCCGCCCGTATGACGCCCGACCCCATCCCTTTCCTGCGCCTGTTGGGAGTGGTGGAAGAGGAAACCCCGGGCGGACAATGCCGTATGCACCTGCCCGACCTGCGTGACGAACTGTGCAACCAGTTGCCCGCCGCACACGGTGGCGTGATCATGACGCTGCTGGACGTGGCCATGGCGCGCGCGGCGACCTCGGCGCCCGAAGCGCCCTCACGCACGGCCGTCACGGTTGAAATGTCCTCGCGCTTTCTCCACCCGGGCCGTGGCCCATTGGTAGCCGAAGGCTTTGTGCTGAACCAGACGCGCTCGCTCTGCACCTGCCAGGCCAATGTGCTCAATGCGGAGGGTCGGATCGTAGCTACGGCAATGGGCACATTCAAGTACTGGCATGCCCCCTTGGGCAAGCCAACGCCCTGAACCTCCGATCAGGAGGCCTTGGCACCTTCTGACTGTCGGGCGTCCTCCACCAGCAACTCAACCAGCTCGCGCGCGAAGGCTGGCAATGCTTCGAGGCTGCGCACGCAAATCAGCATCTCGCGCAGAGCCCAGGGGTCCGTCAGCGGCACGATCGTGATCGCCATCGTCTGCGCATGTCGGCGCGCGGCCGACTCCGGCAGGATGCCCACGCCCACGCCAGCCTCGACCATGCGGCAGGCAGCCTCGAAATTGCTAACCTGGATGCGCTGTTTGATTGGACGGTGCAGTTGGTCACTCATCTGGCGCAGAAAGGCATGGATAGCGCTGGATTCGTGCAGGCCCACGTGGTCGTAGTCCAGCGTATCAGCAAAGGCCACCTCGGACTGGATGGCCAGTTGATGGCTCTTGGCCACCACAAGGGCCAGGCGGTCGTGCCGGTAGCGCAAGGTTTCCAAGCTTTCCGTGCGCACCAGGCCAGCGACTAT
Source organism: Acidovorax sp. FG60 (assembly GCF_057808995.1). Taxonomy (NCBI): domain Bacteria; kingdom Pseudomonadati; phylum Pseudomonadota; class Betaproteobacteria; order Burkholderiales; family Comamonadaceae; genus Acidovorax; species Acidovorax sp. FG60. The sequence continues at coordinate 1,084 of NZ_JBMDJC010000049.1, forward strand.
GCCGATGTCCGTCTGTCCCTCGGTCACAGCGCGCACAATATCGTGCGAAAGCCGCTCGCGCAGGTCGATATTCACATCCGGGTTCTTGCTCAGATAGGCTCGTAACACCGGTGGCAGGTATTCACCCAGCGCCGTCGTGTTGGCGAATACGCGCACATGGCCTTTGATACCGCGCACGTATTCCTGCATGTCGCCGCGCAGGTGCTCAATCTGGCCCAGTACCGTACGCGCATGGTGCACGAAGGCCTGCCCGGGCGGAGTGAGCGTGACCCCTTGGCTGGTACGGTACAACAGCTTGATACCGATTCCCTCCTCCAGGTTCTTGATGCGGGTACTGGCCGCAGGTAGGGAGATGAAGGACAGCTCTGCACCACGGGTCATGCTGTTCGCCTCGGCGATATGAACCATCAAGCGCAGGTCTACAAGATCAAAGTGCATTGCCACGCGCAGATTCTATGCGCCCGATAGCAGCCGCAATCGGCAAACGCCACACATCGCAAGATGTTTTCGATACAACGCGATGAAAGGATTCCTTCGAAAAATGGAAAGCACGACAGTTCATAAAATCCCAAATTGCCTGCTAGCCTCACCATCCCATCCCCAATTGGCCTCGCCAACCGCTCTCGGAGGCATTGGGCTCAATCCGCGCTACCAGCTCAGCCCAGGGGAACCACTAGCTCCATGTCATCCAGGAATTCGCGCTTACGGGTGCGCTTGACGGCGTTGCTTGGGCCCAGGCTGCTTTGCTTCACGCTTGGATTGTCCCGCCCCTTCAGGCCTGCCCAGTCACATCACCCAGGGATTCGTGCAAAGAATCCCTAGAACCCTGAATGGGCGCTGTCAAGGTTGCCGCCTCAGCGTCGAAATTTACCGTCTGTTCCAATGATGGACAGATCCGCGAAATCCAGCCCGGTGTGATCGTCTGGGCCATAGGTCACTTCCAGCCCACCAAGGTCGAATTTTTTGATGCTCTCCAGCGCAGAGTAAATCTTCTCTCTGCTGGGTTTCGGGCCGGCGCGCTTGAGTCCTTCGACCAGCACCTTGGCGGCGGCAAAACCCTCCAGCATGGTAGGGCTAATGTCGTTCATACCCTTGGCCTTAGCCAACCCCTGGGCTTCTTTGACCATGCTGTACGTCACAGCCCGTTCGTTAGGGAACACTTGGGTGACAATCACACCGCGCGCATTTGCGCCCATGCTCTTGATGAAGCCAGCCGATGCGGCGTTGGACAGCGTCACGATCTGGGCTGCTGAGCCTGCGGCACGCAGTGCGTTGCCCGCTTCGACAACCGTGCCAGCTGCAGCAATCACCAGCACTGCCTGCGCGTCTCCTTTGGCCACTTTCGCGGCAATGAGCTTGAAATCAGGCTTGGCTCGGTCGAACTTCTCCGATGCCACAGGCGTCAGTTTGGTGGTCGCAAGCCCCTTTTGTGCCCCGAGCACGCCATCTGCACCAAAACTGTCATCTGAATAGATCACCGCTATGCGTGATACGCCGATGGTTGCCAAGTGGGTGATCGCTTTTTCCGCTTCGCGCTGGTAAGTCGCCCGCACATTGAAGATGTACTTGCGCACAGGCTGATGCAGCACCATGGCACCTGTGGAAGGCCCTACCAGTACAACGCCATGCTTTTCGAGCAGGGGAATGATGGCTTCGGTGTGCGGAGTGCCTCGCGTGAGGAACATGGCTGCAACATTTTGCTCCTCGATCAGCTTGCGGGCATTTTCTGCAGCCAGTTTGGGCTCGAACTTGTCATCCAGCGAGATGAGTTCAATTCTCTGACCATGTACACCTCCCTTTGCGTTCACTGCGTCAATGTAGAGCAGTGCGCCGTCAGTGGTTTCCTTGGCTCCAGCAGCAGCCTGACCAGAAAAACCTGTTGTTTGCCCAATCAGGATCTGTGCGTGAACCGCTGGTATCGTAAAGAACGTTAGAGCTAGCAGTGCAACATATTTTCCAAGGGTGCCAATTATTGTCATCATGTGCCTCTTTGATCTTGAAGGGGTAGGGTCAAGGGTGTTTCATAACAGCGTAGCTTTAGAAGTGGGCAACGGTAGGGAGGGAGAACCCCGTAGATACGGATAGGAAATTCAACCGCATGAGGCCAAGTATGGCACGAGTTTTGGGCCTCG
>NZ_JBMDJC010000005.1:0-302164 GCF_057808995.1 Acidovorax sp. FG60
GCTCTTACAGCCCAGAAAACCCCAGTCATATCTGACTGGGGTTTTTTGCTTTGGGCATGACGCTAATGCAGTGCAGGATGGCTTCGAGAGCGTTGCGTGCCGACTCTCCGGACACTGAAGCTACACGGCCAAAGGCTCCCGCCCGAGAGCAAGCCCTCTTGACCGCATCGCGCGCACAGCGCCAGGCCTTAGACGTCCAGTCTTCTGCCTTCGCAAAACACCAGCAATTCGCTTTTACCAAACGCTGTCCAGGTTTCATTGGTCGTCAGCGGGCTCGTCACAATCACGGCCACTTCGTCTTTTTCATTGGTTTCTCGCGAAAAGTCGAGGCTGACGTCTTCATCACTCAGTTGCGCCTGTCCAAACGGATACCGCCGCTCCAAGTAGTACAAGCTGGTAGTTGCATGGGACCATAGCGCCTGACCATTCGAGAGCAAGAAATTGAAGGTGCCGTGGGGGCTGATCCGTGCGGCCAGCTCTTTCAGCGTCAAGGTCAGTTCCGGGACGGACGGCACACTGGCATGGGACTTTGCCAACTCCTGCATGATCCAGCAAAAAGCATGTTCGCTGTCGGTGTCGCCCACCGGGCGGAAATGCGAGTGGAGGCGGGGGCGGAAATCCTTCAAATCGCCGTTGTGGGCAAAAACCCAATAGCGTCCCCAGAGTTCACGCACGAAGGGGTGGCAGTTTTGAAGGCTGACAACGCCCTGGGTCGCCTTGCGGATGTGGGCGATGACGTTTTTGCTTTTGATCGGGTATCGGCTGATCAGCTCTGCCACCGGCGACTCCACCGCTGCCTGATGATCTACAAAATGTCGTAGGCCTTTGTCTTCAAAAAAGGCGATGCCCCATCCATCGCTGTGGTGATCCGTTTTTCCTCCCCGTTGCGCAAATCCCGTGAAGCTGAAGGTCACGTCGGTGGGAACATTGCAATTCATGCCGAGCAGTTGGCACATGGGGAGATTCCGTTTCTCTGAAGTCTTGGCGGTGCAGCCAGATCATGCCCGATGCGGTCCAGCGAAGGCGATGGCGATAGGTGGCCCGTTTAACGGGGCTTGGCTTCCCGCAGTTGCCAGGCGGCTACCAAGGCCAGCAGGCACAACAAGGTCAGCATCAAAAAGGTTTCGCCGAACGCAGTGATACGGGCCGGGCCGCTGGCGCCCGCGACCAGCGAGGCGCCATGGGCGCTCAATCGCCACTCCAGGACGATGCCACACAGGCTGACGCCGGCTGCCCCGCCCAGCATGCGCAAGAAGCCGATGGTGCTGGAGCCCTGCGAGATAAGTGATTTGTCCAGAGGCCGCATGGCCCCGAGGTTCAACGAGGGCAGGATGAAGCCTAGACCAATGCGGCCCAAAATTGCAAACGCCACCAGCATCGACAATGAAGAGCCCAAGCCTACAAACACCATGAGTCCAAACGAAAGCGCCAGCAAGCCCAGTCCGATGCTGACCAGAAAATGGGTGGGCTGGCGGTCGGCAAGCCGGCCCACGACCGCGATGGTGATGGCAAGGACAAATCCTGCTGGCAGCATGAGCGTACCCACATGTGATGCCGACAAGTCCAGCCCCAACTGCATGAACACTGGCAGCAGATAGGTGGACCCGAACAAGGCCGTACCGTAAATGAATGCCACCACGCTGCCCATGGCGAACTGGCGGTACTGAAACAGACGCAGATCCATCAGCGGCTTGCGGCCCATGCGCAGCAACTTGCGCTGCCAGGTGATGAAACACGCGACGGCTACCACCGCGCCCGACAGCAGGCCGAGTGCTTCGGCCACGGAGCCGCCATGCAGCGACACCAAGCCATTGAGCAAGCACAGCGTACCCACAGTGCCCAGCAGGAGCCCGCGCCAGTCCAGCGCCTCACCTTGGCGGTTGGCCTCCACGCCGCCGGGGGCGGTGACGGGCACAAACTTGTAAGCCAACCAGATGGACGCCAGGCAAAGCGGCACCACCATGAAAAAAATCGAGCGCCAGCCAAACCAGTCCACCAGCAAGCCTCCGATGCTGGGCCCGATGGCGGGTGCCAGTACAACGCCCATGCCGAAGATGCCGCTGGCGCGGCCCTGCTCATGGGGTTTGAAGGCGTAAAGAATGATGACGGCCGGGACGGGCTGAACAACGCCTGCCGCCAGGCCCTCCGCCACCCGGGCGACCAGCACCAGGCCGAAGTCCTGGGCGAGTCCGCCGCCAATGCCACCCGCCAGCAGCAGCAACATGGCGCCCACGTAGGTTGCGCGGTACCCGTAGCGCGACAGCAGCCAGGGCGTGGTGAGCATCGAGACTGTGGTGGCCACCATGAAGCCCGAGGTGACCCACTGTGCGCGTTCCTGGCCCAGCGTGAAATAGTGGCTCATGTCGGGGATGGCCACGTTCACGATAGTGGACGACATGATCGACGCCATCGTTCCCACCATGACCGACAGCAATACCAGCCAGCGGTAGCGCTCTCCGTAGCGCTCCCTCAAAACGGCCAGCGAGCCTGCCTGGGTCATGGCGTCGCGTGCGTTAAATTTCTGAAACGGTGCGAGGGCGAAAACGCTAAGAGCCGCTCAGGTGCGCTCGGACCAGAGCTTGCCGCCCGTGGCCCAGTTTTCGCGCTTGATATCGGTGATGAGAATGTCCACCGACTCGGGCGAGCCGCCCAGGATTTCAACGGAAACGCGGGTGATTTCCTCCACCAGCTTCTTCTTTTGTTCGACCGTGCGGCCTTCCATCATTTCGACGTGGTACGTGGGCATTTCAGCTTCCTTGCAGTAGGGGTGGTTGCACAAACAAAAAACAAAGGCGAAATCATATCGACGCGGGCTGCTACGACGGTGCAAGCGGCGGCGACGACGGAGAGCGCGGCCTCCCGCGTGATCCGCAGGCCGGGCAGATACAGGTCTTGCCCCGTTGTTCGGGCCGCAGCGCGACCAGCGCCTCGGGGGCAACGGACCCGGGGGCCATGCACCAGCAACTCTCGGCTGGCTGTCCGGCGGCAATCGCGCAGAGGTTTGGCTGCCCGCACAGGGGGCAGACGGATGCGGTGGGCGCATCGGTAGTGCTACTAGCGCTGGGCGAAGGGGAAGTCATGGCGGATTCGGCTTGCAGATGGGTGGCCCGCCACGGGGGCGGGCGTGCCGAGGGCCAGTGTACGGCGCAAGCACATACCCCGCTGCGGAGCGAAACTGGTTGAACCCTCTGCCATGGGCCGATTCCCTCGACCTGTCGCACGTTCGTAAACCAACTTTGGGTTGTGCGCAGCGAGGTGGAGATGGGTTGAAAGAAGACTTTAAACAAAAATAGCTGCTAGCGCTTTACTATCAAGCGCAAGCAGCTATCAAAAACGGAGCAATCGCCCCATTGAAGCGCGCGCGATGCCCACGCGCGCGCCACCGCCTGCTGCTCAGGCGGCCTGCGCGGCCTTCAGCTTCAGGCGCCAGGCGTGCAGCAGCGGCTCGGTGTAGCCACTGGGTTGCTCCATGCCCTTGAAGACCAGGTCGCAGGCCGCCTTGTAGGCCATGCTGGTGTCGAAGTGGCCGGCCATGGGCTGGTACAGCGGGTCGCCAGCGTTCTGGCCGTCCACCACGGCCGCCATGCGCTCGAACGTGGCGCGCACTTGCGCCTCGGTCACCACGCCATGGTGCAGCCAGTTGGCAAGATGCTGGCTGCTGATGCGCAGCGTGGCGCGGTCTTCCATCAGGCCCACGTTGTGGATGTCGGGCACCTTGGAGCAGCCCACGCCCTGATCCACCCAGCGAACCACGTAGCCCAGGATGCCCTGTGCGTTGTTGTCCAGCTCCTGCTGCTTTTCAGCGTCTGTCCAGTTCGGGTTGGCGGTGACGGGGATGGTCAGCAGGCCGGTCAGCAGGTTGTCGCGCTCGGCATTCACGTCGGTCTTTTCCAGCTCGATCTGAATGTCGCTCACCTTCACCTGGTGGTAATGCAGCGCGTGCAGCGTGGCGCCCGTGGGGCTGGGCACCCAGGCGGTGTTGGCACCGGCCTTGGGGTGGGCGATCTTCTGCTTGAGCATCTCGGCCATCAGGTCGGGCATGGCCCACATGCCCTTGCCGATCTGCGCCTTGCCGCGCAGGCCACAGCTCAGGCCCACGAGCACGTTGTTCTTCTCGTACGACTGGATCCAGGCGCTGGTCTTCATGTCGCCCTTGCGCACCATGGGGCCGGCGTGCATGGCGGTGTGCATCTCGTCGCCGGTGCGGTCCAGGAAGCCGGTGTTGATGAAAGCCACGCGGCTCGATGCGGCGGCGATGCAGGCCTTGAGGTTGACGGACGTGCGGCGCTCTTCGTCCATGATGCCGAGCTTCACGGTGCTGTCGGGCAGGCCCAGCAGCTTCTCGACGCGGCCGAACAGCTCGGCCGCAAAGCCGACTTCGGCCGGGCCGTGCATCTTGGGCTTGACGATGTAGACGCTGCCCTTGCGGGAGTTGCGGATTCCGTTGGCGCCATGGCCTTGTAGGTCGTGCAATGCGATAGCCGTTGTGACCACTGCATCCATGATGCCTTCGGGGATCTCGCGCTGCGTGCCCTGCGCGTCGGTCCACAGGATGGCCGGGTTGGTCATCAGGTGGCCCACATTGCGCAGGAACATGAGCGAGCGGCCATGCAGGCGCACTTCTCCGCCTTGGGGGGCCGTGTAAACACGGTCAGGGTTCAGTCCGCGCGTGAAGGTCTTGCCGCCCTTGGCGACCTGCTCGGTCAGCGTCGCCTGGATGATGCCCAGCCAGTTGCTGTAGCCCAGCACCTTGTCTTCGGCGTCCACGGCGGCCACGGAGTCTTCCAGGTCCAGGATGGTGGAGAGGGCCGCTTCCAGCACCAGGTCGCTCACGCCCGCAGCGTCGCTCTGGCCGATGGGTGTGGAGCGGTCGATCTGGATATCCAGGTGCAGGCCGTTGTGCTGCAGCAGCACCGATGAAGGCGCTGCTGCACTCCCCTGGTAGCCCTTGAACTGCGATGCGTCCTTGAGGCCCGTGGTGCTGCCATTGGCCAGTGACACGACCAGCTGGCCGCCTTCCACCTTGTAGCCGGTCGAATCCTTGTGCGAGCCCGAGGCCAAAGGCGCCGTGTCGTCCAGCACCTGGCGCGCAAACGCAATCACCTTGGCGCCGCGCACGGGGTTGTAGCCCTTGCCCTTTTCGGCGCCGCCTTCTTCGCTGATGGCGTCCGTGCCATACAGCGCGTCATACAGGCTGCCCCAGCGCGCATTGGCGGCGTTGAGTGCATAACGTGCGTTCAGGATGGGCACCACCAGCTGCGGGCCGGCCTGGGTGGCCAACTCGTCGTCCACGTTGGCGGTGGTCGCCTTCACCTCGGCGGGCTGGGGCACCAGGTAGCCGATCTTTTCGAGGAAGCTGCGGTAGGCCACCATGTCCTTGATGGGGCCGGGGTTGGCCTTGTGCCAGGTGTCCAACTCGGTCTGCAGGCGGTCGCGCTCGGCCAGCAGGGCGATGTTGCGCGGGGCCAAGTCCGACACGATGGCGTCAAAGCCCTTCCAGAAGGCGGCGGCATCGACACCCGTGCCGGGCAGCACCTTGTCTTCGACAAAGCGGTACAGGGAGGTGGCCACTTGCAGGCCGTGGATTGCGGTGCGGTCGGTCATGAGGGTGCCTAAAGAGTTGAGTTGTTGAAACGTGGATCAAAGAAATGTCGGACCTTGGCGAGAAGGCCATGGACAGACTGTATTGCAAATGTTTGCCCACATAAATACGCTGAAAAGCTCGAAACCAGTGACTTTTACGCAAAACTGGCGACAGTCCGTAGTTGCACGGAATGGCGCACCGGCCGGTTAAGCACTACGCTGCGCGAAGAGCCAGGGCGGCCCCGCAACCTATTGCGAGGCCGTGACCTGGCTCATAAAAATAACCCCACCGGGAGACAAATCCATGCAGGCACCCTTGGCCGCTGGCGCGCTGAACGCTGCCTACAAGAACAAGATCGTCAGCGCCGCCGATGCGGTGCAGCTCATCCACGACGGCGATACCGTGGCCACCGGCGGCTTTGTGGGTATCGGCTTTGCCGAGAGCATCGCCGTGGCGCTGGCCCAGCGCTGGGAGTCCACGCAAACCCCGCGCGACCTCACGCTGGTCTACGCCGCAGGGCAGGGCGATGGCAAGCAGCGTGGCCTCAACCACCTGGGCCACGCGGGTCTGCTCAAGCGCGTGATCGGTGGGCACTGGGGCCTGGTGCCGCGCATCCAGAAGCTGGCGGTGGACAACCAGATCGAGGCCTGGAACCTGCCCCAGGGCGTGATCACGCATTTGTTCCGCGACATCGCTGCGGGCAAGCCCGGCACGCTCACGCGCGTGGGTCTCGATACCTTTGTGGACCCGCGCCACGGCGGCGGCAAGCTCAACGCGCGCACCACCGAAGACCTGGTGCGCGTGCTGCCCATCGACGGGCAGGACTACCTGTTCTACAAGGCCTTCCCGATCCATGTGGGCATCATCCGCGCGACCACAGCCGACGCGGACGGCAACCTCACCATGGAGCGCGAGGCGCTCACGCTCGAAGCGCTGGCGATTGCCATGGCCGCGCGCAACTCGGGCGGCGTGGTCATTGCGCAGGTCGAGCGCATCGCCGAGCGTGGGTCGCTCAACCCCCGCCAGGTCAAGGTGCCGGGCGTCCTGGTCGACGCCGTGGTGCTGGCCACCGAGCCCGCGCACCACCACCAGACCTTTGCCGAGCCCTACAGCGCAGCGTTTGCGGGCGAGCTGCGTGTGCCCGTGGACACCCTGGAGGCGATGCCGCTGACCGAGCGCAAGATCATCGCCCGCCGCGCGGCGCTGGAGCTGCGCCCGCACCAGGTGGTGAACCTGGGGATAGGCATGCCCGAGGGCGTGGCCAACGTAGCGGCTGAAGAGCGCATCATCGACCTCGTCACGCTCACGGCCGAGCCCGGCGTGATTGGCGGCATTCCCGCGGGTGGCCTGAACTTTGGCGCGGCCGTGAACCCGCAGGCCATCATCGACCAGCCCAACCAGTTCGACTTCTACGACGGCGGTGGCCTGGACATTGCGATCCTGGGCCTCGCGCAGGCCGACCAGCACGGCAACCTCAACGTGAGCAAGTTTGGCCCGCGCTTGGCGGGTGCGGGCGGCTTCATCAACATCAGCCAGAACGCTAAGACCGTGGTGTTTGTCGGCACCTTCACGGCAGGCGCGCTGCAGGTCGAAGCGGTGGACGGCCACCTGCACATCCTGCACGAAGGGGGCGCACGCAAGTTCGTTCGCGAGGTGGAGCACCGCACCTTCAGCGGCGCCGAAGCCCTGCGGCGCGGCCAGCGCGTGCTGTATGTGACGGAGCGCTGCGTGTTCCGCCTGGTGCCCTCGGGCGAGCCGGAGGGCGGCGGCGCGCTGGAGCTGATCGAGCTGGCCCCCGGCATCGACCTGCACCGCGACGTGCTCGCCCACATGTCCTTCACGCCGCGCATCAGCCCCGGCCTGCAGACCATGGACATGCGTCTGTTCGAGCCCGGCCCGCTGGGCCTGCGTGAGCAACTGCTCAATCGCCCGCTGGTGCAGCGCTTTGAGCTGGACGCCGCACGCCCACTGCTGCACATCGACTTCTCGGGCCTGCAGATCAACACCGCCAGCACCATAGCCGCCATCGAGCAGGAGGTGCGCCACCTGCTGGCCCCGCTCGCCACGCGGGGCGAACGCGTGGCGGTGATCGTGAACTACGACCACTTCACCATTGCGCCCGACCTGGCGGATGCCTATGCGGCCATGGTGCAGGGCCTCACGCGCGACCACTACGCGGAGGTCAAGCGCTACGGCACCGTGGGGTTTCTCAAGTCCCGATTGACCTGATTGCTATATTAATAATAGCTATCAAGGCAATGTGGTCGAGCGCAAGGGCCTGTTTTTGCCTCAGGTTTTTCAGCCACCGGGTGCTTCCGCGCTGCAGCGGCCGTGTGCAGGCCCCCGCGTAGATGTCTCCATAATCACCGCCCATGGACAAACTCAAGGCCTTCGAATCCTTTGTATCGGTGGCCACGCGCGGCAGCCTCACGGCAGCCGCCAAGGCCGAGGGCGTGGCGCCCGCCATCATGGGCCGTCGGCTGGATGCGCTCGAAGAGCACCTGGGCGTGAAGCTCTTGGTGCGCACCACGCGCCGCATCAGCCTCACGCACGAGGGCAGCGCGTTCCTGGAAGACTGCCAGCGCCTGCTGTCCGACGTGGCGAATGCCGAGGCCAGCGTGTCCGAAGGCGGGGTCAAGGCCACGGGCCACCTTCGCATCACCGCGCCCGCCGGCTTTGGCCGGCGCCATGTCGCGCCTCTGGTGCCGCGTTTTCGCTCGGCGCACCCGGACGTGACCATCTCGCTCAACCTCAGCGACCGCGTGGTCGATCTGGCTGGCGAAGGTTTTGACTGCGCGGTGCGTGTGGGCGACCTGCCCGACTCGTCGCTCGTGAGCGTGCGCATCGCCGACAACCGCCGCCTGTGCGTGGCCACGCCCGAGTATCTGGCGCGGCGCGGCACCCCGCGCGCCCCGGCCGAGCTGGTGCAGCACGACTGCCTCACGCTGTCGAGCGACGCCTCGCAGACGCGCGGCTGGGCGTTCCGGGTGCCCCTTGCGGATGGCGCCACGGAGGTCATGCACCTCAAGCCCGGCGGGCCGCTCGACTGCTCCGACGGCCAGGTGCTGCACGACTGGTGCCTGGGTGGCTGGGGCATTGCCTGGCGCAGCACCTGGGAGGTCGAGGCCGAGATCGCCGCAGGCCGACTGGTCGCGGTACTGGAGGACTTTGCCGCCCCGCCCAATGGCATCTACGTGGTCTTCCCCCAGCGCAAGCACCTGCCTCTGCGCGTGCGGCTGTGGATCGAGCACCTCAAGCACCAGTACGCGCAGCCCGCGTTCTGGAAAGGCCCCCAGGGCGGCTGATGGCCCCTTGGCAGACTGCACATTCCATGTCCTCCGCGCCCACGCTCCTCGTCGCTGACGACCACCCGCTGTTCCGCGCGGCCGTGCTGCACGTGCTGCGCGAGCGCCTGCCCCAGTACCGCACGCTGGAGGCGGCCAGCGCCACCACGCTGGGCCAGGCGTTGCAGGAGCACCCGGAGATCGAACTCGTGCTGCTGGACCTGAGCATGCCCGGCACGCGCGGCTTCTCGGCCCTCTTGCATGTGCGCGGCGAATACCCCGAGCTGCCCGTGGTCATCATTTCGTCCAACGACCACCCCCGCGTCATCCGCCGCGCCCAGCAGTTTGGCGCGGCAGGCTTCATCCCAAAGTCCGCGCCTGCCGACGCCATGGGCGACGCCATTCAGGCCGTGCTGGACGGCGGCAGCGGGTTCCCGCCCATGGCTGCCGAGCGCTCCGAGGCCGACGCCGAGTTGGCCGCGCGGCTCGCGCAGCTCACGCCCCAGCAGTTCCGCGTGCTGCTGTGCCTGGCCGACGGGCTGCTCAACAAGCAGATCGCCGCCGCGCTGGGGTTGGCGGAGAACACGGTGAAGGTGCACGTCACCGCCATCCTGAAAAAGCTCGCGTGCTACAGCCGCACGCAGGCGGCGGTGCTGGTCAAAAGCCTGGAGACGGAAGACGGCGTGTCTTCCTGAGGTGGAGATCTGCATCAAAACGGCCGCTGTCGCTTATCCAAAAAGCCCTGGCAGCTACTAAAAGCGTAGCGACGAGCGCAGCCTATCCAACCGGGCGCAGCACCCTGCGCGAGGCGCCGTGCAAGGGCCGCCCCGCCGCGCAGCGGCTCAGGGGGATGCTCCCTGTCTCAGCAGCGTCTGGCTCACCAGCGCCCGCAGCGCGGGGGCGCGCACGGGCTTGGCCAGAAAGCCCCAGCCGCGCTCGGCGGCCTGGCGGCGCAGGGTGGCATCGCGCTCGGCGGTGACCAGGATCACGGCAGGCGTCTGGCCCCAGCGCTGGCACAGCTGCGCGAACACTTCAGGGCCGTGGAGGCCGGCGCCCAGGTGCACGTCCAGCAGCACCAGCTGCGGTGCCTGGCCGGGCTGGGCGGCGGCCAGGGCCTCGGGCGCGCCAGCGGCTAGCGGCACCGTGCACCCCCAGCGCTGCAGTAGGGCCTGCGTGGCGGCGCAGGTAGGGCCGTCGTCATCAATGACCCAGGCACTGCTGCCTTGCAGGGGGGCGTCGTCGGCGGGTTGCTGCGTGGTGGCGGGGGGCGCAGCCTGCTGCGCGGCGGCGGGGTTGCCCAGCGGCACACACACCCAGAACACGCTGCCGCGCCCCAGTTGCGAGCGCAGGCCAATCTCGTGCCCCAGCAGGCGGCCCAGGCGTTCGACGATGGCCAGGCCCAGGCCTGCGCCCCGGTCGTCGGCGCGGCCTTCGTCCAGGCGGCGGAATTCTTCGAAAATTTCACGCTGCAGAGCCTCGGGGATGCCGGGGCCCTGGTCATGCACTTCGATGCGCAGGTAGTCATTGCCCACCCTGCGGCAGCCCACCACGATGCGCCCCCGCCGGCTGTAGCGGATGGCGTTGGAGACAAAGTTCTGCAGGATGCGGCGCAGCAGGTTGTCGTCGGTGCGCACCACGGCGCGCGTGGGCACGCAGCGCAGTTGCAGGCCCTGGCTTCCGGCCAGCACGCCAAAGTTGTGGCCCAGCACCTGCAAGAGTGGCCCTAGGGCCACGTCGTGGATGTGCACATCGAACTGGCCCGATTCCATGCGCGAGATGTCGAGCAGGCTGTTGAGGATGGCGTCCTGCGCGGCCAGGGCGCCGTCGATGCTGTCCACGGCGTGCCGTTCGGCGTCGCCTGGCAGATGGCTGCGCAGCAGCGAGGTGAACATGCGCGCGGCGTTCAGGGGCTGCAGCAGGTCGTGCACGGCGGCGGCCACAAAGCGGGTCTTGGAGCGGTTGGCCTGCTCGGCCTCGCGCCGCGCGGCGTCCAGGTCGCGGGTGCGGTCGGCCACGCGCTGCTCCAGCGCATCGGCCAGCGATCGCAGCTCGCGTGCGGCGTTCTTGTAGCTGGTGATGTCGGCGTAGCTGGTCACAAAACCGCCTTCGGGCAGCGGATTACCCCGGATCTCCAGCACCGTCCCGTCGTCCTTGGCGCTTTCGTGCAGGTGTGGCGTGCCGCTGCGCAGGTGGGCCAGCCGCCGTTCGATGGCCTCATCCACCGGGCCGGGCCCCAGCAGGCCCCGGCGCGCGTTGTGGCGCATCAGGTCGGCAATGGGCTGGCCCACGCGCATCAGGTCTGCCGGGAAGCGAAACAGCTGCACATAGCGCGAGTTCCAGGCCACCAGGTTCAGGTCGGCGTCGATGATGACCACGCCCTGCGGCAGATGTTCCAGGCTGCGCGAGAGGCCCGTGTCGGTCTGCTGGGCGGCCTGCTGCGCCGCCTGCACGATGCCGTCCTGCGCGGTGCGAAGCTCCTGGGCGTGCTGGCGCAGCACGGTCTCCAGCTCCTGGCGGCTGCGCTGGCGCAGGCTGGACAGGCGCTGGCGCTGGCGCACAAACAGCACGAGCAGGCCCAGCGCCAGCCAGCCGCCCGCGCCTGCCGCAGCGGCCCACCGGCTGTCCGCGAAGCTGCTGTGTGTCTCGTGCAGCAGGTGCAGCTGCCACGGGGTGCCGGGCAGGGGCTGGGTCCGCCACAGCACGCGGCCGGGCAGGGCAGGGGCCTGCACGCTGACCAGCCGACCGCCAGTGTCCAGGGCTTCCACCACGCGGACTTCCAGCGGGCGCAGCGGCTGGTCGGCGTACTGCCGGGTGGCGTTCAGCTCGCGGCGTTCCTCATCGTCCAGTGGCTCCAGCAGGCGGTAGCGCCACGCATCCTGGCTGGCCAAAAAAACCACGCCATGCGCGTCCGACGCCAGCACGATGTCGGTGGTCTGCAGCCACTCGCGTTCCAGCTCCTGCAGCGCGATCTTGATGGCCACCAGCCCCAGCGTCTGGCCCTGGTCGTCGTGGATGGCCTGAGACAGAAAGTAGCCCGGCTCACCCGTGGTCACGCCAATGCCATAGAAGCTGCCGCGCCCCTGGGCCAGCGCCTGCTGCACGTAGGGGCGAAAGCTGTAGTCCACCCCCACATTGCTGGTGGCCGTGCGCCAGTTGCTGGCGGCCACGGCCAGGCCGTCGCGGTTGAGCAGGGTAAGGGTGGAGGATTGGCTGGCACCGTTGGCCTGCTCCAGCTTGCGGTTGAGCTGCTCCCCATCGGCCGCACTCAGTGGGTGGGTCAGCGCGTTGCGCAGCTGTGCATCCAGCGCCAGCACTTCGGGCAGGGTGCGGTAGCGGTCGATGCGCTGGGCCAGGGCCTGGCCGTAGAGCGCCAGTTGGCCCTGCACGCTGCGGTTTTCTTCCTGCAGTGAACGCTGCCAGGCCCATTGGCCGGCGATGAACATGCTGCCCACCATGCCCCCAAGCAGGATCAGCAGGGTCCAGAATTTTCGGAGGCGGGGCGTCATCGTCATGGGGAAAATTTGTTCCTGGCGCGGTCCGTAGGCTGGGATGTTGCGGGGAGCGAGTGTGCCGCATCCCGGCCAAGTGCTAGGTGTTTTCCCTATATTGGGGCAAGCGGCGCCCTATGGCGGTGCCCCTGACTAATACCAATAGGTTATCGGCTCAAACAGCGTGCGGCGGTACAAACGGCACCCTCGACGCACCCCGGTGGTGCAGTCTTTCGTGATTTCAGGAGACCTCCATGCACGCCATTTCCGCCCCCACAGCCCACCCCGTGCGGCTGCCTTTTTACCGGCAGCTGTATTTCCAGGTGGTGCTCGCCATCGTCCTGGGTGTCTTGCTCGGGCATTTTGAACCCGCCTATGGCGAGGCGCTCAAGCCGCTGGGTGATGCCTTCATCAAGCTGGTCAAGATGATCATCGCGCCGGTGATCTTCCTGACCATCGTGACCGGCATTGCGGGCATGTCGCAGCTGAGCAGCGTGGGCCGCGTGTTTGGCAAGGCCATGGCGTACTTTTTGTTCTTCTCCACGCTGGCCCTGGTGGTGGGTCTGGTGGTGGCCAACGTGGTGCAGCCCGGCGCGGGCATGAACATCAACGTCGCCGATCTGGACCAGACGGCCGTGAAGAGCTACGTGGCCAAGTCGCATGAGATGAGCCTGACCGGGTTTGCCATGGACATCATCCCCAAGACGCTGGTCAGCCCCTTCGTGGGCGACAACATCCTGCAGGTGCTGCTCGTGGCCGTGCTGTTTGGCGTGGGCCTGGCACTGGTGGGTGAGGCGGGCCGTCCGGTGCAGCATTTTCTGGAAGCGCTGACCACCCCCGTGTTCAAGGTGGTGGGCATTGTGATGAAGGCCGCGCCCATCGGTGCGTTCGGTGCCATGGCGTTCACCATCGGCAAGTTTGGCCTGGGTTCGCTGGTCAATCTGGCCTGGCTGGTGGGCTCGTTCTACATCACCTCGTTGCTGTTCGTGGTGGTGATCCTGGGCTTTGTGGCGCGGCTGTGTGGATTCTCGGTGTTCAAGCTGTGCCGCTACCTGAAGGCCGAGCTGATGCTGGTGCTGGGCACCTCGTCGTCTGAATCCGCCTTGCCCTCGCTGATGGAAAAGATGGAAAAGGCCGGTTGCAGCAAGTCGGTGGTGGGTCTGGTGGTGCCCACGGGCTATTCCTTCAACCTGGACGGCACCAACATCTACATGACGCTGGCCGCGCTGTTCATCGCCCAGGCCACGAACACCGAACTGACGCTGGGTCACCAGGTGGCGTTGCTGCTGGTGGCGATGCTCAGCTCCAAAGGCGCAGCAGGCGTGACCGGTGCAGGCTTCATCACCCTGGCCGCCACCCTGGCCGTGGTGCCTGAAGTGCCGGTGGCCGGCATGGCGCTGATTCTGGGTGTGGACCGCTTCATGAGCGAATGCCGCTCGCTGACCAACTTTATTGGTAACGCCGTGGCCACCGTGGTGGTATCCCGTTGGGAAAACGCGCTGGACCATGAGCGCCTGGATGCCGCGCTGAACGGTCATCACCTGCCCGCCCCGGCCACTGCCATGGCCCCGGTGGTGCCTGCGGATGTGCCCGCAGGCGCGATGGCCCGCACGGTGGCCTGATCGCGTCCGCTCCGGTGTTCGGTCAAAGCGGCGCAGGCCCTCGGGTCTGCGCCGCTTTTTTTGGGGGGACGCAATGCGGTGGCACACATACCGGCATGCCGCGTTGCGCGGCGGTCGCGAAATTCCTCAAGCAAAATGGCGGCCACCCGGGTTTCAGAAAAGCAGCGCGCACTGAGGTCCTGGGTTTTGCAAAGGAAACCCCCATGACCCTCGAAGCCGTCCTCGCCGCCCTGCACCTGGTGGCCATCCTGACCTTTGTGGTCTTTTTATCGAGCCAGGCGGCGCTGTGCCGCATGGAGTGGATGAACGCCGCTGTGGTCGAGCGTCTGGCGCGGCTGGATGTGATCTACGGTGTGGCGGGGGCGCTGATGATCGCCAGCGGCGTGGCGCGTGTCCTCTGGGGCATCAAGGGGGCTTCGTGGTATCTCTCGCAGCCGCTGTTTCACATCAAGATCACCATCATTCTGGTCATGATTCTCCTGTCCTTCTGGCCTTCGCTGGTGTTTCGCCGCTGGCGCCATGCCCTGCGCAGCACGGGGGCACTGCCAGCGGCGCAGGAGGTGGCCAAGGTACGCCGCCTCGTGATGATCCAGTCCCACGTGTTGCCCGTGGTGGCGGTGATCGCGGTGTTCTGGGCGCGGGGCTGGTAGGCGTCGCAAGAAAGACGTTCCGCCCAGAAAAAAGCCGCTGACCCTCACGGGCAGCGGCTTTCTTTGTTTTGGCAGGGCTTATTTGTTCTTCAAGCATTCGCTCATGAAGGCCTTGCGCTCGTCGCCCTTGAGCGTCTTGGCTTTTTCGTCGGCGTTGCAGGCCTTCATCTTGTTTTGCTGGGTTTCTGGCTTGTTGCTCAGGCAGGTCTTCATGAAAGCCTTGCGCTCGTCGCCCTTCTTGTCCGCCGCTTCCGCATTGCAGGTGGCCATGCGGGTCTGCTGCTTGGTGGGCGCGGCGGCCGATGCCGCAGGCGCTGCCGGCGTGGCGGGGGTTGCTGCCGTGGCCGGGGCGGCGGCCTTGGCTCCGGCGGCAGGGGCGTCGGCAGCGTGGGCTGCGCCGAACGAAAGGACCAGGCTCAGGGCTGTCAGGGAGAGAAGCTTGTTCATAGGGGCTCCAGTAGAGATGTGGCATCTGACGCAACCTGCGTCGGATTGCCCGATTACAACGTATGCCCTGGAGACGGGGCTGACACGCCGCAGGCCAGGCCATGATTCTTTACGATCTGTTGCGTACTGGCTGCGCAGGGCTGCTTTGGCGGTGCTGGCGGCATGCTCGGTGAGCGCCCCGGCCCGGCCCCGTAAAATCCGCCGATGCTCACAGCCAAAAATGAATTGCTCGCTGCGCTTGCAGCCGAGCTGGAAGTCCTGTCCCCTGGCGCTGGCGCCAAGGCGGCGTTTGAATCCCCCAAGGTGGCGGCCCATGGCGACTTCGCCTGCACCGCCGCCATGCAACTGGCCAAGCCGCTCAAGCTCAATCCCCGCGCCTTGGGTGAACAGCTCAAGGCCGCACTGGAGGCCACGCCCGCCTTCACCCGCTGGGTGGATGCCATTGAAATCGCCGGACCGGGCTTTCTGAACATCCGCTTGAAGCCAGCCGCCAAGCAGGAAATCGTGCGCGAGGTGCTGGCCGCTGGCGAGCGTTTCGGCTATCAACCCGACAACGGCCAGCGCGTGCTGGTCGAGTTTGTCTCGGCCAACCCCACCGGCCCCCTGCACGTGGGCCACGGCCGCCAAGCTGCTCTAGGCGATGCGATCTGCAACCTGTTCAGCACCCAGGGCTGGAAGGTGCACCGCGAGTTCTATTACAACGACGCGGGCGTGCAGATCGATACGCTGACCAAGAGCACGCAGCTGCGCGCCAAGGGCTTCAAGCCCGGCGACGACTGCTGGCCCACCGACAGCGACAACCCGCTGGCCAAGAACTTCTACAACGGCGATTACATCGCCGACATTGCCGAGGCCTTCAAGGCCAAGGCCACGGTGAAGGCCGACGACCGCGAGTTCACGGCCAACGGCGACGTAGAGGACTACGACAATATCCGCCAGTTCGCCGTGGCCTACCTGCGCAACGAGCAGGACAAGGACCTGCAGGCGTTCAACCTGCACTTTGACGAGTACTACCTGGAGTCCAGCCTGTACACCAGCGGCCGCGTCGAGGCCACGGTGAACAAGCTCGTCGCCAATGGCAAGACCTACGAGCAAGATGGCGCGCTGTGGCTGAAAAGCACGGACTACGGCGACGACAAGGACCGCGTCATGCGCAAGCAGGACGGCTCCTTCACCTACTTCGTGCCCGATGTGGCGTACCACATCGCCAAGTGGGAGCGTGGCTTCACGAAGGTCGTCAACATCCAGGGCACGGATCACCACGGCACCATTGCCCGCGTGCGCGCGGGCTTGCAAGCGGCCGACGTGGGCATTCCGCAGGGCTACCCCGACTATGTGCTGCACACCATGGTGCGTGTGGTCAAGGGCGGTGAAGAGGTCAAGATCAGCAAGCGCGCAGGCAGCTATGTCACGCTGCGCGACCTGATCGAATGGACCAGCAAGGACGCCGTGCGTTTCTTCTTGCTCTCCCGCAAGCCCGATACCGAGTACACCTTCGACGTGGACCTGGCCGTGGCGCAGAACAACGACAACCCCGTGTACTACGTGCAGTACGCGCATGCCCGCATCCAGTCGGTGCTGCGCGCGTGGCAAGAGGCTGGCGGTGGCAACGTGGCTTCGCTGCACGACGTCGATCTGTCGGCTCTCGAAGGCCCACAGGCCCAGGCGCTGATGCTGCAGCTGGCCAAGTACCCCGAAATGCTCACGGCTGCGGCCGACGGCGAAGCCCCGCACGATGTGACCTTCTACCTGCGCGACCTTGCCGCCAGCTACCACAGCTACTACGACGCCGAGCGCATCCTGGTGGACGACGAGGCCGTGAAGAAGGCTCGCTTGGCGCTGGTCGCCGCCACCGCGCAGGTATTGCACAATGGCCTGGCCGTGCTGGGCGTGTCGGCTCCAGCCAGAATGTAAGCAGTCACTATGAAGAAACAACAGACGGGCGGGACCATCGTCGGCTTTATCGTTGGGGTCATCGTGGGCCTGGGCGCTGCCTTGGCTGTGGCGGTGTACGTGACCAAGGTGCCGGTGCCCTTCCTCAACAAGGGCAATGGCCGGGGCGTGGACATGGACGCCGCCGAGACCCAGAAGAACAAGAACTGGGATCCCAATTCGCCTTTGTATGGCAAGAATCCGGCTCGCCCGGCAGCCCCGCCCGCTGTGGCTGCCTCGGCGCCCACCCCAGCCGCGCCGGATGCGCGGGCTGTGGCATCGGCGCCCGCACCCAAGCCCGCTGCCAGCAAGCCCGAGGCCAAGGCTGAAACCAAGCCCGGCGCCGACCCGCTGGGCGATCTGGCCGTGGCCAAGGCTGCTGCCAAGGGCAATCTGGACCCGTTCGACTACTTTGTCCAGGCCGGGGCTTTCCGCACCCAGGCGGACGCCGATGCGCAGCGCGCCAAGCTGGCCATGCTGGGCTGGGAGGCCCGCGTGAGCGAGCGTGAGCAAAATGGCCGGGCGGTGTTCCGCGTGCGTGTGGGGCCGTTCACCAAGCGCGACGACGCCGAGCAGCTCAAGGAGAAGCTCGATGGCGCCGGTCTGGAGTCGGCGCTGGTGCGCGTGCAGCGCTGATGCGCCAGACTTCGGGTGGCTGAACTTTTTGCGGGGGCATGGCTCACATCCCCCAGACCTGTAACAGGAGAGTCTTTGTCATGAAACGCCGTGAGTTTTCTTTGTCCGCCGCCTCGGCGGTTGCCGCTTCCGCCCTGACGTTGCCAGTGGCCACCCCCGCGCTGGCTCAGGCCCGCCAGTTCAAGGAGGGCAAGGACTTCCGGCGGCTGGACAAGCCGGTAGCGCCCGACGCGCCTGCGGGCAAGGTCGATGTGATCGAGTTCTTCTGGTACAGCTGCCCCCACTGCAACGCTTTTGAACCCGCGCTCGACGCCTGGGTCAAGGCCGCCCCCAAGGACCTCTCCGTCCGTCGTATGCCCGTGGCCTTCAACGCGAGCTTTGTGCCGCAGCAGAAGTTGTACTACGCCCTGGAAGGCATGGGCAAGCTCGAAGCCCTGCACGCCAAGGTGTTCCGCGCCATCCATGTGGAAAAGCAGAAGCTGGCCAAGGACGACGAAATTTTTGCCTGGGTGGCCCAACAGGGTGTGGACGCCGCCAAGTTCAAGGAAATCTACACCTCGTTCAGCGTGTCCAACCAAGTTCGCCGTGCTTCGCAACTGCAGGACGCCTACGGTGTGGAGGGCGTGCCCTCGATGGGTGTGGCGGGCAAGTTCTACACCGATGGCACCATGGCGGGCAGCATGCAAAACGTGCTGCAGGTGGTGGAACATTTGGCGACAGTGGCCCGCAAAGGCTGACGGTTTTCGCCCGGCCGCCGGTTCCCATTGGCAAAAGCCCGCACATGCGGGCTTTTTTCATGGAGGAACGCGACGGGGTGGCTACAATGATTGCAAGATTCGTGCCCTATGAACCATCGCCTCCTTCCGATCCTCCTGCTCGCGGCCCTGGCCTGCACCTTCGGTGTGGCCCATGCCGAAAAGGCCGACCGCGCCAAGCCCATGAACATCGAGGCGGACGCTTTGCGCCACGATGAACTCAAGCAAACCAGCGTGTTCTCTGGCCGCGTGGTCATGACCAAGGGCTCCATCGTGCTGCGCGGCGCGCGGCTGGATGTGCGCCAGGATGCCGATGGCTACCAGTACGGTGTGGTCACGGCAGAGCCCGGCAAGCGCGCTTTCTTCCGGCAAAAGCGCGACACCCTGCCGGGAGCACCCGACGAGTTCATCGAAGGCGAGAGCGAAGTCATCGAGTACGACGGCAAGGCCGACAACGTGCGCTTCATCACCCGTGCCGAGCTGCGCCGCTACCGGGGCGCTGTGCTCAGCGACGAGATCACAGGCGCCGTGATTGTCTACAACAACCTGACCGACGTGTTCTCCGTGGACGGCAAGCGCACCGCCACCAACGCTGCGGGCGATGCCCCCGCACCAGGCAGCCGCGTGCGCGCCGTGCTGGCCCCCAAAGATCCACCGCCCGCTGCGGCGGCCCCCGAGGCGGCGTCCCCGGCCTCAGCCCCGGCGCTGCGCCCCAGCAACAGCCTTGGCGGCGGCGCCAAGTGAGTGGGCCCGCTGTGAGTACCGGTCCTGACACTCAGGCGGGTAGCCGCCTGGGGCCTGATTCCCAGGCGGGCAGCCGCCTGGAGGTGCAGCACCTGGCGAAGTCTTATGGCAGCCGCAAGGTCGTCAAGGACGTTTCGCTGGTCGTGCAAAAAGGTGAGGTCGTGGGGCTGCTCGGCCCCAACGGCGCGGGCAAGACCACCTCGTTCTACATGATCGTGGGCCTGGTGCGCAGCGACGAGGGAGACATCCGCATCGACGGCCAATCGGTGGCCCACATGCCCATCCACCGGCGCTCGCGCCTGGGCCTGTCGTACCTGCCTCAGGAAGCCTCGATCTTTCGCAAACTCACGGTCGAAGAGAACGTGCGCGCCGTGCTGGAACTGCAGCGTGGTGATGACGGCCAGCCGCTCTCGCGCGACGCCATCGAGGAGCGCCTGACGGCCCTGCTGCAGGAGCTGCGCGTGGACCACCTGCGCGCCTCGCCCGCCATGGCCCTGTCCGGTGGCGAGCGCCGCCGCGTCGAGATTGCCCGGGCCCTGGCCACTCAACCGCGTTTCATCCTGCTGGACGAGCCCTTTGCCGGCATCGACCCCATTGCCGTGATCGAGATCCAGCGCATCATCGGCTTCCTGAAGGCGCGGGGCATCGGCGTGCTCATCACCGACCACAATGTGCGCGAAACCCTGGGCATCTGCGACCACGCCTTCATCATCAGCGATGGCCGCGTGCTCGCGCAGGGCACGCCGTCCGAGATCGTGGACAACGCCGAGGTACGACGTGTTTACCTTGGCGAACACTTCAGGATGTGATGAAGCCTGGACTCTCGCTGCGCGTCTCGCAGCATCTTGCATTGACCCCCCAGCTTCAGCAGTCCATCCGGCTGCTGCAGTTGTCCACGCTCGAACTCTCGCAGGAAGTCGAGCAGATGCTCGACGAAAACCCGTTCCTCGAACGCAATGCCGACGAAGCTCCGCGCGAGGAGTTTGGGCTCGAAGCCGCCGACACGCCCGCGCAGCCCGATGAGTACAGCGCCGATGATGCTATATTTTCAGGAGCTAACAGCGCAAGCAGCACAAGCGCTGAAGGCCAAAATGATGCTGAAACACCGAGTGCTGGCGCTGACGAGCCTGACTGGAGCGGTGACGGCACGGTAGAAATGGCGCCCAACGACGCGGAGTGGGGCGGGGATGCGCCCGCCCGCAACCGCAACGACTCCGAAGGCGACGAGGCCGACGCCACCGAGCTGGCCCGTTCGCATGAATCGCTGACCGCCTTTTTGCACCGTCAGGCACTGGCGCTGCGCTTGTCAGAGATTGACCGCGCAGCGCTGCGTTTTCTCATTGAATCGCTCAACGACGACGGCTACCTCGAAGAGCCGCTGGAAGAGCTGGCCATCAGCCTGGCCGGGCCGGACGACCTGGAGCAGATTGAAGAGCTGGTGCACCGCTTCACCGTGGCCCAGCGCCTGCTGCAAAGCCTGGAGCCCACCGGCGTGGGTGCGCGCAACCTGGCCGAATGCCTGACGCTGCAGCTCACGGCGCTGGCTGCCGACGAGGACAGCGATGCTGACCCCGACACGGTGCAGACCGCGCTGCGCATTTGTCAGCAGCCGCTGGAGATGCTGGCCCGCCGCGACATCCGCCGCCTGACGCAGCTGTGTGGCGACGGCGAAGAGCGCACCCGCGCCGCCATGGCGCTGATCGCTCGCCTGGAGCCTCGCCCCGGCCGTCGCTTTGCCGACGTGGAGCGCAACATCATCATTCCCGACGTCATCGTGCGCAAAGCCGGGCGCGCTAACGGCCGCGACGGCCAGCACAACTTCATCGTCAGCCTCAACCCCGATGTGATGCCGCGCTTGCGCGTGCACGACATCTATGCTGGCGCCCTGCGCGGCCACAAGGGCGGCGAGGGCCACCAGGGCATGCAGCAGCGCCTGCAGGAGGCGCGCTGGTTCATCAAGAACATCCAGCAGCGCTTTGACACCATCCTGCGCGTCTCGCGCGCCATCGTGGAGCGGCAAAAAAGCTTCTTCACCCACGGCGAGTTGGCCATGCGCCCGCTGGTGCTGCGCGACATCGCCGACGAACTGGGCCTGCACGAATCCACCATCAGCCGCGTGACCACCGCCAAATACATGGCCACGCCAATTGGCACGTATGAGCTGAAGTACTTCTTTGGCTCGGGCCTGGGTACCGAGACCGGCGGCAACGCGTCCAGCACCGCCGTGCGCGCCCTCATCAAGCAGTTTGTGGCCGCAGAAAGCCCCGCCAAGCCGCTGTCCGACAGCCAGATCGCCGAGATGCTCAAGGAGCAGGGCATCGAGTGCGCACGCCGCACCGTGGCCAAGTACCGCGAGGCGCTCAAGATCGCGCCGGCCAACCTGCGCAAGGCGCTGTAGGTACCCCGGTTGGGGGCGCATGGCTCGCCCTGTTTGAATTTTTCGTTTTTCTATCCGCCACCCCACCATGGCCCGCATCGTCTTCGACCTCCCCCCGCACTTCGGCTTTGCCACCGAGCTGCAGATCTACATCAGCCACGTGAACCAGGGCGGGCACCTGGACAACGCGCAACTGCTGAGCCTGGTCTCTGAAGCGCGGGTGCGCTTCTTCCAGTCGCTGGGCTACCCCGAGGCCGACGTGGGCGGGCTGTCCATCGTGGTCGGCGACATCGTGGCGCAGTACAAGTCCGAAGGTTTCCATGGCGAGACCATGCGCGTGGAGATGGCCCCGGCGGACTTCAACCGCTATGGGTTTGACCTGGTCTTTTGCATGACCGAGAAGACCTCAGGCCGCGAGGTGGCGCGCGGCAAGATCGGCATCGTCTTCATCGGCAAGGCCGACCGCAAGGTGGCGCCGATCCCCGAATCCATCCGCCAATTGCTGCTGGCCCGCGCGGGAACGCAGGATTCCCACGCATTGTCTGAGCGCGTATCCTCCCCATCGACATGAACCAACTCCAACTTTTTCTCCCCTGCGCCGCTGGTGTGGAGGGCTTTCTGGCCGATGAGGTGCATGGCATCACCGGCCTCACGGGGCAAGACCTGCTGGTCGGCCGCGGCGGCGTGCTGCTGCGCGCCTCGTGGCGCGAGGCGCTGCTGCTCAACCTGCACAGCCGACTGGCCCAGCGCGTACTGGTGCAGTTGGCGCACCGCCCGTACCGCTCCGAGAACGATCTCTATGCCATGGCCAGCGACGTGGCCTGGGAAATCTGGTTCACCACGCGCCAGACCTTCAAGGTCGAGGTGACGGCCCAGCACAGCCCGTTGCAGAGCCTCAACTTCGCAGGTCTCAAGGTCAAGGACGCGGTGGCCGACCGCTTCCGCGCCAAAAGCGGTGTGCGGCCCGACGTGAACACCCAGTGGCCCGATGTGCGCATCCACCTGCACCTGACCACCGACGAGGCCACGATCTACATCGACACCTCGGGCGAGCCGCTGTTCAAACGCGGCTGGCGCGAGGACAAGGGCGATGCGCCACTGAAAGAAACCCTGGCCGCCGCCATGATTGCCGCCAGCGGCTGGGACCCGCATGGCGACAACCCCCAGCCGCTGTACGACCCCTGCTGCGGCAGCGGCACCATCGTGATCGAAGCCGCGCAGATCGCCTGCCGCATCCCGGCGGGCATGCTGCGGCGCTTTGCGTTCGAGAAGCTGCTGCCGTTCCAGGCCCATGTCTGGGATGCTATTAAAAACGAAGCTGAAAGTGCAATACAGAAAAGCGCTGTGCCCCTGTTTGGCAGTGATGTGGCCTTCCGCATGGTCGACTTTGCGCAGCGCAATGCTGAGCGCGCAGGCGTGGCCGATGCCGTGCAGCTGCGCGGCGGCGACGCCCTGCAGCGCATGCCACCGTGCGACCAGCCTGGCGTGATGCTGCTCAACCCGCCCTACGGCGAGCGCATTGCTGCAGCCGGTGCCGCGGGCCGCAACGCCAGCGAGCGCGCCGCCGACCGCGCCCAGGGCATGGCCGTGGGCCGCGAAGAGGCGCAGACCGAGGATGGCGGCGAATTCTTCAGCCAGCTGGCCTCGCACTGGAAGAAGAACTACGCTGGTTGGCAGGCCTGGATGCTCACACCCGACCTCAAGCTGCCCGGCAAGATGCGCCTGAAAGAATCGCGCCGCGTGCCGATGTGGAACGGCCCCATCGAATGCCGCCTCTTCCGCTTCGACATGATCAAGGGCGCGGTGCGCGACCGTGCTGCAAAACCCGCCCCTGACAACGACCCGCGCAATGCAGGTTGAACTGCGCCTGCCCGCCGAGGCCGCACCGGGCGAACCCGCCCGCCCTGTGGTGGTGGACACCAACGTCGCGCTCGACCTGCTGATCTTCAGCGACCCGCGCACCGCCCCCCTGCGCGCACTGCTGGCCCAAGGGCGCCTGGCCTGGATAGCGACCCAGGTCATGCGCGACGAACTGGAGCGCGTGCTGGCCTATCCGCACATCGTTGGGCGCATGGACTACTACCGCGTGGATGCAGCGCAGGTACTCGCTGCATTTGATGCGCAGGCGCGGCTGGTGGAGATCGCGCCCAAGGTGCCCTATGTCTGCAAGGACGCGGACGACCAGAAGTTCATCGACCTGGCGGCGGCACACCGGGCGATTTTGCTGAGCAAGGACAAGGCGGTGATCTGTATGCGCAAGCGCTTGATGAATTTCGGGGCGGATGTGGCGACTGCGCTGGTGCTGGAGGCGGGGGTAGCAGCACTTGCGGTTTGATAGTCCTGCCAAGTCTTCGACAAGATCGTGGGGACTGTTACCCTCCGATGATCGTTTGTCACCGCACATGAGTTCAAGGCGGCACTTCCTCTGGCATACCGCTGGCGCTGTCTCATTTTTTGCGAGGCCGTCTTTGGCTCAAAGTCTTCCGTCGTCAATCCTTCGTGATCTCCCCTGGTCTTTTTCTGAGCCGTCTTGCCAGGATGTGGAGACTTTGCTCTCAGCCCTGCGTGAGTACAGCAGGAGCATTGGACAAAGCCTGGATGAGCAGGAGCTCCAGAGGCAGTTTCCGGGCAGGACGTTGGACGTGACCTATGCGTACTGGGTTCGGGATAACGGTGGCGTTTGGACCGAATTGAGCGCTACGGTTCAGATTCGCAGGGACCACAACCCAACCTATGCAGAGGTGCTGTTCCTTTTGCACCAGGAGGCCGCGCACCTGCTGGCTGACCAGGATCACCATTTTTTTGAGGGGCTGGTGCTGTCTGCAGATCCGTTGTCAGACACGCCAAGGTACGAAATGCTGCTGGGAAGTTGATCGTAAGTTTGGTGGGATGGGTGGGCGCAGTCGGACCTGCCACGTTGGCAATCCAAGCCCTGGAAATCAGGACGTCAAAACCTTCTTCAAATACACCAGCTGAAATCCCTGGATGTAGTTGTCGATGTGCCCAAACTCCTCATAGCCCTGTTTAAGATAGAACTCGCGCGCCTGCCACTCAAAGGTGTTCAGCGTCACGCTGTGCGCGCCCAGGTTGCGGGCTTTCTGTTCTGCCGTGGCCAGCAGGTTCCGGCCCACTCCATGGTGCCGGGCGGCTTCGTCCACAAACAGCAGTTCCACGTTCAGCCACTCCAAAAACACGAATCCGCGCAGCCCGCCTACCAATTCTCCCTGCGCGTCACGCGCGCTCACCCACACCGGCTGGGACTGGCCGTACTCACCGACGAACCCGTAGTTGAATTGCCGCATCCGACGGCCTAAGACGCCGGAGTGAACTTCTTCTGCTGTGGGTGTGTAGATCTCAAAGTCGGTCATTGCGGAAGTCATGTAGGTCGCGTTGGCGAAGCGTAACCCGACCTGCTCTCATCGGGCGAAGCTGCCCCGCCGTCGCTTGAGCCGCCGCGCTCAGCTATCAAATCTGAAGTCCGCTGCCGCGTGCAACTCCCAAGCCCCTTCGCCCTTGAACTCCAGCACGTGCGTGTGGTGTTTGAGCACGGCGGGGCGGTGGGCGATGCTGATGAGGGTGGTGCCGCTGGCGCGCAGGCGTTCGTAGAGGGCGGTTTCGTTGGCGCTGTCCAGCGCGCTGGTGGCTTCATCCAGGATGACGATGCTGGGCTGGCGCGCCAGCACGCGGGCAAAGGCCAGGCGCTGTTGCTCGCCCACGGACAGCAGTTTCTCCCAGTCGTAGGACGCGTTGAGCCCACCCACACGCTCGGACAGTGATTCGAGGTGCACCTCCTGCAGCAGCTCCAGCAGGCGTTCGTCGCTCAGCGCCGTCTGCTTGCTCGGGTAGATGATCTGGCTGCGCAGTGTGTCAATCTGCATGTAGGGGCGCTGGGGCAGGAAGAACATGTCTTCCAGGGGCGGGTGCTGCACGGTGCCACTGCCCGTGTGCCACAGGCCGGCAATGGCACGCAAGAGCGAGCTTTTGCCGCAGCCACTCGGGCCGGTGATGAGCAGCGCGTCGCCGGGCTGTAGCTGCAGCGAGAGGTCGGCCACGAGCAGGCGACCGAAGTGGGGGGTGTAAAGCGAGAGCCCTTCGATGGCCAGCGTGTCGCCGATGCGGGTGGTGATTTGCGGTGGGGGCTCGGAGGGGTCGTGGGCGTTGATCGCGGGCGTCGCATCGTCCGCAGGTTGGCCTGCTGGGGCGGGCTCGGCCCAGGGGGTGGGCGCGGCAGGGGTTTTGAGCACGACCTGCGACAGGGTATGGAGCCGGTCGATGCCCGCCACAAACCGGCTCAGGCTCTCGAAGTTGTCCACGATGAGCGAGATGGCGCCCAGCACGGCGGCAAAAGCGCCTGCCGCCTGTATGGCCCGGCCCACCTCCAGCTCACCCGACAGCACCGCATTGGCCAGGAGGATGCTGGGCAGGATCAAGGTGAGCTGGCTGAAAGAGCGCTGGTACAGGTTGAGCGAGAGCTGCTTTTTGATGAGCCGGGCGAAGTTGGTAAACGCAGCCTCGAACCGGTGGTCGATCTGCACGCGCTCCTGGGGTTCGCCCCGGTAGAAGGCGATGGATTCGGCGTTTTCGCGCAGCCGCATCAGCCCGAACCGGAAGTCTGCCTCGCGGCGGATCTGCCAGAAGTTCAGCCGGATCAGCGGCGCGCCAAAAAAGTACAGCGCCCCGAAGGTGCCCAGCAGGGCATACACCGCCAAAAAAGCCACCAGCGTCTTGGAGATGGACCACAACACCGCGCTGAACGCCACCAGCTGCATCAGGGAGCCGATGAAAATCAGCAGGAAGTGCGTGGACCGGCTTGTGAAGGTGTTGATGTCTTCGCTGATGCGCTGGTCGGGGTTGTCGATGTCGCCGCCAGCGCCGATCTCGTAGTACTTGCGTTCGCTCAGATAGCCATCCAGGAAACGGTGGGTGAGCCAGCGCCGCCAGTGGTTGGAAAACGCATCGCGCATGTAGTAATAAAAGGCGTACACCGGCACCGCGAATGCCAGAACAACAAGGCTGGTGCGCACCGCGATCCAGAAGCGGTCAGCCTGCTTGGCCGCCAGGGCCGATGTCATCTCCCCCGTCTTGTCGATCAGCATGACGGCCAGCTGGGTCTCGCACACCATCAGGGCGATCAGCAGTGCCATCAGGCCCCAGGCGGTGCGCTTCTTGTCGCCTGCCCAGTAGGGCCGGGCCACGCCCATGAACTGCTTCCAGGCAGCCCGCGACAGGGTGGGCGGTCGGCTGCGGCGGGTCTTGTCGGAGGTGGTGGGCAAGGGCGTGGGCTCAGGGGCGGCTGGGCTGGCAGCGGCGGGCAGTGGCATGGAAAGAAGGGAGGGCTGGAGGAAGCTCCACCTGAACGATAGGCGGTCAGCGCGCTTGCCGCTGTCAGCGGACAACCACAGCTTGATAGGAGCGGCCGCGTTTCATCTGCTTAGCAACTCGTACGCCGCCCGCACCCGCTGCAAATCCCGCCCCAGCCTGCGGCTTTCCGGCAGAAGCCCCATCCACCCCATCCGCCGGACGCTGGTCGCCAGCACCGCCCGCATCTCCGCGCTCTCCTGCCCCACCCACGCCACCCAGCGCTCGCGCCCCTCGGTCAGCGTGCCGCTGGTGTGCAGGTAGATCGCGGTGGAGTGCGCGTAACACAGCGCATCGCGCACATGGCACACCGCCAGGGGCAGCACGGCGGCGGGGTCGTCCTCAAAGTCGATGCAGGCCACTTCGCCATCGGGGCAGCGCACCATGTTGCGAGCAAAGGCCTGGCTCAGGCAGGTGCCTTGGCGGTGCACCTGGGCCAAGGTGTCCAGCCCCTGCTGCCACAGCGCCAGAACGGTGGCCGTGTCACCCGCCTGTACGGCATGGTCGATCTCGTTGCCCAGCGAATGAATCTCTTCCCCCGTGTGGCCCAGGTGGAGCATGGCAAAACCATGGGGCAAGGCAGCCAGCACCACGGGCACGCGGATGCCGCGCGCGGCCAGGTCGCGCAGGCGCTGCACTTCGGTGGCTATGGCCGCAGGGCCGCCGGGGTTGGGCACGGGGCGCAGGGCGTCCAGCCGCAGCAGGGCAGCCAGCGCGGCCATGGCACGGTAGCGGCCCATGCCGTGGGGTGCACCCGCACGCTTGATCCAGATCTGCTCATCGCCCAGTACGTGGGCCATCACGTTGTGCGGCTGGGTGGCCAGCTGCTGCTGCAAAAAGGCGGCGTAGTCCGGGGCGGCGGTGTGGGTGGGGGCGGATGCGTCCATCGTCAAGTTCATACAGCGGCGTCCCCCGCCACGGCCGCTGCGGTGCCCGCGGCTGCTGCGTGCACCAGCTCGACATGGTGGGGGATGGAGGGTTCCAGTTCAGGCTCGCTGGCCTGAAAGCTGTGCGCGCTGGCCAAGGGCCAGTACAGGCGGAACACGTTGTGCTGCGCGTCCAGCGGGCCCAGCAGCGCGCCCGGTTGCATGCGCGTGATGAGGTTGGACAGCAGGCGCACCTCGGTGTCGCTGATGCGGCGCACGATGTGGTGGGCTGTGATGTCCTTGGGGTGGCGCAGCCCGGCGGCCTGCACCAGCTCCTGCAGCGCGTGCAGCGTGCTGCGATGAAACTGCGCCACGCGCGTGGCCTTGTCGGGCACCACTAGGGCCTGCTGGCGCAGCGGGTCTTGGGTGGTCACGCCGGTTGGGCAGTGGCCGGTGTGGCAGTTTTGCGCCTGGATACAGCCGAGCGCCATCATGAAGCCACGCCCCGCGTTGCACCAGTCGGCGCCCAGCGCCATCATGCGAGCGATGTCGAAGGCGCTGATCACCTTGCCCGCGCAGCCAATGCGCACGCGGTCGCGCAGGTTCACGCCCACCAGGGTGTTGTGCACCAGCAGCAGGCCCTCTTGCAGCGGTGCACCCACGTGGTCGGTGAATTCCACCGGTGCCGCGCCCGTGCCGCCCTCGGCGCCATCGACCACGATGAAATCGGGCGTGATGCCCGTGACCAGCATGGCCTTGACGATGGCAAACCACTCCCACGGGTGGCCCAGGCAGAATTTGAAGCCCGTGGGCTTGCCGCCCGAAAGCGTGCGCAGTTTGGCGATGAACTGCATCATCTCGACCGGCGTGCGGAAGGCGCTGTGGCTGGCGGGCGAGATGCAGGCTTCGCCTTCCTTCACGCCGCGTGCGGCCGCAATCTCGGCCGTCACCTTGGCGCCGGGCAGCACGCCGCCGTGGCCGGGCTTGGCGCCCTGGCTCAGCTTCAGCTCGATCATCTTCACCTGTGGGTCGGTGGCGCTGGCTGCAAAACGTTCTTCGCTGAAGGTGCCGTCGGGGTTGCGGCAGCCAAAGTAGCCCGAGCCGATTTCCCAAATCAGGTCGCCGCCGTGCACGCGGTGGTGCTGGCTGATACTGCCCTCGCCCGTGTCGTGCGCGAAGCCGCCTTTTTTTGCACCCTGGTTCAAAGCCAGGATCGCATTGGCCGACAGCGCACCAAAGCTCATGGCCGAGATGTTGAACACGCTCGCGTGGTAAGGCTGGGTGCAAGGCGCCACAGACGGCGACGGCGCATCGGGGTTGCCGCCGATCCACACGCGAAAGTCATGCGACGGCAGCTGTGTGGGAGCGAGCGAGTGGTTCACCCATTCATAACCCTGCGCGCCCACGTCCAGGTGCGTGCCGAAGGGGCGGTTGTCCGGGTCGCCCTTGGCGCGCTGGTACACCAGCGAGCGCTGGGCGCGCGAAAACGGCGCGGCCTCGCTATCGCTCTCGATGAAATACTGGCGCACCTCGGGCCGCACATATTCGAGCATGAAGCGGATGTGCCCGATGACCGGGTAGTTGCGCAAAATGGCGTGGCGCGACTGCTGCAGGTCGTACACGCCCACTGCTACCAGGGCAGCAAACACCAGCACCACGGGCAACCCCACGTGAAAAGCCACCAGCGCAAACAGCGACAGCAGCAGCCCGAAAACGCACAGCGCAAAGGCCGTGTAGCGCACCGGGTACAGGGAGTTCAGTTGGTGGAGCATGGGGGTCCTGGTTCTGGTGGCGGTGCGAGAGGGGGCTACACTGGCCGCCTTTTTATCGGGTTGCCATGTTGCGCAAGGCGCTTTTGAGGCCCGGCACCACCCCGGGTCGCCGTACCTCCGCCGCTACACCAGCGCCACGGCACAAGGCCTGCGCATCATAAAAGTAAAACAATGTTTTACCGCCCCCGCTTTCTCGCTTGACGACCGGAGCCCCCCATGACCGAACCCACATCGCCCACTCCCTCCACCGACGATCTTGATGACCCCGCGGGCGCCCCGGCGGCCGCACTGGGCCCTGAAGAGCTGGAAGAGATCGACAACATCCTCGACGACCTGCGCTCGCGCGGCGAGGAAATCCCGCAGTGGGAGTTCTGCGACGGTTTCATGACCGCGCTGATCTGCAGCCGCCGCCCCATCGCCCCGGCCGAGTACCTGCCCATGCTGCTGGGCGACGGCGCCGAGCTGGATGTTGCCGAAGGCGACTCGCTGCCCCAGTTGCCCGCCTTTGCTGACGCCGCCCAGCAGGCGCGCTTTTTAGAGCTGTGGAATCGCCGCTGGGCCGAAATCGTGACCCAGCTCGACACCGACGTGAAGACGCTGGACGACGACCGCACCTTCCAGCCCGAAGCCATGGACATGCGCGGCGCCGTGGCCAGCCTGACCGACGAGCAGCGCGCCGAAATGGGCGACGACCAGGAGATCCCGTCCTTCGGTCAGGTGTGGGCCCTGGGCTTCATGTTTGCCGTGGAAAACTGGCCGGAGGACTGGGCCGCCCCGCGCGACAAGGAAGCCGCCAAGTGGCTGGATGACGCGCTGGACCGCATCGTTGCCCTGACCGAAGACGACACCGGCAAGCCCGAAGTCTGCATGTACGACGAAGACGGCCCACCCAGCACCAGCCAGGCGCGCGTCGAGGCCTTCGGCGAAGCCATCTGGGCCGTGTACGACCTGCGCCAGTTGTGGAAGAGCATGGGCCCGCGCGTGGAGACCGTGCGCAAGGCGCCCGAGCCGGGGCGCAACGACCCGTGCCACTGCGGCAGCGGCAAGAAGTACAAGAAGTGCCACGGGGCTTGATCTTGTTGGGCAATTTGCTATTGATTGGATAGCTATTGGCGCTTGATGGATAAGCGCTAGAGCCTATTTTTATCTGAAATTCCTCGCAGCGCGCCTTCGGGCGCGCTTTGTTTTTTGCAGGGCACACCGCATGAACCCTTCCACCCTGACCCGCCTGCGCGCCGAATGGGCGCCCAGCATTCCGCGCGAGCTGCTGGCCGGGGCTGTGGCCACCTTTGCGCTCATCCCCGAAGTCATCGCCTTCTCCTTCGTGGCGGGCGTGGACCCTTCGGTGGGGCTCTTCGCCTCGTTTGTCATCAGCCTGGTCATCGCCTTCACCGGCGGGCGGCCTGCCATGGTGTCGGCGGCGGCAGGCTCGGTGGCGCTGGTGGCTGCGCCGCTGGTGCAGTCACACGGGCTGGGCTACCTGCTGGCGGCGGGGCTGCTGGCAGGCGCGGTGCAGGTGGCGTTTGGGCTGATGAAGCTGGGCGTGTTGATGCGCTTCGTGTCCAGCTCGGTGCGCACGGGCTTCGTCAATGCGCTGGCCATCCTGATCTTTGCCGCGCAACTGCCGCACCTGCACGGCGCCAGCACGGCCACCTGGGGGGCGCTGGCGTTGGGGCTGGCGCTCATCTACGGCCTGCCGTGGCTGGGCCAGCGGCTGGCATGGCCTGCGCTCACTGCCATTCCGTCACCGCTGATCTGCGTGGTGGTGCTCACGGTGCTGGCATCGGCGCTGGGGCTGCACCTGCCCATGGTGGGTGACCTCGGCAAACTGCCCGACGCGTTGCCTGTGTTTGCGCTGCCGCAGGTGCCCGCGTCGCTCGACACCCTGCGCATCATCCTGCTGCCCGCGCTGGCGATCGCCATGGTGGGCCTGCTTGAATCAGTGCTCACCGCCGCCGTGGTCGATGAGCTGACCGACACCCCCAGCGACAAGAACCGCGAATGCGCGGGGCTGGGCGTGGCCAACATCGCGGCCAGCCTGTTCGGCGGCATTTCGGGCTGCGGAATGATCGGCCAGGCCGTGGGCAACGTGAAGTACGGCGGGCGCGGGCGCCTGTCCACGTTGTTTGCCGGGGTGTTTTTGCTGATCCTCATGGTGGTGCTGAAAGACTGGGTATCCAAGGTGCCGGTGATTGCGCTGGTGGCCATCATGGTCATGGTGTCGGCCGAAACGTTCGACTGGAAGTCGCTCGGCGCCCTGGTGCGCCACCCGCGCCTGTCCAGCGCCGCCATGCTGGCCACGGTGGTCGTCACCATCGCCACGCACAACCTGGCGGCAGGCGTGGCCGTGGGCGTGGTGCTCAGCGGGGTGTTCTTTGCGTTCAAGGTCTCGCACATGCTGGAGGTGCGCGTGCGCGACGATGCGGATGGCGCCGATCACGCAGATGGCGCTGGTGCCACGGCCTTGGGCCAGCGCACTTGGCGCGTGTCCGGCCAGGTGTTTTTTGCCTCGGCCGACGCGTTCATCGAGGCGTTCGACGTGCTCGGCGCCGAGGGCCGCGCGGTGGTCATCGACGTCACACACGCCCACTTCTGGGACATCACCGCCGTCGCCGCGCTCGACAAGGTGGTGGAGCGCCTGCGCCACCATGGCTGCACGGTGCAGGTGCTGGGGCTTAACGAAGCCAGCGCGGTGCTGATTGATCGGATGGGAAGCGATGTCGCACCGGCCCGTGCGAAAGGAGGGGTGGGCGGTTGAGCGGGGTGGGGGCCGCTGGCGTTTTAGCGAAGGCGACCAGCCCCGCAGCACACCCAGCAGGCCCAGCGCTTGGCTGCCGGCCCTTTTGTCGCCGTGCACAGCATCGCCACATGTCCTGTCGCAATGCTCCGTGCCATTGCGGCAGTGGCAAGAAGTACAAGTGTGTTACGGGGTTGGGGTAGGAAAACTACTGATTTGATAGCTGCTGACGCTTATTGAATAAGCGCTAGAGGCCAATTGGGCTTGATTTTTCCACTGCTGCCCGTTGCAGATGTGAGGGCGGGGTTTAAGGTGGGTAGCTGCCTGTCGCTGATCGATCACAGTGATAGGGCGCCTTGGGCCCTAAGCAGCCGGTGGACGAAACTACCGCAGACTCACTACCCACTGGCTTGACGTCCAAACCGCGCTGTCTCAGTGCCCGGTGCCTGCCTACTGGCAAGCTATAGTTTGCTGAGTTGATGCTTGCCGGGCTTGACGGGAATTTTTATACCTGCGTTTTTGAACAGCGCACTGACCGCAAGCCCAATCTGCAAGCCATTTTCAGGAGGAATCAGTGTCCAGAATATTCCGCACGGTCCAGTTTATCCCGCAGGTTTTGCGGGATACATCACGTTAAGGCTCATGGGACCGCATCGCGTGAACATCATCAATGTGCTGCAGCTCATTGCGGCGCCAGCGGATCAGTTGCGATACCAAGCCAATGCCCCGGTTAATGTCGCGAACGAGCTCGTGAACCAATGGTTTGATGATTTCTACCACCCGACTTCGCCCCCGTTCGCCTCCGAGTTCTCCGGCGAAGAGCTGGAAAGGCTCGCCGAGTTCAACAGGTTCTTCGACGAGCGGGTTAACTTGCTTCCGGACTCTCTGGCAGAGATGATGAAAGTGGCGGCATGGTCTGAGGTGGTCGCCAAAGCGAACGCGGTTCTGGCAGTCTGCGGCTGGCAAGAAGTGCAGGCGCGATATGAGCTTTAACCTGCCATTCGAGCGGACCGCCTTCGGCGTCCGCTCGCTTTCACGTTAGGCCTCACAAACCACATGTCTATGCGCCTGCGCCTTATTCTTCTTTCGGCATCCCTCCTCCTAGCAAACTCGGTGGGCGCCCAGACGTCCAAGGATCTTGCTCTTATGGGCAGAGTCTCCTGGTCTGCGTTCGAGTGTTCATCCCTCGCTTCGGTCATGAACGAGGACAAAGATCAGGAGCGACTTTTCGCCCTAGGCTATCAGCAGGGAAAGGCCTTCATCGACGCGCTCCAGAAGAATCGAATCGAACTCAAGGACCGAAATGAGCAGGTGCCCAGCGGCTTCCTGCTACTACTTCAGGGCCCAACACCGGACTTTGTGCTTGGTCGCGTGTTCGAGTCGGCGCAAGAAAACGCGCTAAAGGATGTCATCACTCCGGACGGCATCACCTCCAAAGACCTTCAAGCCACGCTCGCAAGGAGCAAGTTCACAAAGCAGAACTGCAGTCTTCTGCGCGCTGTGCGGTGAGGCCTAACCCCTCGGTCAATCTGACCCGCTACGGCAAGCCTTGTACCCGGCCTGAGCCAGTCGTACTATCGACTCAGTCCGGGCTTACAAGCCCTGCCTCCACGGGCAGGTTACCTCGAACGTTAGGCGTCTGCTTTCATCTGCGGCCACAGACCGCTCTTGGCCGAAATCTGAACTACGAACGGGCGCGCAAGAGATGATGCGGCTCAACGGTATCGTGCTGAATTGTCAAACCTGATGATGAGCTAGGGCCTCCATCCAGCGCCTCATTAATCTGCAGCAGCACTTTCCAGTGCGGTGTGGCTTGAAGTGCCTGCTGAATCGCGGAAACAAGCTCTGCTGTAACGAACCCCAGACGAGAGATGTAGACCTTGAGAGACGGCCCCTCATAATCGTCGTCGAGTATCCAATAGTCGCCCTCGCCGTAAGCGTCTTCCTTGCCAAACTGAATGAGGACAGCGTCAAGGGCGCGAATCAAAGCTTCCCATTCCTTGAAGTGCTGGCTTTGCTTCGCCACACCAACACCAGTTTCCTGGCTTGGTTGTGCGACCACCATGGCGTCCCAAACATCGACGCCATAGCGCTGCTCTATATCAGGGCTCACACGCTCAAACGCTGCACGCAACTCTTTATCGCTAACCTCTTCGTTTGATCTCCCCTCACGAGCCGCTTCGGCCGCAACGGCTAAGTCGTGTCGCAGCGCATCAATGTCCATTGACGCGCGCAGTTGGTTCAGGTGGTCGTTGTCGCGAATTGGCATGGTGTCTGAAGGTCTGCTTCTGGCCGAATTGAGCCGATGCACGGCATGCCGAAAATACCTGCAGCATGCATTATTGACCTGCGATGTCGTAGACACCCTCAGAGTCAAATCGACAGCACCACTTGACGTGAGACCAGGTGCCCGTTGAGTTGATTTCGACGACTCCGCGAGCAAACAGCACTTCGTGCGTGCCGTCGTCATAGAGACTTTCTTGTTGGACCTCAATGGGTAGACCATCAATAAGCAGCACGAGCGAGCCATCTATCTCCTTCCGGAGGTCAGTCTGGGACAGCATGACGAGATCGCTCTCAAGGAGTTCGTTGAAATCCACAGAGAAACGAGGGGTCATATTGAATGTCCGGTTCTGGCCGATAGCGGGCGTGTTGCCAAGCGCTGGCACGGTTGCACCAATTTCCCTCCGCACAGACTTTCGAGGGCAGAGCTCGGCTGCGGTCGAACCGGTCGCTGAAACCCCTCCGTTTTGGCCGCGTTGCTAAGCCTCAATCACTTCTCCGAAGATGGCAGGCACTGAGTCGGAAAACCACAATACTTGCATTCTCTAGTGAATAGCGACGCAGTCGGGACACCATCTTCGACCGTGGAGCCAATAAAAGGCTTTGTGCAGGAGGGACATTTAACAGAAGCAATGGCACCGAGTAAGAAAAGTGCCGTGAAGAAGCTCGCAAGGGCACCTACCAGTGCCACGTTGCTCAATGAGTTGGGGAAAAGAAGAGGTTGAATCCCAAGCGACAGAAAGCACACCGTTGCAACCGCTAGCGCCGCCTTGCAGCAGCGTTGGAGCAGTTTGATTTTTGTGAGCTTCATTGCAATGTATTAGGCGTAGGGGCGACTTACGATTTCAAGCCGCAAGGCACCAGTTCTAGCAGACTTCCCGCCAAGTGAACCATGGGCACATTTGCTAGAGACTGCTTTTTGCCGAGAGCCGCAGTTCCCAATGCATTGAGCGATCTGCGTCACCGCAACACCACCCCTCACCCCTGCGCCAAAAACTTCTTCAAATTCCCCGCCGCCGTACTCCGCACCTTGCGCTTGAGCGATGGCGACCAGCCCAGCAGCAGCCCTGGCGCCCCCAGCGCCTGCCGTGCCCAGCGCCAGAAGTTGAAGCGGTCGCGGTGGGTGGCGATCAGCCCGTCGGGCGTGAAGGTGAAGGTGCCGTCGATGATGTTGTGCACCTTGCGCCCCGTGGCGCTGAAGAGGTAGTGCGCCTCCCAGTGCGCCTTGCCGCCGGCCGCGTCGGCTTCGATACCGCTGAACGTGAGCTTCCAGTGCTCGGCCGCGCCGGGCTTTTTGGTGGCGGTGCATAGCATGCGCCACATGCCGCCGATCTGGTCGCGGCCCTTCAGGGAAAAGGCCTCGTCGTCGAACGTGGCGTTGGGCGCATAGCAGGCGGCCATGGTGGCGTGGTCAAGCTGCGCAAACGCGGTGTAGAAGCGCTGCAGGGTCTGGGCGTTGGGGTGCATGGGGTCTCCTCCTCAAGGGCGCCCATGCTACACCGGTGCCTGCCTGTTGCATGCCGCTTGGGCGACCGGGCCGTGTGGTGCGTTCTCAACGGGTGCGCAGCCCGCCGATGCGCCGGCGCTTGATGTCATCCAGTCCGTCCAGCACCTGGATGCCATGTGCATACCCCTGCTGCACGATCTGCTCGAAGCGGTTCCACTGCAGCATGCCGACGCGGTCCATGGGTGGGTTGAAGTACAGGTCGGTGAGCTGCTGCGACTGGCGCTGGCGCGACATGCTGTACAGGATGGTGACCTGCATGAGGTAGCTGGCCAGCGAGGGCAGCTTGTAGCGGCGCTGGGCGCGCGGGCGCAGCTTGTCGCGCAGTAGAGCCCAGCTGGTGGGGATGTCGTCCAGCTCGATGCGGCGCGGCTTGCGGAAGTTCAGGTCTACGCCGATCACCGTGCCCACGCCGCGCATGCTGCTGCGCATCACATCCACGGGAAAGTTGTTGAACGTGCCACCGTCGCACAGCAGGTCGCCTTCGTGCACCACGGGCGGCAATGCACCGGGGATGGAGATGCTGGCCAGCAGCGACTTCACCAGGCTGCCACGGCGCACCACCTGTTCGCTGGCGCGCGAGTAGTTGGTGGCCACGCAGTAGTAGTTCTTCCACAGGTCTTCCACCTGGGCCGGGAAGCCCACTAAGCTCCCCACGGCCTCGTGCAGGATGTGGCGCAGTCGGCGGCCCTTGATGAGCGACATCAGCGGCAGCAGGTTGAAGTCTCCCGTGGGGTTGGTGCGAAACGCCTCGCGGGCGTTGGCCATCACCGTCGCCAGCGGCCGGTCGGATGCCACATACGCGGCCATGACCGATCCGATGCTGGTGCCGCCCACGCAGTCGATCTCCACGCCTTCCTCCTGCAGCGCGCGGTAGATGCCAAGGTGCGCAAAGCCGCGCGCACCGCCGCCCGCCAGCACCAGGCCCACGGCGGTGCGGCTCTGGATGCGGGCCAGGCGCGCCATGTCGCGGTCGAGGGTGGGGCGCACATGCACGTGGTCGGCCACGGGGCGGCGGTCCAGCCATTGCTGGGTGCCACGTGGGCACTGCGTGCCTTCCGGGTGCAGCAGCACCAGGATCTCGGCGGCCTCGGCCAGGGGCGCGCGGCGCAGCAGGCAGTTTTCTTCGATGGGGTGGATGGCGGGCTCGGCCTGAGCGTCGGCCAGCAGCAGCAACTCGTCGCAGTGGCGGCTCACGCGCCGTGTCCAGGGCGTGGGCTCGGGGTCTGCCAGAAGCAGCACGAAGTCGTTGCGCGCCTCGATCTCGTCGAGCAGCATGGCGATGCGTCGGTTGGCAGTGGCGTCGGCGCCTTCGCGCTGGGCAATGCCGGGCTCGTGCAGCTCTGCGTCCACGGTGGCGGAGTCGACCACACGCACGCGGCCGATGGTGCCCAGCTGGCGCGCCAGGCTCTGGCCAAAGCCCTGCAGGTCCACGCAGCTGCTCACGGGCAGCAGGCCCATGGCCACGGGCCGCTCTTGTGCGGCCGTGTGGGTGGCTGTGCCCGTTTGCAGGCGCTGGATGATCTGGCGCGTGAGGGCAATCGACACCTGGGCGCTGCTGGCCAGCAGGGTCTTGAACACATCCTTGGTCAGTCGCACCAGCACCGAGTCGCGCACGGCGACCACGGTGGCGGCGCGCGGTGCGTCGGTGAACAGACTGATCTCGCCAATCACCTGGCCCCGGCCCATATCGGCCACACGACGCTGCGGGCCGATGCTGCCGTCATCGCTGCGCACATAGGCACGCAGGCGGCCGCTCACGGTGAGGTACATCGACTCGCCGGGCTCGCCCTGCGCCATCAGCGTGCTGCCGCCGGGCACCTCCACCCACTCCAGCTGGGCGCGCAGCAGCTCCAGCGCTTCGGGTTCGATGCCTGGCAGAAAGCTGCGCAGGTGCTCGGTGAGCAGTTGGTTCTGGGTGGCGGTAAAGGGGGGCATGGTCACGCAATCGGCAAGGCTCGGTGGGGCGCTGCGGAAAGCGGGGGGCTCGCCAACACGTCGTGTTTGCGATGGGTTCCGCAGCGTGCGAAGCGGCGGATTCTAGGAACGCAAGGGCACCTGTGCGCACTGTGCAAGGCATGGTGGCCGGGCAGCGCGTGAATAAATGCACGGCGGGCCCTCGCGATTGCCCTTCCGTGCCGATGCGAAACCGGTCGTCAGCGCATGAAGGCGCTCAGCGCGCGGGCCGTGGCCTCGGGCAATTGCTCGGGGATGAAGTGCCCTGCAGGCACGGCCTGGCCCGTCACCACGCCCGCGCATTGCGCCTGCCATAGAGCCAGTGGGTCGAACAGGCGGTGAACTACGCCGTGTTCGCCCCAGATCACCAGCGTGTCGCACGCGATCTTCTCGCCGCGCGCGCGGCTTTCGCGGTCATGCTCCAGGTCGATGCCTGCGCTGGCGCGGTAGTCTTCGCACGCGGTGTGGATGGCTTCGGGCGTGCAAAAGCAGCGCTCGTAGTCGGCCAGGGCCTGGGGCTCGATGTGGGCCAGGCCCGCGCTGCCCCAGCCGCCCAGCTTGGCGTGCAGGTAGGCGAGCGGGTTGCCGCCAATCATGGCCTCCGGCAGCGGGGCGGGCTGGATGAGGTGGAACCAGTGGTAGTAGGCGCGCGCAAACTCCATGTCGGTACGCGCGTACATGTCGAGCGTAGGGGCGATGTCGATCACGCACAGCTTCTTCACGCGCGCGGCGTGGTCCAGCGCGAGGCGGTGGGCCACACGGCCGCCCCGATCGTGCCCGCACAGAAAGAAGTGATCGTGACCCAGCGCGGTCATCACCTCGGCCATGTCCTGCGCCATGGCGCGTTTGCTGTAGTTGCGGTGGTCCGGCAGGCCGGGCGCGTGCGATGAATCGCCATAACCGCGCAGGTCGGGCAGCACCAGAAAGTAGTCGTGCGCCAGCTGCTGCGCCACGCGGTGCCACAGCGCATGCGTTTGCGGAAAGCCGTGCAGCAGGAGCAGGGGCGGCCCGTCGGCTTTGCCGCCCGTGCGCACAAAGATATCTGCCCCGCCCGTGGCGATGCGGTGGGTGAGGAATCCCTGGAACCAGTTCATGGTGTGCACCGCGAGTGAGGTGCGCCCATCGGTTGGTGCGACGTCAGGCCGGCGGCCCCGCTGTCCAGCGTGGCACCAGACGCGCTGCGGGCCGCGTCGGAGGGTTGCAGGGGCTGGGCGTGGGGGTGTATGGGGGCTCCTTCTTGGATAGCTCATGCTACACCGCGGCTCTGTGGCGCGAGCGCGGGTGGACCCACAGGGATACGCACCGGCCCGCAAGCCGTCGTTCCCGCTATGGGATGCCCACATGCCGCTTCTTCGGCGGGGCTGCCGGATGGGAGAAATTCCTGAATTACATGCCGTTACACTGGCGGCCCATCGGGGGGGTGGACTTCCCCAAGGGTTCTGCATCCCAGGGTTTTTACAAGGTGCGCCATACCTGCTTGCCCGGCAGGCCCCCCGTGGGAGCATGGGGCGGAAAGAGGCGGTGCCGGCGGATCAAAGGAAAGTCGTGGGTACGATCAATGTGGCCTGTACGGGCAGGACAGGGATAGGAATGGTTTCAGCGGGGCCTTGCAGGCTGATCGCACGGTTGCTGCTGTCGTGGTGCCTGTGCCTGGTGGCGTTGTTTGCGCAGGCGGCTCCGGTGGTGCTAACAATCGTGCCAAGTCACTCCCCAGTGTCGGGCGGAGACGCCTTTCATTTGACGGTGACCTACGACACCGCCATGGACTCCACCGTCAATCCGGTCATCTCGTTTCCCACGGTGGGCGAAGACCCCGGGGCATTTCTTGTGCCCACCACATCCACTTGGCTCGACGCCACGACGTTCAGGCAGAACTACGACACCGTTGCCATGATTTTGAACATGAGCCCGTTGGACGTGGCGGCCAACGGTGCGCAAGACACCTTGGGCGAAGTCCAGTCTCCAGGCTTTCAGGCCAACGTGTTCGAGATTACCTACATCCCGCCCACACACGTCATTGACATGAAGGGTACGATCGACGGCGGTACCCCCGTGCATCCGGCTGGCACGGGCCATGTTCTCACCGACGCCGATATCGGCAAAACCGTCGAGTTCATCATCCGCTATGACATCCCTACCGACTATGGCGGGTGCCCCAACGGGGTGGTGCAGAACTTTCTGTGCACCAACCTTGTGTT
Organism: Acidovorax sp. FG60; assembly: GCF_057808995.1. Classification (NCBI taxonomy): domain Bacteria; kingdom Pseudomonadati; phylum Pseudomonadota; class Betaproteobacteria; order Burkholderiales; family Comamonadaceae; genus Acidovorax; species Acidovorax sp. FG60. Next base: position 40,194 of record NZ_JBMDJC010000005.1, read on the forward strand.
CACCAACACCGGCGGCACGCCCCTGAGCCTGACCAACGTCACCTCGGAATGGGTGACACGCAACCGCTATCGGGTGACCTGGACGATTGCGGATGGTGATGAGCAGTTCGGCAGCATCAATGTCATGGTGGCGGGTGGCGTGGGCCGCAAGGACGATGTCAACAACAAGAACACCGATTTCGAGTTGACGGGCGTGTTCAGCATCGACACCAAGAACCCCACCGTGGCCAGCGTGGCGCCCAGCGCTGCGTCCATCAGCAGTGGTGTGCCCGCCAGTGGCGTATTTACCCTCACGGTGGCGTTCAGCGAGCCCATGGACATGTCCAGCACGCCCACGCTGAGCTTTCCCAACCAGAGCTTGGGCGCTTTGCTGACACCAACCACCGGCAGCTGGATCGACAGCACGCACTACGCGCAGAACTTCGCCATTGCCACTGTCGCGAACACGGCCAGCGCAATGCAGGCAAAGGCGATGCAGGCGAAGGCGGCGGTGGTGTTCCCTGCTGTGGATGTGATGGTGGCTGGTGCGCGCGATGCCAATGGCAACCTGCAAAGCGCGGGGGTTGTGGCAGGTGTGTTTGCGGTCAACTTTGCGGGAGCGGCGGCTGCGGCGGCCATTCCCACGCTGTCCACCTGGGGCTTGATGCTGCTGGGCACCTTGTTGCTGGGCCTGACGGCTATTTCACAAAGCGCCGGACGCCGCACGCGAAGCGTCTGAGACGGGCACGCGCCCGCGCACCGTGCTGCGCGGGCCGACCTCTCCGCCGCCCTCAGCCCAGCAGAAACCCCAGCAACCGCTGCAGTGCGTAGCGCACCGTGGCCGCACGGATGGCGGCGCGGTCGCCCGCAAAGTGCTGCATCTCGCTGTGGGTTTCGCCATTCACGCACCAGGCAAACCACACAGTGCCCACGGGCTTGGCCTCGCTGCCGCCTGTAGGGCCGGCCACGCCGGTTACGGCCAGGCTCACATGCGCCTGGGAATGGGCCAGCGCCCCATCGGCCATGGCGCGGGCCACGGCCTCACTCACGGCGCCTTCCTGCTCAATGAGTGCGGCGGGCACGCCCAGCATCTCGACCTTGGCGGCGTTGGAGTAGGTGACAAAGCCGCGCTCGAACCACTGGCTGGAGCCCGCCAGGTCGGTGCAGGCCGCCGCGATCATGCCGCCCGAGCAGCTTTCGGCCGTGGCCAGCAGGTGGCTGTGTTTGAGCAATTCCAGAGAAATTTGGGTCAAATTGGCCTCTAGCGCTGATGTATCAAGCGCTAGCAGCTCTTTATTTGATAGCGATGCGGTTGTCATAGAAACCTCCACACTGCAATGACCAGCAGGGTACAGAAGGCTGCCACAAAGTCGTCCCACAAGATACCCCAGCCGCCGCGCCAGCCAAAGCCCTTGAACAGGCTGTCGGCCCAGCCCACCGGGCCGGGTTTGGCCGCGTCAAAGAATCGGAACAGCCCAAAAGCCACCAGCTGCCCCCACCAGCCCATGGGCATGGCCAGCCACAGCACCAGCCAGAAGGCCACCACCTCGTCCCACACGATGCTGCCGGGGTCGGCCACGGCCATGTTGCGTGCGGTGGTGGTGCAGGCCCACCAGCCCACTACGGTGCTGGCGGCAATCAGCAGGCCCATGTGTTGGGGTGACAGCCATTGCTGCAGTGCCAGGGAGCTGAGCCAGGCCCACAGCGTGCCCACGGTGCCCGGCGCCACGCGCGACAGCCCGGCGCCAAAACCCAGTGCGATGAAGTGGGCCGGGTGGGAGAACATGAACGCCACGGTAGGGCGGCGGGAGGGCAGGGGCTGCGGGGGCTCGGAAACGGTCATGGCACGAGGGAGGGGCTGTCAGGCGCTGGCGGCCACGTCTGCCCCTGCGGGCAGGCGCACCAGCAACACGGGCACGGGCGCGGTGCGTGCAATCTGCTCGGCATCGCTGCCCATCAGCACGCGGGCCAGGCCACGGCGCCCGTGCGTGCCCAGCACGATCAGGTCGGCCCCCCAGGCCTGGGCATGCTCCACCACCAGCTGCGCCACGCGGGCGTCCAGGTTTTCAATCAGCACAGTGTCTACCGGTACACCGCGTTGCGCCACGCGCTCCTGGGCCTGGCGCAGCAGGGCTTCGCCGGCCTTGCGCAGGCGGGGCAGTACCTCCTGGCTGTAGACCTCGGGCTGCTCAAAGCCGCTGATGTGGGCCACCGGGTCCATCACATTCAGCAGCCGGATGCGGCCGCCCGTGGATTGCGCGAGGCTGGTGGCCTGGGCCACGGCGTGGTCCGAGGTGGGGCTGCCGTCAACGGCAACGAGGATGTGTTGGTAACTCATGGTGGGGCTGGCTCCTCGGGCTCTTTCGTGAGGCGCTGTTGTCGATTGTGAACGACTGTTGTGGGTGAGTGCGGGCTGCAGTTGCCGGTTCACTGGCGTTCTTGCAGCTCCACATCCTTGGGGTAGCGGATGGTGTGCTCGGCGCTGAACTGCGCCGTGGCGCCTGCGGCCAGCGGCTGCTGCCAGGCCACGGTGCCGGGCGTGCGGTTCCAGGCTGTGTCGGTGGGCTGGGGCTGGTAGCGCGATTCGACCTCGATCTTCTCGTTGCGCGATACCGGCGCGGCATGCAGCACCTGCAGCGTGATGCCGGTCTTGTGGCGGTTCTCCACGCTGTAGGCGCGGCGGGTCTTGCGCTCGGTGCGCGAGCCGGTAAAGCCGGTGCTGCCCGTCAGGTCCTGCGCGGGCTCGGCGCGCACGGTGACGAGTTCATCGCGGCCAAATGACAGGCTGGCGCTGCCCTCGGGTGCGCCCGCGCTGGGGGTGGAGAAGTCGATGCGCCCGTTGCCCACAAACGCGCCGTCGCGGTACAGGCCTGCCGGCCCTGCGGGCCACACGCCGGGCGGCTGGGCCATGTGGGCCACCAGGTAGGCGGCTTCTTCCACGGCGGGGGCTGTGCGGGTGATCAGCGTGGCGGGGGCCGTGTGGTTGCCCAGCGCCAGCGTCACGCGCTGGCCGCTCGATGGCACGGTGATGCGCTGCGGCACGGCGAACTCGGTGGCAAAACCCTTGTCGAGGGTGCTGACATCGAAGGTGGGCATGGCCTCCTCGACCGCGTTGCGCGAGCGTGCCACGGGCGAAGGCGCTGCCGCCATGGCCATCGCAACGGCGGGGGCGGCGGCGGGCATGGGACGCGGCGGCGGGGCTACATCCAGCGTCCATTCGCGCGGCAAGCGGCCCTGCGTGGCGCGGCCTGGTTGGCCGGTGGACAGGGTCAGTTGAACGTTGCTCCAGTCTTCGCCACTGTTTTGCGCCACCAGCGCCTGGCGCTCGATCAGCACGGTGGATTTGGTGGCATCCAGCGTGGCACGGTAGGTGGGTTGCCAGCCAGGGCCGCGTACCTGGTAAGACAGGCGCAGCTCGGCCTCGCGCTCGGCGGCCAGGTTGATGGTGACGGAAACCACCCGCGCACGCTGGCTGGCCACGCGGTCGCGCTCGGCCACCAGGGGCTTGAGGGCCAGCTCCAGCGCCTCCTGCTTGCGTTGCAGTTGGTGCGCGCGTGCAAAGCTGTCTTGGCCAGACTTGCGCAGTACATCGGCGGTAGCGGTGATCTGTGCGGGCGTAGGGGGGGCGACACGGGGGGCGCTTGTAGCGGGCGCTGCCGCCTCCTGGCCATTGCCGGTGTGTGCCACGCTGCGCAGGTAACCATCCACCAGTTGCAGGGCGGAGGCTTCGGCCTTCACTACCGCGATCTGGTCTTCCAGCTCGCGGATGCGGCTGTCCAGCGGGCTCGCGCAGCCTGCCGCCACATCGCGGTCCTCGGTGAGCACGTTGAACTCGCCCACACGCACGGCAGGGTCGGCGTTGATCTGGAGGCTTTGCACATCCAGCGACGCGGGCAGGCAGGTCAGCGTGAGGCTGCGCGCGCCAGCGGGCACCTTGGCCGCACGCTCCACCGTGGCGCTGCCGGGGTAGACGGTGACGCGGGCGATGCGGGAGGTGTCCTGGGCGTGGGCCGACGAGGCCGCGATGGAGAGCAGTGCTGCGCTCAAAAGGCCCAAGGTACGGTGCAGGCGCGGGATATTGGGGCTATGAATCACGGGACTCCTTGGGCGTGGATGGACAGCGAAGGATGCTAGCAGCCCGCGCTGCGGATGCAGTGCCCCCGCGTGGTGTGCCTCCGGCGATTCGTGGGGGGATCGCGCTACCGCCGCTCAATCAGCTCTATCTGATAGCCGTCAGGGTCTTCTATGAAGGCAATGTTATCTGGTGAAGTCCGGTCTGGAGAGAGGGACTGCATGGGCCCCGCCGCGCGAACTACCGAAACCCCGGCGGCTTGCAGGCTGGCGCAGCTTTTGGCCACACTGTGAACGGCCAACGCGATGTGTCCGTAGGCCGTCCCACGTTGATAGGCAGACTGGTCCCAGTTGTAGGTCAGTTCAATGCTGGCGTCGGTGGACTCGTGGCCATAGCCGACAAAAGCCAAGGTGAAGCGGCCTTGGGGGAAGCGCTCCTGGCGGTGCAGGCGCATCCCCAGCTTGTTGGTGTAGAACTCGATGGACCGCTCCAGATCTGCCACCCGCAACATGGTATGCAGCAATCGGGTGGGCCGGGGGCTCAGTCCTTCATCGTCAAAAGTCGTCATGGTGGGCCTTAGGGTGGTTTGGACACACGGTGTGGCAATGTGGGGCGATACAGTCGCACACACCGTGTTGAGGCGTGCTGGATTTACCCGCGGGCTGCTGCTTCGCCCAGCTCCTGGTTGGTGTATGCCTTGCCGCCAATGCCCCACATGCCGTCCACCGCGTATTTCAGGTTGACCCAGATGTTTTCGCGGGGCTGCTTGCCGCCGCAGGCTTCAAAGAGGATATCGGTGGCCTCGGCGACATAGGCGGTTTGCACTTCCCGTGTGGCAAATGCAAATGAGGGCGTGAGCCATTCCACGATGGCGACGTTGGTCGGGCTTGTTCCCGCGTAGGTGCTGCCCTCAGGGAGCTCTGAAATATGCCCAATGACGTTGGGTGTGAAGAACTTGTTGCCAGCCAAGCCGTGCAGCTTGAGAAAGGCCTCCGACAGGCGTGCCATGGTGCTTTGCTGGCGGTTTTTGGGCAGGACGCCTTCGGTGATGATGAGTGTGAGGGGCATAGCAGCTTCAGAAAGTTGATGGCTTGGTGCGGACCATCCGCACACCCGGACTGTCGCGAATCGCAAAGACTTCGGAAACAGCTGGCCGGACACAGCGCTTGTGCAGAAAATGCACAACCATGGACAACCTCACGCTGGATGACTTCGCCTTGTTTGTGCAAATTGCCTCTGCACACTCGTTTTCAACCGTGGCACGCGAGCGCAACGTGGCTGCAAGCCACGTCTCGCGCGGCATGGCCCGCATCGAGGCGGCCTGCGGCTTGCGTCTGGCCCACCGCACCACCCACAGCCTGTCGCTCACGGAAGAAGGCGAAATGTTCCTGGAGCACGCGCGGCGGATTCTGGGCGAATATGCCCAGTTGCGAGACGGATTTGGGGGGCGTTCGCTGCACATTGGCGGCACAGTGCGCATCAGCGTCAGCCAGCTGCTCGCTGAATATGTCTTGATTCCCAAGCTGCACCTTCTAGGGGCCCAGTACCCGGGGCTGACGGTCGAACTTCAGGTGGAAGACCGTGTGGTGGACATGGCCGATGAGTCGATTGATATTGCGATTCGCGCTGGCGTCGACCCGGCGCAGGCATCCGTGGCGCGGTCGCTGGGCAGCCATGGCCGTGCGCTCTATGCATCACCTGGGTATGTGCAAACGTACGGAGCTCCGATATCCGTGCAGGATTTGGCTGCGCATCGGCTCATATCCAACGCCTCCACCCCGTCGCACAACCAATGGGATTTTCGGGTGAACGGCGAGCCCACCATGCTGATGGTGAAGGGCAAAGTGCAGGTCAACAGCAGCGCAGCGGTGATCTCCCTCGCCCTGGGTGGCGCGGGCATTGCACGCATGAACGACGTGATCGGCCAGGCGCTGGTGGACCAGGGCAAGCTCTTGCCGGTCTTGCCACAGGCCGTGGAACGCGGGAGCCATCCCATATTTGCGGTGATTCTGAGCACCCGGCACCGCGCGCCCAAAGTGCTGGCCACCATGGACTATTTGCAGACCTGCTTTGCGTCGTTTGCAAAACCATCGGGTGAACCCGGCATGCTCTTGCGCCCCGACAGGGCGTAGGTGTGCAGCGCAGGCACGGGGCTACAACACCCCAGGCACTTCTGCCGCCAAAAAGTCATACACCGCCCGAATCCTGCGGCTGGTGCGGATCTCGCGGTGCACCGTGAGCCAGATAGGCAGCTCGGGCAACGCAAGCTGGGGCAGCACCGCCACCACGTTTGGGTCGGTGCGGGCCATGTAGTTGCCCACAAAGCCTATGCCCAATCCTGCGCGCACGGCTTCCCAATACGCCATGAGGTCGTCGGTGCGAAACGCGAAGTGCTGGCGCTCCACCGGGTAGCCCATGGCGGCAAAGCCTTGCAGGATGTCCTCGTGCCGGTCGTTGCCCACCAGCTCGTGCTGCAGCAGGTCGGGCGGCTGCCGAGGTGTGCCTTTGCGGCGCAGGTAGTCGCGGTGGGCATAGGCGCCCAGCGTGACCGCGCCAATGCGTTTGGCCACCAGGCTGGCCTGGTCGGGGCGCACCATGCGCAGCGCAATGTCGGCCTCGCGGCGCAGCAGGTTGGTGACCTGGTTGCTGGCCACCAGCTCGACCTGCACCTCGGGCAGCGCCTGGCGCATGCGCGCCAGCACGGGCGGCAGCAGCACGCAGGCCACGGGCTGGCTGGCGGTGATGCGCACGGTGCCGCTCACGCCTTCCTCAGCGCCCGACACGCTGCGTGCCAGCTGGTGGGCGCCCATCTCCATGGCGCGGGCCGATTCGGCCAGCCGCAGCGCCGTGGCCGTGGGCAGCAGGCCGCGCCCGGTGCGCTCAAACAGCACCACGCTCAGCTGCGATTCGAGCTCGGCAATGTGGCGACCAATGGTGGGCTGGCTGGCGTTGAGCACCCGGGCTGCGCCCAGCAGGCTGCCCTGGTCCAGCGCGGCCAGAAAGGACTGCACCAGGCTCCAGTCAAAGGTTTGGTTCATGGCGATAGCGTGCCTGCAACGGGGTAACAGCAGGGTGGTTGGAGGTATTCAAATTTGCATTGCTGTTATGGATGCTTAGCCAATTGTGTAACGGGCTCTGCGTTTCCACAATCGATACATCCCTTGTGAATGGAGCCCTGACATGACCACCCAACCCCGTTTTCCGCCCCGCGCGGACAACCCTTCCACCGTGTTGATCCTGGGTGCCCGGGGCCGGCTGGGACTGGCGGCGGCCCGGGCCTTTGCCCAGGCCGGCTGGCAGGTGCTGGCCCAGGTGCGGCCCGGTGCGCGCGGGCCTGCGCTGCCCGCTATCGCCGGTGTATGGTGGATGCCCGTGGCGGTGGAGGACACCGCCGCACTGGCGGCCCAGGCGCAAGGCGCGCAGGTGGTGGTGCATGCGCTCAACCCCGCCTACACGCACAAGGCCTGGCGCGAAGAGGCGCCCGCGTTGATGGAAGCTGCCATTGCCGTCACCCGCCAGCTGCGCGCCACGCTGATGCTGCCGGGCAACGTCTACAACTTTGGCGAAGGCATGCCGCCCGTGCTGCACGAAGGCACACCCCAGGCCGCCACGGGCTTCAAGGGCCGCATGCGGGTGCAACTGGAGCAGCGCCTGCAGGCTGCCACGCAAGGTGGCGACATGCGCGCCGTGGTGCTGCGCGCCGGGGACTTCTTTGGCAGTGGCACCGGCAGCTGGCTGGACCAGGCCATTGCCAAGGACCTGCCCCGGGGACGCATCACCTGGCCCGGCCCGCTGGACGTAGCCACGCCCTGGGCCTATCTGCCCGACCTCGCCCGCACCTTCGTGCGCGTGGCGCAAGAGCGGGACCGGCTGGCCCCCTTCGAGTGCCTGCATTTCGCTGGCCATCACGTCACGGCGCAGCAGTGGCTGCACAGCTTCACGGCCATTGCTGCAGAGCAGGGCTGGCTGCCCGATGCGGGCGCGCTGCGGGTGGGTCAGTTGCCGTGGCCGCTGCTGCGCGTGATGGGGCTGGTGGCCCCCACGTTCGCTGCGCTGGCGGACATGCGCTATCTGTGGCGCACGCCCCACCGTCTGGACAACACCCGCCTGCGTGCGCTGATCGGCGACGAGCCCCACACCCCCTTCGATCAGGCCGTGCGCCAGGCGCTGGCAGATTTGGGGCTCGTAGCCTTGCGTTCGACCCGCGCTGCGCTGGCCTGACGGCACAACGTTTGAACCACCGGAGTCTTCTCATGAACCGTCGCAACTTCATTCGTTTGGCAGGGGGTGGCACCATCGCCGCCGCCACCACCGGCACGCTGGTCGCCTGCGGCGCCGTGGGCTCGCACTATCCCGCCGAGGCGGTCGAGGCCTGGCAGGGCCCCGTGGGCGAGACCGATGTGCGCCGCCGGGCGGTGGCCTACGCCATCACCGCGCCCAATTCGCACAACCTGCAGCCCTGGCTGGTGGACTTGCGCGAGAGCGGTGTCATCACCCTGCGCACCGACCCTGCGCGGGTGCTGCCACAGACCGACCCGTGGGGGCGCCAGATACTCATCGGCCACGGCGCCTTCCTGGAGCTGCTGGTGATGGCGCTGGCCCAGCAAGGCGTGGCCAGCGAGGTGCTGCTGTGGCCGCAGGGCGAGATGCCTGCGGCCCTGAAGGACTGGGACGACCGTCCCGTGGCGCGCATCACCCTCAAGCCGGGCGGCCAGCCCGACCCGCTGTTTGCCCAGGTGCTGCTGCGCCGCACGCCCAAGACCGATTTCGACACCACCCGGCCCGTGGCGCCCGAGTTGCTGGCCCGGTTGCTGCGCAGCGCGCCGGTTCAAGCCCCGCTCAGCGTCGGCGGCACCGTCAGTGACGCCCAGTTGCCTGCGCTGCGCGCGCTGTGCTGGGAGTCCGCCCGGGTGGAGCTGCTCACACCGCGCACGATGATGGAAAGCATCCAGCTCACCCGCGTGGGCCCGGCCGAGATCCTGCAGCACCGCGATGGCATCTCGATCAACTCGCCCTTTGTGCGCGCGGTGTCGGCCCTTGGCCTGTTCGACCGCTCCGCACCACCCGCCGAAGGCAGCGCGGCGTACAAAAATGCCATGGGCCGCTTTGAAGGTCACAGCCGCACGGCCATGGGTTTTGTGTGGATTACCGGCCCCAACACCCGCAGCGACCAGATCCACACCGGGCGGCTGTATGTGCGCCAGCAGTTGCAGGCCACGGCGCTGGGTGTGGGCATGCACCCCATGAGCCAGGCGGTGCAGGAATTTGCCGAGATGGTCCCGCACTTCGAGCGCGTGCACCAGCTGGTGCTGGGGCGGCCCGCGCCGCGCACACCCCAGGAGCCCACCGTGCAGATGTTCTGCCGCATGGGTTACCCGCAGGGCGAGGTGCCTGCCACGCCGCGCAGGCCGCTCGCGCGTTTTGTGCAGGCATGATTCGGAGGAGGACAGCACCTGCGCAAAGGGCTGATGCAGATCAACCTCCGGCCACAAGCTGGCGCGCTTTGCCGCTGCTTCACACACTGTTCAGGTGGCGTTCATCGCGGGTTTCTACAGTTGCTGCATTGCAACAATTAGTGGGGCTGGTGATGTGGAAGAAGGTTTTGGGGGGCACTCTGGCGGTGGCCATGGGCGTGTGGATGTTGGCTTTGATCGTGCCCCAGCCTGCACCGCCCGCGTGGGGCGATGTCTGGTGGTGGCGTAACCAGCTGATCCTGCTCACCGGGGTGGCAGCCTGGGCGCTGATGTCGCTGATCATGGTGCTGGCCGTGCGGCCCGCGTGGCTGGAAAAGCCGCTCGGTGGCCTGGACAAGAGCTACCGCCTGCACAAGTGGGCGGGTATCGGCGCGATTGTGCTGGCGTTGCTGCACTACGGGCTGCAGCTGTCGCGCAGCCTGCTGGCTGACTGGGTAGGCCGCCCGGTGCGCACGCCGCGCGCGGATTGGTGGCTCAACACCTTCCGCCACCTGGCCGAGGAGATGGGGGAATGGGCCGTGTGGTTCCTCGCGGCCATGCTGGTCATCACGCTGTGGCAGCGGTTCCCGTACCACGTGTGGCGCTACCTGCACAAGCTGCTGGCCGTGGTGTACCTGGTGCTGGCCTTTCATGCCGTGGTGCTCACGCCGCCCGCCTGGTGGGCGCAGCCAGCGGGCGTGCTGGTGGGCCTGTGCACGCTGGTGGGGGTGCTGTGCGCAGTGCGCTCGCTGGCCGGGGCCATCGGGCGCAGCCGCCGCCATGCGGCCCGTGTTGTGAGCGTGTCGCCCCAAGGGGCTGGGGTGCTGGATGTGAGCTGCCAGGTCAGCCCTGCCAGTCGCTGGAAGCATGCGGCCGGTCAGTTTGCGTTTGTCACCTTTGGCCGTGCCGAAGGGGCACACCCATTCACCCTGCTCAATGCTGACCAGGGCAACGGCGTGCTGCGGTTTGCCATCAAGGCGCTGGGCGACCACACGGGGCAGCTGCCCCTGCAGGTGCAGCCGGGCCAGACGGTGAGCATCGAGGGGCCGTATGGCTGCTTTGACTTTCGCAGCGACAGCGCCACCGAGCAGGTGTGGGTGGCCGCAGGCATTGGCGCCACGCCGTTCATGGCTTGGCTCGAGTCGATGCAGTCCACGCCCGCGCTGGCGCCCCGCGTGCACTTGCACTACTGCGTGCGCCATGCGGGCGAGGCGGTGTTTGCCGAGCGCATGGCCGCGCTGTGCGCGCGCCTGCCCAGCGTGACGCTGGAGATCCACTACAGCGACGATGCTGGGCCCGTGACACCCACAGCGCTGCTGGCGGGCACCAGCCCGGCGGCGAGTGTGTGGTTCTGTGGGCCGCAGGGTTTTGCCGAGGCGGTGCGCCTGGGCATGCAGCAGCTGGGGCGCTCGCCTGCGCGCTTTCACCAGGAGCTGTTCCAGATGCGCTGAAGCGGGGTTTTCACCCCAGCGCTATGGGTGGGCAGGGAAAATGGTTCTAATTGCCACTCAGCGCTTTACAGGTAAACGCAAGCAGCTATTGAATATGTAGCAAATGGTGTCCGTAATGTCGGCCGTGAGGTGCTCATGCCTCCGGCGCTACGAACGCAATCAGCCTGCCCATGCGCCGTATCCAGTCTGCGGTGACGATGAACTGGGGCTTGTCTCTCTTCACACAGGGCTCGATGTCCGGTGGGTTGTCGGCCGGGTAGGGCGAGGTGTCATGCACATCACCCACATGCGTGCTGCGGTAGGCCTCCATCTGGTTTGCATCACCCCGTGGGGCAAGCTTTCGGCCCAGAACCGCATGGCCTTTGCCGATGCGGGCGCGCAGTCCTCGCGTGAAGATTTGCTGACCATCATTGCGAAGTAGCCGGGGTCTTCGGCACCTGCCCCGCAGGGCGGACTCTCAGGCGGGAAACGATGGGCCGTGGGGCTGCAGGCACATGGGCCGTTCATCGAACGCCAGCCAGCCCAGCGCGTCGCACAGCGCCTGCACCCAGGCGGTGTAGTCGGTGCGCAGCGAGCAATGCATGGCGAGCGGGCCATCGGACACGTTGTCGGGGAGATGGAATTCCACCCCGTGGCCCAGCACCGTGGCGTGGCCCCAGGTGGGCAGGGCCCACTCCAGGCCCGGCACCATCTGCGCGAGCGATTTTTTGATGTGATGGATGTCGCGCAGCATCAGCACCGTGTCGGGTGAGAGCTCGTCGGTGGACAGCGGCAACCTTGCGGGCTGAAAGAACAGGTAGGTATAAGCCATGGAGCGCGATGTTGCACCTTGTTGCACGGGCCACGCACAAGCCTGTAGCGTGCTGCGTGAACTATTGCGCAGCCCGTTAGATTGCGTGCGCAGCGGGGCTCAGCGAGCCGCAGGCGCCGATGGCACCAGGTACTCGCGCACCAGGGCCCTTGCCCGGTGCAGTCGGCTTTTGGCGGCCTCGCGCGTCACCCCAAGCCGCTGCGCCATCTCCTCGATGGTCAGCTCCTCGAAGTCGCGCAGCAGCAGGGCCTCGCGGTACAGGGGCGGCAGCGAGTCGATGGCCAGGGCCAGGTCGTGGCGCAGCTCGTGGTCGGGGCGGTGCGACCAGGCCAGCGCGTCCTCCACCTGCGCCAGGGGCTCGGCCTTGAGCCACGCGAGCATGGGCCGCATGCACAGCCGCTGCACGATGCGCACCACCCAGCCGCCAAATGCCGCCACCTCGCGCAGCGCGCCCACCCGGCGGTAGACGATGATGAGCGCCTCCTGCACCACGTCGTCGGTGGCTGTGGTGACGGCGCAGTGGCGCAGCGCATAGCGGCGAATATCGGGGCGGGCCAGGCGCAGCAGCTGCTCCATCGCCACGGCATCGCCGCTGCGCGCGGCGGGAAGCAGCTGGGCGAGTGTGGGTGCGGTCATGGTTTTAGTCCTCCACAGTGCATTGCGCCACCCGCAGCCTGTGAAGCCGGTGCGACCCCTGCGCGGGCAGCCGCGCAAGGGCCGCCCCGCCGCGCTGGCTGCGTCCCCCTGCCCACGCACAGCATGAGAGCAGGGGGTGAAGGCGCGAAGCGACTCAGGGGGTGTTGTTTCATGTCATTCGACAGGCTTGCGGCCCACCATGGCGCAGGCGGGGCAGTAGCCAAATGCGCCGCTCAGGATGCTGCCAACGCCCGAGGCGGCCAGTGCCAGGCCCAGGGGCGATGCGGCCAGCCACCACAGGCCCGCAGCGATGAGGGCGACGCCCCCGACAACGCGCAGCAGGCTTTCGGGACGGGTGATGTTTTTGCGGTACAGCATGGGAATGGGCTCCTTGGTCGGTTGAAGGAGGTGCCAACACAGGGCGCCTCCACCACCAAGAGCTGCGGGTATCGCAAAAGGATTCATGGTTTGCGAAAAAAAGTCGCGGCCAGTCACGGCTGCCCGTTACCGGAAATGGTCAAACGAGGCGTAGCCCTTGTCTACCGGTTGGCCCTGTGCATCCACCAGTTGCAGTCCAGGTGTGACCAGCACCGTGCCGATGCGGGCGACGGGCGTGCTGCTTGCATGCGACGCGGCGGCCACCGCGTCACGCTGCGTGGGCGGGGCGGTGAAGGCCAACTCGTAGTCATCGCCGCCTGCCAGCGTGCATTGGTGGATAAATTCAGCATCAAATAGGCTGCTAGCGCTTGATGGATAAGCGCTAGCAGCTATCAGTTTTGAAGTGATGTGCGTGTCGATCCGGGCCCCTACGCCTGAGGCCTTGAGGATGTGCGACAGGTCGCCCAGCAGCCCGTCGCTCACATCCATGGCGCTGCTGGCCACGCCGCGCAGGGCCAGGCCCAGGGCCACACGCGGGGTGGGGCGCTCCAGCCGCTGGCGCGCGCGGGCCAGCATGTCGGCGGGCAGGGGGGTGTGGCCCAGCAGGGCCTCCAACGCCAGGCGGGCGTCGCCCAAGTTGCCGCTCACGTAGATGTCGTCGCCGGGCCGCGCACCGCTGCGCAGCAGGGCCTGGCGGGGGGGCACCTCGCCAAACACGGTGATGCAGATATTGAGCGGGCCCTGCGTGGTGTCGCCGCCCACCAGCTCGCAGCCGTGGGCATCGGCCAGCGTCCACATCCCGCGCGAGAAGCCTTCCAGCCAGGCCTCATCCACCCGGGGTAGTGACAAGGCCAGGGTAAACGCCAGCGGGCGCGCTCCACAGGCCGCCAGGTCCGACAGGTTCACGGCCAGCGCCTTGTGGCCCAGGGCTTCCGGGTCCACGTCTGCGAAGAAGTGGCGGCCCTCTACCAGCATGTCGCTGGAGATGGCCAGCTGCATGCCGGGTGTGGGCGCGAGCAGCGCGCAGTCGTCGCCCACGCCCAGGGCCACGGCACCGCCCGGGCGCGCGGGGCGCGTGAAGTAATGTGCAATCAGGTCGAATTCACCCACGGTGCGGTCCTAAAGAATCGGAGGAAGAAAACGGCGCGAACCCGCTCAGTCGGTCGGCTCTGCGGTGGAAAACCACTGCGCCCAATGGTCGATGCAGGCCTGGATCTTGGGCAGCCGGTGCCTGCGGGTGAGTGTGATGGCATGGATGGGGCTGGGCTGCAGGTCCACGCAGTCGGCCAGCACCGGCGCCAGCAGGCCCTGGCGCACCAGGGGCTCAGCCACCACCGTGGCCAGGCGCGCAATGCCCAGGCCTTGGAGCGCCAAACGCGCGGTGATGGCCGTGCTGCCCGAGCGCCAGTGGCCCTCGGCCACCAGCACCCGCGGTTCGCCATTGATCTGGAAAGGCCAGTGGTTCAGAAACGCCATCGCGCTGTTGGTGATGAGCCGGTGCTGGCGCAGATCGTCGGGGCGCTGGGGCACGCCGTGTGTCTGCAGGTAGCCGGGTGTGGCGTACAGCGCGCGTGCCAGCGTGCCCAGCGGGCGCGCCACCACGGTGTCGGTCAGCGGCGGGCCGGTGCGGATGGCGATGTCGATGCCATCGCGCGCCATGTCGGCCATGCGGTCGTCCACTACCAGTTCCACACGCAGTTGCGGGTGCTTGTGCTGCAGGCTGTCGAAGCTGGGGATCAGCAGGTGTTCGGCCACCACCGAGCTGGACGCCACTCGCACCCAGCCGCTGGGCTGGCCACTTTGCTGGGCGAACTCGCCCTCCAGCTCGTCGAGCGTGCCGGTGATGCGGCGGCAGTAGTCCAGAAAGGTCAGCCCCTCGGGTGTGGGAGTGAGGCCGTGGGTCGTGCGGTGCAGCAGCCGTGCGCCGCAGGCTTTCTCGATGCGCGCCAGCGTGCGCGAGACCTGGCTCACCGGCGCATCGCGCTCGCGCGCTACCGCCGAGAGCGAGCCCAGATCGGTCACGCGCACGAACAGGTGCATGTCTTCAAAGCGGATATCGCGCATCGGGCAATGGTAACGGCGGGGGGCCGGGGAGCCTCTGCACGAATCGTCGCGCTCGATGCGCGCACAGGCCCCTTGCAATCTGTGCAAAACGGCCTTGCAGCGCAGGCGGTTTCCGCCGTGCCCGGTGCTGCCTACAGTGGCTTCACCCTGAAAGAAAATGAGCATGTACCCACAGCACCTGCACCCCGATGACTACCAGCGACTGCGCGACGAGGCCAAGCGCCACGCGCTGCAGCTGCGGCAGGACGCGATTCGCGAAGCCCACACCTGGGTGGCGCGTGGGTTCCTGCGCATGGTCCGCCGGGCTTTCCACCTCGCGCGCACTGAAGCTGCGCCCATGAATCCTTCCACCCCGGAGCTGAAAACACCATGCCAACCCTTGTTCTGAAACTCGCCCCGCTACAAAACCCCGAGCGCTACCGGCAGCTGGCCAGCGCGCTGACCGACCTGACCGTGGACCTGCTGGGCAAGCGCCGCGAGGTGACGGCGGTGGTCATCGACGACCTGCCCGCCGCGCGTTGGCACATCGGCGGTGCGCCCATCGAGCAGCCCACGGCACTGCTGGAGATCAGCATCACAGAGGGTACGAACACACGGGAAGAGAAGGCCGCCTTCATCCAGGCCGCATTTGCTGAACTGCAGCGCCAGCTGGCCGGTGACGGCGCGCTGGCCACGGCCAGCTACGTGGTGGTGCGGGAGCTGCCCGCCAGCGACTGGGGCTATGGCGGGCGCACGCAGCAGGCGCGCAAGCTGGCGCTGGCGGCGTGAAGGTGCGGGTGCGAGGCGCGCTCAGGCTGGTGCGCCGCGAAAGCGCTGCGCTGCCTGGCGGCTGACCTCGGCCAGCAATTGCTCTTCGCGTTGGCGCTCGCGCAGCCAGCGCGCGTCGTTCTGGCCCGCCTCCGCCTCAGTGCGCAGCATGTGCATGGCGCTTGATGCGCCTTGCACGGCGGCGTGTCCGGCGATCTTGTCCATGGTCTTGAGGATGTGCTCGCGCAGCGGCATGTGGTCGCCCGTAGCCGGGTCTACATACACCGCATCCATGCCAAAACGGCAGGCCTGGAAGCGGTTGTAGGTGTACACAAGGTAGTCGTCTTCGGCGGGCATGAAGGGCTGGTCGGCCAGAAACCATGCGCCCAGCGACTGCACGTAGCCCGCGAGTGCGGCAGCGCGCTCAATGGTCAGTGGCGTGTCGAACACGCGGATCTCGATGGTGCCGAACTCGGGTTTGGGGCGAATGTCCCAGTAGAAGTCCTTCATGCTCTTGACCACGCCGGTGCGCGTCATCTTGTCGAAGTAAACCGTGAAGTCATCCCAGGTCAGGGCCATGGGGGCGCGGCCTGACAGCGGAAACGCAAACACCGAGTTCAGGCGTGCCGAGTCGAAGGCCGTATCCTGGCCCTGCACATAGGGGCTCGATGCCGACAGTGCGATGAAGTGAGGGATGTAGCGCGACATGCGGTGCAGCATGAGCAGCGCGGCGTTCGCGTCGGGGCAGCCGATGTGCACGTGCTGGCCGAAGATGGTGAACTGCTTGGACAGGTAGCCATACAGCTCGGACAGCTCACGAAAACGCGGCTTGTCGTAGATGCGCCGCTCGTGCCACTGCTGGAAGGGGTGCGTGCCGCCGCCCACCACGGCGATGTTGAGCTTGTCAGCGCTTTTGACCAGCGCATCGCGGATGGGCGTGAGCTGGCCCAGCACCTCGCTGGCCGAGTGGCAGATCCCGGTCGATATCTCGATCATGCTGTTCGTCATCTCGGGCACCACGCTGCCGGGCAGCGGGGTTTTCTTCATGAGGCGCAGCATGTCCTCGGCATAGGGGGCCAGGTCGTAGTCGTTGGTGTTGACGAGCTGCAGCTCCAGCTCAACACCCAGCGTCAGCGGTTCGGAATGGTTGAAGGCTTCAAGACTCACGGCTGTTTTCTCCGTTGTTGCTGCGGGTCAATGGCGCCCAGGGTTTGGAGCTTTCGCCCGCACGGTAAATGGCCACGGTGGCAATCACGGCGCCCAGCACCTCCATCAGCAAGATGGCCGGCAGCGCCACACCGGCAATCACATGGCCGGTGGAAGGCGAGGCCAGCACGAACTGCGAGGCGATCAAGAGTGCGATGGACGACATCGGTGTCATCGCGCAGCCCACCCACAGCGCCTGCTTCCAGCTCGCACCGCTGCCCACGTTGCCCAGTGCCACGCCGGTGGCCTTGGCCACCAGGCGCACGGCAATCAGGGCCAGCACCACGCCGGCCACCGGGGCGCTCCAGTCGGCCTGCGCCGCCACCGTAGAGACCAGCACAAACATCAGCATGGTGAGCAGTGACGACGCATTGCCCAGCTGGCGGGGCCAGGCCCAGGGGCGCGGGTTGAGTTGCTTCAGCAGCATGCCGCCGAGCAGCGCCGCCAGCGGCGCAGAGCCGCCCATATGTGCGGCCACGGCCGTGCCTGCGGCTACCAGGGCCAGGAAGAGCATGGAAGTGTTTTCGCTCGTGGGGCTCATCACCCGCAGCGCCATGCGCAGCACCAGCGCCAGCACAGCCGCCACGATGATCGAAACCCCCAGCACCACCACCACGGGCGAGATCGTTTCGAGCACGGTCACGCTCTGCCGGTTGAGCAGCTCCGCCTTGGCGCTGCCGAGGGTGAGCGCGTACAGCGTGGACAGCGTGGTGAGCACGATGGCGCGTTCCGTCACGGGCCCGGCGGCGCGGGTGTCGGCCACCACGCGCGTGAGCACGGCGGGTGAAGCCGCGAGCGCCACCAGGGCCAGCGGGCCGGCCACCTGGGTGGGCAGGTTCAGCCACACCAGCACCCAGTACACGGCGAAATAGGTCAGCACCGATTCGGCAATGCTCTGCACCAGCACCATGGGGTTGTGGCGGAACCAGCGCAGCGGAATGCGGCCACCACATTCAAAGAGCACCAGGGCAATGCCCAGCTCCAGCAGGAACAGGCCAATGCCTTGCAGCGGCCACACGGCACCGCTGAAGCCCGCCAGCCCGGCGGCGGTGCCTACCAGTGAATAGCCGAGCACCTTGGGCAGTCCGGTGTGGCGCTGCGTGAGATAGCCCGCCATGGCGGCCACGGCCAGCAGCAGCGACCATTGCACCGTGGGCAACCCGGCCGAGGGGCGCAGCCACTGCGCCCAGAAGGTCAGGATTTCGTTCATGTCATGGAACCTCTGCGTCAGACGGGCGATGCCCGTTGGTGTGAAAGGGCCCGCGCACAGGCCCTCCGCAGATGGGAGGGGGTGCGCTTGGGCGTTGGTGCCCCGAATTTACAGGCGGAAACATTCCGGCCATGTAGGACAGATGCGGCGGTTGCCCGCCGTCAGGCCTGCGACGATACACCAACGCTGGCTTGCCGCGCTGGCACAAAAAAGCTCAGGGGCGCGCTGCGAAGGCGGGCGCGAATTGCGGCGTAGATGCGCGAGCGGTCTACACCGCTCACGTTTTGCGCGCGCAGCGCGAGGCTGAAGGCCAGATAAAAACTGACCGACACATTCAGCGCACCCAGAAAGGGCAGCGAGGCCACGGCCCACCAGAACGCGGGCAAATGCAGCACCTGCAGGCCCAGTGCGGCGCTGGCGGCAGCCACCTGGCCGGTGGACAGCGTGACGTGGCGCACATCGAGCCCCAGCCCAAAAAAAGCGGCAAACGCGGGCACCAGGCCGAGCATGAAACCCAGCGAGACATTGGCCGCAAGGCCCGAGAGGTTTTCGCGCAGGAAGCGGGCCCAGCGCGCGGCGCGCTCGGCGCCCAGCAGCCCGGTGATGCGCGGGTTGTAGTGCAGGGCTGAGTCCATGCGGTGCAGCACAAACCAGTTCTCCGTCCAGCCCGCAATGATGCTGGATGCAAACAGCAGCACCCCGGTAAAGGCCGCAAAAAACAGCGAAGGCCCGAGCAGGTGCAAGGATGCGAGCACATGCTCTGCCTCCTTCACGCTGATGACGGGCCCGCCCGTGGCCAGGGCAATCAGCGTGGCCAGCGCCAGCACGGCGGGGAAGACCACCAGCACATTGCCCAGCACGGCAGCCACCTGGGAGCGCACCAGGTGCGTGATCTCGTCCACAAACGCCTCGATCGCGCCGCCCGAGCCCAGCTCCTTGAGCTTGGCTGCCATGGCCGGCGCCGTCATGGCCGGTTGTTTGGTGGCCACCGTGAAATGCAACAGCTGGATCAGCACAAAGCTCACGGCGTAGTTGACCCCCGCCATGAATCCGCCCCAGAACGCCGACAGTGCCAGCGCATGGAGGCCGAACTTGGTCAGCGTGGTGAACGCCATCAGGGCACCGCCGCCCGCCGCCTTGCGCAGCATGGCGCGGTATTCGGTGCCCGTGCGGGTGATGTAGTGCTCGCCCGTCTCGGCGCTGCGCTCTGCCACCTTGGCCGCCAGCAGCGAGGAGTTGGACGCCAGCAACGCGCGCAGGCTGCGCCGCTCCTGTCCCACCATCACCAGGTGCGCCATGAGCTGCGCCGCCGTGACGGCCGGTTGGGCTGACAGCAGGCAGTCGAGCAATTCGCGCACGCGCAGGATGCGCTCGCGCAGCTGCCGCAGGCGAAAGACCAGGCCCACTGAAATGCCGTTGTCTTCGAAATGCGTGTACACGGTGGCCGCCGCCGCGCGGCAGGCCTCCAGGCGCTCGCGCAGGCGCTGGGCCGACTCGTTGAGCCGGTCAGGCGTGCGCAGCGCATGCAGCACCTCCACGCGCAGGCTCTCCACATCGCGGATCAGTGCATGAAAAGGCTGCGCCTCGCGCGCGGATTCGCTCATGCGCAGCCGCAACTCGGGGGCAAATCCGGTCGAGAGAATCTGCCCCGCGCAGTAGGTGATGGCGTCGAGCAGGGCGCGGTGCCAGCGCGTGGCGCCACCGGGGCTGTTGTTGCCACCCGGGGAAGCCAGCAACTCCACCAGCCGGTTCAGCTGGGCTTCGTCGAGCGCCGCGAGCCACTGGGCGTCAAAAGCGCTGGGCAGCGCCAGCATGAAAAGCTCGGACGCGTCGATGGTCTCTGGGCTGCCCGGCAGCAGCTTGGTGCGAAGACGTTCCGCCATCTCGCTGACCAGCGCAGTGCGGGGCGCAAAGCCAAAATCGGCCAGCAAGGTGGTGATATCGACCTGGCCCACCAAGGTGGCCCACCAGGCTTGCAGCCGCTGCCGGAGATCGGGCCGTGCCGCGACCGCATCGATCAAAAGCTGCACCCGGCCCACAGCGGCAGGCACCGAATCGCGCTTGCCGCGCACCCAGTCCAGCAGGTGGATGAGCCAGAGATGGCGATGGGCCAGGTCAGCGGCCGGGTCGAGAGCCGCCAGAATGCTGGCCAGGTCGGAATGGGGGGTGTTTTTCATCGCCGGGCCGCCCCAAGATGAAAAGCGGCCCCCTTGGGGGGCAGCGACCGCCCGGAGTGGGGAGCGTGGGGGTAACGCTTCATCGCTGGGCCGCCCCAAGATGAAAAGCGGTCCCCTCGGGGTGCAGCGACCACACGAAGTGGGGAGCGTTGGGGGCAATAGCGCTTCAATGCAGCACCCGGCCGCTCAAAGGTTCGCCCGAAGGGCCGTGGCTGATCGCCTCCAGCACGAACAACGGCACCGGGCTGTTGAAGGGCTCGCCATCTTCGGCCACGCAGTGAAAGGTGCCGTGCATGGTCCCGCTGGAGGTGCGAAGCCGGCAACCGCTGGTGTACTGGAACGATTCGCCCGGCTTGAGCAGCGGCTGGTGGCCCACCACGCCCAGGCCCTTGACCTCTTCGGTGTGGCCCCGGGAGTCACTGATGATCCAGTGGCGCGAAATCAGCTGCGCAGGCGTTTCCCCGGAATTGGTGATGGTGATGGTGTAAGCGAAGCTGAACACCCCCGTGTCCGGCGCAGACTGCTCGGGCAGGTATTCGGGCAGCACTTCCACGTCAAACTGGTACTTTGGCATGGGGCGAATGGTAACCGTGGAGATTCGTAAAAAGTGCATGCCCGTGGGGTAAAACCCCAGGGCTTCTGCGCTTTGCGACAATCGGAGGATGAGCCGCACATTTCGAATCGCCCCCTCCATCCTCTCTGCCGACTTCGCCCGCCTGGGTGAAGAGGTGCGCAATGTCATTGCCGCTGGCGCAGACTGGATCCACTTCGACGTGATGGACAACCATTACGTGCCCAACCTCACCTTCGGCCCCATGGTGTGCCAGGCGCTCAAGCCCCATGCCAAGACCGCCGCCGGTGTGGCCGTACCGATCGATGTGCACCTGATGATCCAGCCGGTGGACGCCCTGGCCGCCGCGTTTGCCGACGCGGGGGCGGACTACATCAGCTTTCACCCCGACGCCTCGGGCCATGTGCACCGCAGCATCCAGGCCATCCGTTCCAAGGGCGTCAAGCCCGGCCTGGTGTTCAATCCGGCGGAGCCGCTGGACGTTCTCGACTGGGTAATCGACGACATCGACCTCATCCTCATCATGAGCGTGAACCCCGGCTTTGGCGGCCAGAGCTTCATCGACTCGGCCCTGCGCAAGATCGAAGCTGTGCGCAAGCGCATCGACGCCTCGGGCAAGGACATCCGCCTGGAAGTGGATGGCGGCATCAAGACCGACAACATCCGCCGCGTGGCCGATGCGGGTGCTGACACCTTTGTCGCGGGCAGCGCCATCTTTGGCAAGCCGGACTACCAAGGCGTTATCGACGCGATGCGCGCAGAACTGGAGTGATCTCCTGAGCCGCTGCGCAGACTTTGCGCGGTGGCCGTTTTCACAGACCACGCCTTCCTGGAGCTTGGTTATTGTTGCGCAGGGACGGTGATCGTCGTGGTGGTCGATTCACGCAACACGCCGCCGCCGGACACCGAGCCACTCGCCGGGCTGCTTTGCACACGGCGCATGCAATCAGCCTGGTCGGCAGCCGTCTGGAACGCAGCACAACGCTGTGTGGCGTTGTCGTTTGCGGCGGCTCCAGGGTTGCTCAGATCGCCCTTGCGCGAAGCATCCAGCGCGTTGTTGGCCTCGCGCAGGCAGGTGGCCAGACTGTCCTGGGTGTTGTTGGTCATGCACTTTTCCCGCTCCTGCTCATAGCGTGCCCGCGCATCCTGAGGCGGCGTTTGTGCGGATACACCCGCGCATGCCAGCAACAAGGCGGCGGTGAAGAGGGGGGTGGCAAAGGGAATGCGGTTCATGAAAGGGCTCCTGGGGCAATCGCAGACGGTGGTCTGAACGTATGCCTGCAGGGTAGGCCCCCCTGCTGCGCGCCCCTGTCGGACAGTGCCGCCCCCTGCCGTGCGCGGGGCGCGCGTTTCGGGCCTGGTCAGCCCAGGCGCTGAAAAGTCAGGACGAAGGCCACGCCGTCGGCCGTATTGCGCGCGTTGATCGTGCCACCCATCTTGGCCATGTAGGTCTTGGCCACGAACAGGCCCTGGCCCCGGTGCCCGCTCTCGCCGTCGGGCATGGGAAGGCTGGGGTCGGACACCCCCAGCTCAAAGATGCGCCCCAGCAGATCCTCGGCAATGGTGACACCCTGGTTGCGCAGCGTGGCGCTGGCAGTCGACTCGGAGGCCGCCAGCGTCAGCGTGATGGCCGTGCCCGGCGGGCGGTAGCGGTCAGCATTGCGCAGGATGTGGGTCACCACGTCTTCCAATGCAAATTCGTCCGCCCGAACGATGACCGGGCCCGCCCCTCCTTCATAGACCACGTTGTCGATGCCTGCAAAGTGCGCGTTGTTGGCCACGTGGCGCAGGAAGGCATCCAGGTCCAGCCGACCCTGCGGCACGTCGGCCGCCTGCAAGGCCTCTGCAGGGGAGGCCGTGCCATACAGCACATGCACGGCCTGTTGCATGCGCTGGATGTAGCGGTGGCCCGGGTCGTCGGCGCTGCCGTGCAGCACCATGAGCGATTGCAAGGGGGACATGATCTCGTGCCCCACGGCATGCCACATGTCGCGCTCCTGCTGGGCGCGCAACTGTTCGCGCTGGATATCGTCCTTCACACGCTGGAGCAGGTCGGCCAGGCCGCCAGCCAGAATGCCCAGCTCGTCCGATCCGCGCAGGTCCGACACGTCCAGGTCGCCCAGGCGGGGGCCGATGTGCCCGTCCTGCACGTTGTACGAAACCGCTGCCGCGCGGCGGGTGAGGGCGGTCACGCGGCGGATGAGGCCCACCTCCACCACCAGCCAGGCCAGCGCGATGGCCGCGAGCATGGCGCCCAGGTACCACGACATGCGGGTGGCCACGGCGGCAAGGCCCTGCTCCACGCCGCGCAGGTTGCCGGTAAAGGTGACGGCATAGTTGCCCGCCGGGGTGTCCAGAATGTCGAGGCCGGCCGGTACCGGCTGCGCCTGATGATCGCCAGCGGCTTGCCACTCCAGCGGCAGCCAGCTGATAAGGCGCAGCAGCCAGGGCGCCGACGGGTCTGCCTGCACTTCGGAACCCTTGAGCGTGATCGCTTCGCTGTCGCTCGTGCCCAGCTTGCGGATCTGCACCTGTTCGCCGGGCAGCAGGGTGCGCGCCACCTCCGCCAGCGAAGCCGCAGCCTGGGCACCGGGGGCATTGCTGTCGAACAGCGCCGCGCCCGTGCCAGGCGCCAGCATTTCCACCCGCACGCGCATGTTGCCAAGATCCTGTGGCGGCCAGACCAGGCGCTGCTTGTCAAACAGCGCTTCGCGGAACAGCTCCACCGGCAGGCGGATGGAGTAGAAGGTGCGGCGCAGGCAATCGGGCACGGCGCCCGCCAGATCCCGGCACTGGCCGTTCTGCCAGAGCCAGCCGCGAAAATCTCGCACTGGCCGCGCCCGGGCATCTAGGGACTCTTCTCCGCTGTCCACGAATCCTGTCAGGCGGCCCCGGGTGCTGATCGTGCCCTGGGGTGGCAGTGCTTCAAAAGGCGCCACCCAGCGGTAGGTAGCGCCGCGCATGTCCAGGGTGATGCGGGCGCGGTGCACGGCCTGCACATCCAGTGCGCCACGTTCTCGGGGCACCAGCTCGCCCGCGTAGAAGCTGCCCACCAGGTAAATGAAGCCCCCGGCATAGGGGTTGTTGCCGATGGCCGCGCAGACCGACGAACCGTCGGGGTACTGCACCGCGCAGCCTGCCATTTCCACGGCCTGCTGGGCCTTGTTTTGGTCGTCGAAATCTAGCGCCGCATAGGGCAGCAGCAGGGGCGCCAGCGGCGCGGGGGCGGCGCCACGGTTGCCAGCATTGAGCAAAGCCAACTGCCCAGAGGGGTGGCGCAGACGGGCCATGACCTCGGACTGGCTGCGCGCGAAGCCGTGCTGGTAGCTCTGCCAGCCACGCTCCTTTTCTTCCTTGAGCAGCACCACGCTCAGCGCGACGGTGGCCAGCGCCAGCAGCACAAACACGCTGCGCACCAGAATCCGCAACCGAAAGGCGGGCAGGCCCAGGCGGGGCATTTCCAGCGTGGGGTGGCGGAGCAGACGCTTCACTTGCCAGTCCAGCGAAAGCCGCGCATGGGCACGTTCTCAATGCCTTCAAAGCTGGGGTCCACCTCGCGCAGGGCCTCGCGGATGGTGCTGACGTGCTTGCGCACGTTGTCGCGGTTGCGCCCGCTTTTCACCACCTCAAAAAGTTCGTCGTACGACACCACCTCGCCACTGCGCTGGTGCAGCGTGGCCAGGATGCGCTGGGCCGTCAGCGGCAGGTTGATGCGCTCGCCGCGCCAGGTGGGGGAGCGCTGCCACAGCGGGTCCAGCACCAGCGCATCGTCCACCGGGGCGGGTGCTGTGCGGGTCGGAGTCTGTGCCTGCGTGGTGCGCAGGATGTCGAGAAAGGTCTCGATGAAGTCGGCCTCCTCGAACGTGGTCTTTTGCAGGTAGTCCCACGCGTCCAGCGCCTTCATGATGCTGCGGTAGATGGCCGCAGGCATGGCCGACACCACCAGCACCGGTGTGCCCTGGCGGCGCTTGTTGATGGCGTTGATGAGCGCCACGCCCGCATGGCGCTCACGGCCCAGTTCGATGTCAAGGACCACGGCGTCGTAGTGCTCGCGCGCCAGGGCGGCTTCGGCGTCGTCGCGCGTGAACCACTGGTCAATCACGATGCCGCTCTTCGCACTGGCAATCCAGCCCGCCAGCTGGTTGCTGGTGGGCAGGTCGTCTTCGATCACGGCAATGCGGGTCATGGGCGGGGCGCGGAGTAAGGGTGCGTCGATTATCCGGGGCGCCTTGCTTGCCCGGTGTGAAGGTTTCTTCCGGGTCCGGAGGGGTTGTGCGGTGGGTGTGAGGGCTTTGGGGTGCGCGCTGCGTTGTTGCTTCCGGGGTGAATCCGAAGAATCAGTCCCCAATGAGCAGCCCGATCGGACGGCTCAGACGCAGACAACAACTTCACCCTACCGAGAGAGAGAACCACCATGAAAACCGCCTGGAACCGCATCGTGCAAGCCCTGCGTGGGCGCAATGCCGCCCCCCGCCCGCTGGACGCCAGCGGCGAATGGCCGCAAGACGCGGCACCTTCGCAGACGGAAGCTGTCATGCCAGCATCCGCAGACGTGGACGCAGGGCGCATCCACTGGGCGTACCTGCTGCCCACGGCCAGCACGGTGCGCTGGATGGTGGCCGGTGCCGTGGTGGTCGGTGCAGGGGGCCTTGTGCTTCGCCACCCGCCGGTGCAGCAGCTGGGCCAGGGGGAGCTGGCGGTCCGCATGAACCAGTTCACCGGTTCGGTGAGCCAGTGGCGTGATGGCAGCATGTGGGTGGTTCCGGGCCTGCACAGCGTGCGCATCTTCTCTCTGCGGGACCAGAGCTACCGCCCTGAAGCCATGCGCCAGGCCAATGGCAGCGCACCCTTGCAATCGGTGGAAGGATTGTCGTTCGGGCTTGACCTGAGCGTGCGCTACGCACTCGATCCGTCCTCCGAAACCGTCAAGGCTGGCCGCCTGCCCGATGATGTGGACGCCGACATCGTGGCACCTGCCGTGCAGGGGTTGGTCTACAAGGTGTTTGCCCGCTACACCGTGCGTGAAATTTTCTCGTCCAAGCGTGCCGAGATCGCACAAATCATCGAGACCGAGCTGCGCACGCGCCTGGCCGCCGATGGCGTGCTGCTGCGCCACGTGCAGATCGGCAAGGTGGACCTGCCCGCCGAGTACCGCCGCGGCATGGACAGCCTGCTGGCCGAGGAACTGGCTTCCGAGAAGATGCGCTACACGCTGGAGCTGAAAGACAAGCGTGTGAAGGAGACCGAACTCGACGCCAATGCAGATAAGGTGCGCCGCGAGGTGGCTGCTGAAGCTGCGGCCCGCGAGCAGGTGATCGCCGCCCGCGCCCAGGAAGAGGCGATGAAACATGTGCTGCCCTTCAAGCAGCGCCAGATCGAGCAGCGCCAGCTGGAGGCCGAGGCCGAAAAGGTATCGCGCATCAAGGCCGCCGAGGGCAGCGCCCAGGCCCGCCGCATCGAAGCCAACGGCGAGGCGGATGCCCGCCAGAAGTTGGCTGAGGCCGAGGCCTACCGCATGGACCGCATTGGCAAGGTGAACGCCGAGCAGATGGCGCGCGAAGGAGCGCTGGTCACCAAGCATCCGCTGCTCATCCAGAAGACGCTGGCCGACAAGCTCTCCGACAAGATCCAGGTCATCATCGCGCCGCCTCCGACCAACGGTGATTTCATCGGCGCGGCGCTGCTGGGCGGCAACCGCAATGCGCAAGCCGGTGTCGTGCAGGCTGCGGGCGTGGCCGACGACACCTCCACCGTCCAGGCTGTGGAGCAGTGAACATGAATCTCACGACCTTGACCTTCATTGCAGCGGTCGCCAGCGCTGCAGTCACGGTGGCCTCTGCCGCCGTGCCTCCTGCTTCGGTCAATACCCTGGGCAGTGCCATCGTGGTGCAGGACCAGGCCAGCCTGCGTGCCGCGCCGCGCGATGGCGCCCAGCAGCAGGCCAGCCTGTGGCAGGGCGAGGTGCTGGAGGTGCGCGGCGAGCGCCTGGATTACCTGCAGGTGTGGGACCACAAGCGTGAGCGCGGCGGCTTCATCCGCGCCAGCGATGTGCGCCGCATGGCACTGACCGAGGCCGAAGGCCCCGCGTTGCTGGCTGTGCTGCGTTTCATGCAAGACACGCCGGGTGCTGAGGCGCTGGGGATTGGCCTCACCGCCGCCTACCTGCAGGCGGCTCCCGGCCAGCTGCTGGCGGGTGTCGAGGGCGCACAGGCTTTTGATGCGCTGGGCACGTTCGCCGACCGGCTTGCACGCCGCGCCTCGGTGGCCGTGCCGGGCAAGGCCTCGGGGGCCACGCTGTCCGCGCACCTGGATGTGGCCAATGCCTACGGCGTGCGTTTTTCCACCTATGAGGTGGAGGGCCGCATGCAGGTTTGCTATGACGGCGAAGCCTTTCGCCGCGTGCTGGCCATGCCGGTGGCCGATGCCGCCCAGCGCGCCCGCGCCGCCCTGGCGCTGACGCGGCCAGAGTGCATCAACCCCGACCTGCCAGCCCACGAACGCGCCAAGGTGCACGCCTGGCAGGTCGATGTGCTGGAGCGTGTGGACGTTGCCGGCTTGCCGCCCTACCTGCGCAACCGCGTACAGATGCGCCGCGCCAGCGTGTGGGGCGCCACGGCTTTCGAGCAGGCGCGCAAAAATGTTGCAGATCCAGCGGTGGCTGCCGCTGCTGCGCGCGCGCTGACCGAGTTCGCCGGCGTGAGCAAGGCCGACCTGCCCGATGAAGACCAGAGCGCCTACAACGACGCTGCCATGCGCGTGAGTGCGGTGCGCTGGGCACTGGTGCCCACCACCGCGCCAGCGGCCCCATCCAAAGCAGCCCGCCCGACCCTGGTGACCGAGCCCGGCGCTCCCGGTGAAACCTGTGTGCTGCTGGTGGATGCCCAGCACACGGCCCAGGCCCCGCTGCTGCGCCGTTGCACCTATGGCGTGGTCTGGTCTGCGTCGGCCAGCACCAACCGCGAAGGCACGGCGGTGGCCTTGGCCGTGCAACCCCTGGAAGGCTGGCGCGAGCTGTGGGTGCTGCGCAAGACCGAAGGCGGCTGGCTCGCCGATGTGCTGCCGCCAGCGGCCACCACGCCAGAAACCGGCGTGGCCGAGTGGGCCGGATGGGTGCCTGGCGGCCAGCAGATGCTGGTGGCACGCGAGGCGCGCGGCCAGGGGCGCTACCGCAAGAGCTTTGAGGTGGTGCGGTTGGACGGCCTGACCACTGAGCGGGTCACGGGCGATGTAGCAGCGCTGCCTTTGTTCCAGCGTTGGCAAGACCCTGCGTGGAAGCTGCAGACGCTGAGCTTGCGCTGAATGCAGGGTGGGCGGGAGGAAGAAGGCTTCATCGGTTCCTTAAACTTGGGCAACTTTTTCCTCTTCCGTCTTTCTGCCTTATGTCCCACGCCGCTGACCCCATGTTGTCTTCTCTGCTGTCCCGTGTAGATGCCGTCATCGTGGACCTGGACGGCACCATGGTGGACACCATGGGGGATTTCAACGAGGCGATCAATCGCATGCTCCGTGAGCTGGCTCTGCCGGCCATCGAGGCCCTGCACATCGAACACATGGTGGGCAAAGGCTCGGAGCATTTGCTGCGATCAGTGCTAAAACACGTTCTGGCGCTTGATGGTATTGCGCAAGATGCTATAAAAAGCGAAGCATACTATCCTGCAGCCTGGGCCAGCTACCAGCGCCACTACCTGGACATCAACGGCCAGTTTGCAGGGGTTTACCGGGGTGTAGAGGACGGTCTGAAGGCGCTGCATGCCCGGGGGCTGCGCCTGGCCTGCCTGACCAACAAACCCACGGACTTTGCGCTGCCGCTTCTGAAGTCCAAGGGCCTCGACGGGTATTTCGAGAAAGTGTTTGGCGGTGACGCCTTCGAGCGCAAGAAGCCCGATCCTCTGCCCCTCCTCAAGACCTGCGAAGCGCTGGGCACTGCCCCCGCGCGCACGCTGATGCTGGGCGATTCCAGCAACGACGCGCAGGCTGCCCGCGCGGCCGGGTGCCCCGTGGTGCTGGTCACCTACGGCTACAACCACGGCGCGCCCGTTCGGGCCGTGGATGCCGACGGTTTTGTGGATTCGCTGGCGCAGCTGACCTGAGCCGATCTCAGGCGGGTAACTGGCGTGGCGCCACGGCGCGGTAGTCCAGCCGCGATGCGCTGATGCTGCTGCCGCGCACGGGGGCGGGCGTTGCATCGCCGTGGCGGGTGGTGTTGGCTGAGAGGCGGAAAACCGCCACCGCATCCACCAGCTGCCCCGCCTGTGTCTTGAGGCTGTCGGCCGCTGCTGCGCTTTGCTCTACCAGGGCCGCGTTCTGCTGCGTGGCCTGGTCCATCTGCGTGATGGCTTCGCCCACCTGCGAGACACCCTGACTCTGTTCGCTGCTGGCTGCGCTGATCTCGCCCATGATCTCCGTCACGCGGCGGATCGATGCAACCACTTCGCTCATGGTGGCGCCGGCCTTGTCCACCAGGGCTGTGCCGCGCTCCACGCGCTCCACGCTGGTGCCGATCAGGCCCTTGATCTCCTTGGCGGCTTCAGCGCTGCGACCCGCGAGGCTGCGCACTTCCCCTGCCACCACGGCAAAGCCGCGCCCCTGTTCGCCCGCGCGCGCAGCCTCCACGGCAGCATTCAGGGCCAGGATGTTGGTCTGGAAGGCGATGCCGTCGATGACGCTGATGATGTCGGCGATCTTGCGGCTGCTGTCGTTGATGCCCTTCATGGTCTCGACCACTTCGGCCACCACATCGCCTCCCTGTTGGGCCACGGTGGATGCGCTCATGGCGAGCTGATTGGCCGTGCGCGCGTTGTCGGCGTTCTGGCGCACCGTGGAGCCAAGTTCTTCCATGGATGCGGCGGTCTGCTGCAAGGCTGAGGCTTGCTGTTCCGTGCGTGCCGAGAGGTCGTTGTTGCCGGATGCAATTTCGACGCTGGCTGTGGCCACGCCTTCTGCGTTGTGGCGCACATTGCCGACGATGGTGGCCAGGCGCGATTGCATGGTGGCCAGCGCCTGCAGCAGTTGGCCGGTTTCGTCATTGCCGCTGGCTTCGATGGGGTGGGTCAGGTCGCCATCGGCAATGCTCTCTGCCGCCTGCTTGCCCCGCTGCACAGGTTGCACGATGGAGCGTGTGACGGTGAAGGCCAATAGCGCCCCCAGTGCCACGGCTATCAGTGTGCCCACGCCCAGCAACACCTGGCTGGCCTTGGCCAGCGTGCTGGTGTCGCCCTGGCTGTCGGCCAGCTGCGCGGCCATGGCAGTGCGCAGGTCGTCGAGGGATTGGAGGTACTTGTCCGCCAGAGGGCGCAAGTCCTTGTCCACCAGCGTGGGCACATTGGGCTCGCCGCCACGGTGCAGTTCGCGGATCTCGGCGAGCTTGTCGTTGTAGGCCTTGCTGGCGGCGGCAATGGTGGCCAGTTGCGCACGGTTCTTGTCTCCCTGTACCAGGCCTTCGATGCGCTGGACCTTGCCCTCGATGCCTTTGGCTGTGGCCTGCGTGTCGGCCGTGAGCTTTTCCATGTAGTCGCGGTCAATGGCCTTGAGGAAGGCCTCGGTGCGCACCCAGTTCAGGCGGATGTCTGACGCCCAGTTCTCCACCAGGGTCTGCTGCTCGATCTCCTGGGTGGCCACGCGTTCGCTGGCGCCTTGCAGGCTCGCGATGCGCCACATGCCGGTGGCGGCAATCAACGCGGTGATGAGCAGGATGGCACCGAACGACGCGCCCAGGCGCAGGCCGACGGAAAGGTTGCTGAGTTTCATGGTGGGGTCTGGCGCAAAAAGGTATCTGGGGGCAGAAAATTGGGGGCGTTACAGACGGCTCGTTGCGGGGCGCGGGTAGCGCGAAAAACTCGGTTCAGGCCGTGGCATCAGTGACTGCGGGGTGCGCGCAGCAAGAGGCCGTTGTTTCGTCAGTGAGGGGCGGGTGTGCTCGTTGGTCCAAAGGCTACTCCCGAGTAGGGAGCGCGTCTGTCGGGCGCGGGACAGCCCCGGGCGGAAGTGCCTCGGGGTTTGTCCCAGGGGGTTACGCAGGCTTGCCCAGAAGGGCGTCCTTGAGCTTCCAGTCGGCGGGCACATTGCCCAGCCAGATGCCCAGCAGCGCGTTGAAGAACTCCGGCTCCTTGAAAGGCTCGCCCTGGGGCTTGCCCTTGACCGTGATCACCGTGCCGGTACCTGGTATCCAGTCGATCATGAACTGGTCGCCCGCCTGCAGCTTCTTGTGGTCCGAGAAGATCTGGCTCATGCGCAGCACGCCCGGGATGAGCTTGGAGAACGCTGCGCGGTCCATGTTGTCCTCCATGCCGCGCGAGAACAGCTTGCCCAGCTCGGTGGAGTCGATCTCGCGCAGCATGGTGATGCTCATGCGCTTGGGGCCCTTCAGGGCCATGATTTCAGCGGGAGTCGAGGCCTTCTTTTCAAGGTACAGGCCTGCGGTGTACACCTTGAACACGGCCTTGTAGCGAACCCCTGCGCCATTGAGCTGAAGGCTGCTGCCACTCAGGCTGCTCGTCTCTTCATACTTGACGTCGGCCACGGTGATGGGCTGGGCAATAGCACCGGCCGCCAACAGGCAGGCCACGGCTGCTGCGGCACATCGCTGGAGAAACTTCATGCGCAACTCCTAAAAAAGAACGGTCGTTCGTTTCAAATTGTTGCAGTGCTCCTGCCGGGCCGCAACAGGGTTTTCGAGTGGTTGTGCGATCTCGCCTTGAGAGTCGTCAACTCTGGCCCTGAAAAAAGCTTTGCTACACTTTGGCCCATGTTCATTCACCACGTGTTCATCACAGGTTGCAGCGACCGGGGAGCCTGGCCCTGGCGTCAGCCTGTCGCTTTGAACGCCTGATGGCACCTGGGCAGCAGCCCCAGCGTGCACCCGTGGCCTCCACCCCGATGCGGTGAGGCCGATTGAATGGACCGCAGCGCCCCTTTTTCATTGACAGGGACACGCGCTGCGACAGCTGGGAGCCCTCCCCGTGATCACAGAACTTGAATTCAAAAGCCTGGCCAGCGAAGGCTACAACCGCATTCCGCTCATGGTCGAGGCCTTTGCGGACCTGGAAACCCCGCTCTCGTTGTACCTGAAGCTGGCGCACACCAAGGACGGGGGCAAGCACAGCTTCCTGCTCGAATCCGTGGTGGGTGGCGAGCGCTTCGGGCGCTACAGTTTCATCGGCCTGCCCGCACGCACGCTGCTGCGGGCCAGCGGCTTTGGGGCGCAGGCCAAAACCGAGGTCGTGACGGACGGCCAGGTGGTCGAAACCGCCCAGGGCAATCCGCTCGACTTCATTGAGGCATACCAAAAGCGGTTCAAGGTGGCGCTGCGCCCCGGCCTGCCGCGCTTTTGTGGCGGCCTAGCGGGCTACTTTGGCTACGACGCGGTGCGCTACATCGAAAAGAAGCTGGAGACCACCTGCCCGCCCGACACCCTGGGGTGCCCCGACATCCTGTTGCTGCAGTGCGAAGAACTGGCGGTCATCGACAACCTCTCGGGCAAGCTCTACCTCATCGTCTACGCCGACCCGGCCCAGCCTGAGGCCTACACCCGCGCCAAGAAGCGCCTGCGCGAGCTGAAAGAGCAGCTCAAGTATTCGGTGAGTGCCCCCGTGGTCAAGGCCACCGAAAGCCACCCCGCCCAGCGCGACTTTGCCAAGGCCGACTACCTGGCCGCTGTGAACCGCGCCAAGGAGCTGATTGCTGCGGGTGACTTCATGCAGGTGCAGGTGGGCCAGCGCATCCACAAGCGCTACACCGAAAGCCCCCTGAGCCTGTACCGCGCGCTGCGTTCGCTGAACCCGTCGCCGTACATGTACTTCTACGACTTTGGCGACTTCCATGTGGTGGGCGCCAGCCCCGAGATCCTGGTGCGCCAGGAGAAGACCGACGAGGGCACCAAGGTCACCATCCGCCCCCTGGCCGGCACTCGCCCGCGTGGCGCCACGCCCGAGAAGGACAAGGCCACCGAGGTCGAACTCATCAACGATCCCAAGGAACGCGCCGAGCACGTGATGCTGATCGACCTGGCGCGCAACGACATCGGCCGCATCGCCAAAACCGGCACCGTCAAGGTGACCGAAGCCTTTGCGGTGGAGCGCTACAGCCACGTAATGCACATCGTGAGCAACGTGGAAGGCATCCTGCACGATGGCATGACCAGCATGGACGTGCTCAAGGCCACCTTCCCGGCAGGCACGCTCACCGGCGCGCCCAAGGTGCACGCCATGGAACTCATCGACCAGCTGGAACCCACCAAGCGCGGCCTTTACGGCGGCGCCTGCGGCTACCTGAGCTACGCGGGCGACATGGACGTGGCCATTGCGATCCGCACTGGCATCATCAAAAACGGCACGCTCTACGTGCAGGCGGCTGCCGGTGTGGTGGCCGATTCGGTGCCCGAGCTGGAATGGAAAGAGACCGAGCACAAGGCCCGCGCGCTGCTGCGCGCCGCCGAACTGGTTGAGGAGGGCCTGGAATGACGATCCGTGACCCCAAGGCCATCGCCAAAGTGAAGGCCTGCACCACCATGCAGGACGTGCGCCGCGAAGTGAACGCGCTGGACGACGTGCTGGTGCCCCTGTTGGTGGAGCGCGTGGGCTACATGACCCAGGCCGCCCGCATCAAGCAAGGCGTGGAACAGGTGCGCGACGAAGCGCGCATCCAGGCCATCGTGGACCGTGTGCGCGAACGTGCCCAGGCCGAAGGCGGCGATGCCGACGTGATCGAAGCCATCTACCGCAGCCTCATGGAAGTCTGCATTGCCTATGAACACCGCGAGTTCGCCCGCCTGCGCGAGCCCGCCACTGCCGGGAGCGCCGCATGAAACTCTTGATGGTCGATAACTACGACAGCTTTACCTACAACATCGTCCAGTACTTTGGTGAACTGGGCGCCGAGGTCGAGGTGTTCCGCAACGACGAGATCACCGTGGCCGAGGTCGAGGCGCGC
The DNA here is from genome assembly GCF_057808995.1 of Acidovorax sp. FG60. Lineage (NCBI taxonomy): Bacteria > Pseudomonadati > Pseudomonadota > Betaproteobacteria > Burkholderiales > Comamonadaceae > Acidovorax > Acidovorax sp. FG60. The sequence continues at coordinate 73,876 of NZ_JBMDJC010000005.1, forward strand.
CTGAACGCGGGCCAGCTTGACCGCCTGGTCATCTCGCCCGGGCCGTGCTCACCTGCAGAGGCCGGTATCTCGGTGGCAGCGATCAAGCACTTTGCCGGCAAGCTGCCCATCCTGGGGGTGTGCCTGGGCCACCAGAGCATCGGCGCGGCCTTCGGCGGCAACATCATCCGCGCGCAGGAGCTGATGCACGGTAAGACCAGCGTCATCACCACCACGCAAAAGGGCGTGTTTGCCGGGCTGCCCGAGCAGTTCACCGTCAACCGCTACCACTCCCTCGCCATCGAGCGCGCCACGTGCCCGGATGTGCTCGAAGTGACCGCCTGGACCGACGACGGCGAAATCATGGGCGTGCGCCACAAGACGCTGCCCATCGAAGGCGTGCAGTTCCATCCCGAAAGCATCCTCACCGAACACGGTCACGCCATGCTCAAGAACTTTCTGGAGCAGCGCGCATGACAGCCCACCAGGGCCTGGCCCAGCTTTTCCAGTACAAGCGGTGGGCCAACCAGGAACTGCTGGCACTGGGCGCGGCATCGCAGGGCGCGCTGCCTGCCGACGACTACCGTCTGTTTGTGCGCATCCTGAACCACACCTACGTGGTGGACCGCATCTTTGCCAGCCACCTGCAGGGCCTGCCCCAGACCACCTACCGGGCCACCAACACCGATGAAACGCCGGAGCTGGCAACCCTGAGCGATACCGTGCGCGCGTCGGACGACTGGTATGTGCAGTACGTGGGCGGGCTGGATGATGCGCAGCTGGCCGAACCGGTGGCGTTCCGCTTCACCGACGGCGACACGGGGCGCATGTCGCGCAGCGAGATCCTGAACCACTTGGTTGTGCATGGCACGTACCACCGGGGGGCGGCGGGGCGCATCCTGGCCGCGCATGCGGTGCAGCCTCCGCGCGATTCGCTGACGACCTTCCTGCACCGCCTGGAACCTGACCGACGCTGGTAGACACACCCATGCCCGAACTTCATCAACTGCTCATGTTCATCGCGGCAGGCTGGCTGCTCAACCTCACGCCCGGGCCCGATGTGCTCTACATCGTTACCAACGCGCTGCGTTCCGGCACACGCGCGGGCATCGTTGCGGGGCTGGGCATCACGGCCGGGTGCTTCGTGCACATCTTTGCGGCCGCCGTGGGTGTGGGCGCGCTGCTGGCCACCTCGGCCACGGCGTTCACGGTGCTCAAGTGGATCGGCGCGGCCTACCTGATGTGGATGGGCGTGCGCATGCTGTTGTCCAAGCCCGGTGCTGATGGTGGTAACAGCGCAGCGCTGGCAGCTGCGCAGGCGGCCCCTGCGCCGCACACGCCGCTTCGCAAGGTGTTCCTGGGGGGCTTCTGGACCAATGTGCTCAACCCCAAGGTCGCCATCTTCTTCCTGGCCTTTGTGCCGCAGTTCATCGCGCCGGGCACCGACAACAAGGCGCTGGCCTTTGTGCTGCTGGGCGTGCTGTTCAACGTGAACGCCATCCCCGTCAATGTGGGCTGGGCGCTGGCGGCATCATGGATGGCGCGACGCGCCACGGTGATCCAGCGCGGCATGCACTGGCTGGACCGCGTGGCGGGCGCCATGTTCATCGGCTTCGGACTCAAGCTGGCCTTTACAGATCAACCGGCGGCCTGACCGCCACCCCAGGAGACACCGTCATGCCCATCACCCCCCAGGAAGCGCTGCAGCGCACCATCGAGCACCGCGAAATCTTTCACGACGAGATGCTGCACCTGATGCGCCTCATCATGAATGGCGAGCTGTCGCCCGTCATGACCGCAGCCATCATCACCGGCCTGCGCGTGAAGAAGGAAACCATTGGCGAGATCACCGCCGCCGCGCAGGTGATGCGCGAGTTCAGTACCAAGGTGCACGTCAAGGACGCGACCCACATGGTGGACATCGTGGGCACGGGCGGCGACGGTGCCAACACCTTCAACATCTCCACCTGCTCGATGTTCGTGGCCGCCGCAGCGGGCGCCAAGGTCAGCAAACATGGCGGGCGCGGCGTATCCAGCAAAAGCGGCAGCGCCGATGTGATGGAGGCCCTGGGCATCCACATCAACCTCAAACCCGAGCAGATCGCCCAGTGCATCGCTGAAGTCGGCATCGGCTTCATGTTCGCGCCCAACCACCACCCCGCCATGAAGAACGTGGCCCCGGTGCGCAAGGAACTCGGCGTGCGCACCATCTTCAACATCCTGGGCCCGCTGACCAACCCGGCCGGTGCGCCCAACATCCTGATGGGCGTGTTCCACCCCGACCTCGTCGGTATCCAGGTACGCGCGCTGCAGCGCCTGGGCGCCGAGCACGCGCTGGTGGTGTACGGCCGTGATGGCATGGACGAAGTCAGCTTGGGCGCTGCCACTTTGGTGGGTGAGTTGAAAAACGGCCAGATCACCGAGTACGAAATCCACCCCGAGGACTTTGGCCTGCCGATGGCGAGCAATCGCGCGCTCAAGGTTGAGACGCCCGAGCAGTCGCGAGAGATGCTGATCGGCGTGCTCAAGGGCGAGCCTGGCGCCGCGCAAGACATCGTGTGCCTGAACGCGGGCGTGGCACTGTATGCCGCCAATGTGGTCGATTCGGTGCCCGCAGGCTTGGCCAAGGCCCGTGCCGTGATTGCGTCGGGCGCCGCGCTGGCCAAGCTGGAGCAGGTGGTCACGCGCACGCACGCGCTGGCCACGGCGGCCTGACACGGCCATGTGGCGCGACCCTGGCACCTGGATTGCACTGGGCATCTCTGCCCTTTTCATCGTGGCCGGGTTCTTGATGCACCGCATGTTCACCAAAATTCTGAAACAGGGCTCCCCTGAGCCCGACGACACCGAAACCGACAACCCAAAGGCCGCGCACCATGAGCAGTGACATCCTCAACAAAATCGTCGCCGTCAAGCACGAAGAAGTGGCCGCCGCCAAAAAGCGCCTGTCCTTTGAAGCCATGCGCGCCGACGCCGAGAGCCGTGTACTCACCCGCGACTTTGAAGGCGCGCTGCGCGCCAAGATCGCCAAGGGCCAGGCGGCGGTGATTGCCGAGATCAAGAAGGCCAGCCCCAGCAAGGGCGTGCTGCGTGCCAACTTCGAGCCCGCCGACATCGCCCAGAGCTACATGGAAGGCGATGGCAAGGTCAGCGCGGCCTGCCTGTCGGTGCTGACCGACCGGCAGTTCTTTCAGGGCCAGCCCGACTACCTCAAGCAGGCCCGCGCCAGCACCTTGCTGCCGGTGCTGCGCAAGGATTTCATGGTCGATGCGTACCAGATCTACGAATCGCGGGCCATGGGAGCCGATGCCATCCTGCTGATCGCCGCCAGCCTGGACGACGCCCAGATGGCCGACTTCGAGGCCATTGCCCGCAGCCTGGACATGGCCGTGCTGGTGGAGGTGCATGACCGCGCCGAACTGGAGCGCGCGCTCAAGCTCAAAACCCCGCTGGTGGGCATCAACAACCGCAACCTGCGCACGTTTGAAGTCACGCTGGACACCACCCTGGGCATGCTCAAGGATGTGCCTGCGGACCGCTTGCTGGTCACCGAATCGGGCATCCTCAAGCCTGCCGATGTAAAGACCATGCGCGATGCGGGCGTGCACGCCTTCCTGGTGGGCGAGGCCTTCATGCGGGCGGATGACCCGGGCCTGGCGCTCGCCAAGCTGTTTGCCTGAGAGGATCGTTTGCTATTGTTTTGAGAGCTCGTGGCGCTTGTCCATAGCGCGTGGAAAGCCATTTTGACCATGAATTCACCCGCACAATCCGCCACCCAGCTCCAGAGTGCCGACCCGGCCGCATGGCCTGTGGCGCCCGGCTGGCAGCCCCTGGTGGACGCCTTCTTTGCGGCCGAGCGGGGCCAGGCGCTGCAGGCGTTTCTGCAATCGCGGCTTGCCGCCGGGGCGGTGGTCTTCCCGCCCCAGCCATTGCGCGCGCTGGAGCTGACACCGCCCGACGCCGTGCGCGTGGTCATCCTGGGCCAGGACCCGTACCACGGCCGGGGCCAGGCCGAGGGGCTGGCGTTTTCTGTGGCGCCCGGCGTGCGCCTGCCGCCCTCGCTGCAGAACATCTTCAAGGAAATGCAGCGCGACCTGGGCGTTCCGTTCCCGCCCTTTCCCACGCCGGGCGGCAGCCTGGTGAAGTGGGCCCAGAACGGCGTGTTGCTGCTCAACACCGGCCTCACGGTGGAAGAGGGCCAGCCCGCCAGCCACGCGGGCAAGGGCTGGGAGGCGCTGACCGACGCCGTGATCCGCCACGTGGCCGAGGGGCCGCGCCCGGTGGTGTTCATGCTCTGGGGCTCGCACGCGCAGTCCAAGCGCGCCTTCATCCCGCAGGACCGGGGGCATCTGGTGCTCACATCCAACCACCCCTCGCCCCTGTCGGCGCTGCGTCCGCCCGTGCCCTTCATCGGCAACGGGCACTTTGGCAAGGCGCGGGCGTTCCGCGCGGAACACGGCTACTGAGTCTGGGGGGAGTCACCCGGGGCTACCAGGGCCCCGGCAACCGCTCCTTGAGCAAATCCATGAATGCCTGCACGGCCACCGGCAGGCTGCGGCCTGCCAGGGTCTGCACCTCCAGGTCGCGCAGGTCCATGCCCGCATCGCTGATGGGCAGGGCCACGATGGCGCCCGCCGCCACCAGGTGGCGCGCTGCGATCTCGCTGGCCACCGACAGCCCGCCGCCATGCGCCACGAAGTTGAGCACCGTCTTGGCGTGGTTGCTGATGAGCACGGCGCTGAGCTGCAGGCCCTGGCGGCTGCAGACGATGTCGATCATCTGGCGCACCGTGGTCTCGGCCGGGGGCAGGGCCAGCGGGTAGTCGGCCATTTGGGCCAGCGTGACGCTGCCAGCGCCCGCCAGCGGGTGGCCGGGCGGGACCAGGGCCAGCACGGGCGCGGTCTGGCGGTAGGCCACATCGATGTCTTTGTGCGGCGCGCGGCTGAAACACAGGCCGATGTCGGCCGCGCCGCTGCGCACCGCGTCGGGCACCTGGGCCGTGGGCAGCGCAATCACGCTGAACTGGATGCCGGTGTGGGTGCGCTGAAACTCGACGCACAGGCGTGGAACCAGCTCGTTGGCAAACGCGTCGGAGGTCGCCAGCCGCACCTGTCCGGCGCGCAGGCCCTGTAGTGCGCCGATCTCGCCCAGGGCCCGTTCAGCGTCGAGCACGGCGCGGCGCGCGTGCACGGCCAGGATCTCGCCCGCCGCTGTGAGCACCATGCCGCGCGGGTGGCGCTCGAACAGCGGGGTGCCCAGCTGTGCCTCCAGCCCCGCGATCTGGCGGCTCAGGGCCGAGGCGGCCACATGCAGCCGCGCCGACGCCTCGGTGAGTGATCCGCTCTGCGCCACTTCCAGAAAGTAGCGCAGCGTGGTGTCTTGCAGCAGGTGGGCGCGCATCGGGGGCGGGTTCTCCAAACGAGGCCGCAGTATGCGCCGGTTTGCCGCTATGGCAAAGCAGCTTGCCGAAATGCTGGTGGTCAAGCAAGGCACAGCTTCCTAAGATGGCCCACTCTCTCTGTGTGTTGTTCAACTTATTGGCTGGAGTGCTGCGTATGCGTCTACTTTCCTGGGGCCGTGGTGTCTGGGGCCTGGCGGGCCTGTTGGTGGTGTCGGCGGCGGCGCATGCGCAAGCCAACTGGCCGGACCGCCCTGTGCGGGTGATCGTGCCCTTTCCCGCCAGCGGCGCAACCGACCTGGTGGCCCGCGTGGTCACCCAGCGCGTGGCGGCCGACCTGGGCCAGCAACTGGTGGTGGACAACAAGCCCGGCGCGGGCGGCACCCTGGGCACGGCCGAGGCGGCCAAGGCCGCACCCGATGGCTACACCCTGCTGCTGACCACCAGCAGCACACATGCCATCTCGCCCCACCTCATGCCCAAGCTGGCTTATGACCCGCGCAAGGACTTCACGCCGGTGGCCCATGTGGCCGACGCACCCAGCGTGCTGCTGGTCACCAACAGCCTGCCGGTCAAGACCGTGGGCGAACTGATTGCCTACGCCAAGGCCCACCCCGGCAAGCTCAACTACGCCACCAGCGGCAACGGCACCATCGTGCACCTGAACACGGCCGCCTTCAGCGCCCAGGCGGGTGTGGAGATGACGCACATCCCCTACAAGGGCACGGCCCTGGCCATCCCTGACCTGATTGCCGGGCAGACGCATGTGCTGTTCGATTCCCTGCCCACCGGCATGCCGCACGCCAAGGCCGGCCGCCTGCGCGCACTGGCCGTGACCAGCGAAAAGCGCAGCACCCTGGCGCCCGAGCTGCCCACGCTGGCCGAATCTGGCCTGCCCGGCTATTCGTCGGTGACCTGGTTTGGCGTGTACCTGCCCGCCGGGGCTCCCCCCGCCTTGGTGGACCGCGTGTACAAGGCTTTTGCCAAGGCCGTGCAGGCGCCCGAGGTGGCCGAGAGCCTGGCCAAGCTGGGCGTGGAGCCCGCCGCGCCGCGCACACCCGCGCTGTTTGGTGCCATGGTGCAGGCGGACAGCAACCGCTGGGCGACGGTGATTCGCCAACACAAAATAAGCATTGAATAACCCCCCTGAGGCGCTGCGCGCCTTCCCCCCGCTCTCGCACCGCTACGCGATGCGGGCGAGGGGACGACACCCTCGGTGCGGGGCGGCCCTTCCTCGGTGTCCTTTTCCTCGGACACGCCAGTTTTCATCCGAGCGGGTCCTGGCCCGCCATGGAGTCCCATCACATGAACCCCCAAGCCCTCGACTGGTCCCTTCCCTACGCCTCCCACCGCAGCGCGGTGATGGGCCGCAATGTGGTCTCCACGTCGCAACCACTGGCGGCGCAGGCGGGGCTGCGCATGCTTCTGGCCGGTGGCAACGCGGTGGACGCCGCCATTGCCGCCGCCATGGCGCTCACCGTGGTGGAGCCCACGGGCTGCGGCCTGGGCAGCGACGGGTTTGCCATCGTGTGGGATGGCAAGGAGCTGCACGGCCTCAATGCCTCGGGCCGCTCGCCCGCAGCGTGGACGCCTGAATACTTCGAAAAATTGGGTGGCATCCCCGAGACGGGCTGGAACGCCGTCACCGTGCCGGGTGCCGTGTCGGCCTGGGTGGCGCTCTCCAAGCGCCTGGGCAAGCTGCCGTTTGCACAACTGGCCCAGCCCGCCATCGACTACGCGCGCAATGGCTTCCCGGTGTCGCCCACCATCGCCCGCCTGTGGGCGCTGGGCGCGGCCAAGCTGGGCACGCAGCCCGGGTTTGCCGAGTGCTTCATGCCGAATGGTCGCGTGCCCCAGGCGGGCGAAATCTTCCGCAGCGAAGCCCATGCGCGCACGCTGGAGCTGATTGCCGAGACCGAGGGCGAGGCTTTCTACCGCGGCGTGATCGCCGAGCGCATCGCAGCACATTCGCAGGCCCATGGCGGCGCCATGACGATGGCCGACCTGGCCGCGCACCAGGCCGACTGGGTGGGCACCATTCAGCAGCGCTTTGGTGATTCCGTGGTTCATGAAATCCCGCCCAATGGCCAAGGCATTGCCGCGCTGATGGCGCTGGGCATGCTCGATGCCCACGGTGTGGGCACGCACCCGCTGGACAGCGTGGAGACCGTGCACGCCAGCATCGAGGCCATGAAACTCGCGTTTGCCGACCTGCACCAGTACAACGCCGACATCGACGCCATGCACGTCAAGCCCGATGCGCTGCTGAACCCCGACTACCTACGCAGCCGCGCTGCGCTGATCGACACCACGCGCGCTGGCGACCCCGGCTACGGCGCGCCGCGCCCCGGCGGCACGGTGTACCTGGCGGCGGCAGACGCGTCCGGCATGATGGTCTCGTTCATCCAGTCCAACTACATGGGCTTTGGCTCGGGCGTGGTGGTGCCGGGCACGGGCATCAGCCTGCAGAACCGGGGCCATGGCTTCAACCTGATCCCGGGCCACGCCAATCAGGTGGCGCCGCGCAAGCGCCCCTCGCACACCATCATCCCGGCCTTTGCCATGCATGCCGACGGCACGCCGCAGATGGCGTTTGGCGTGATGGGCGGGCCGATGCAGAGCCAGGGCCACACGCAGATGGCGCTGCGTGTGCTGCGCTACGGCCAGAACCCGCAGGCGGCTGCCGACGCGCCCCGCTGGCGCGTGACGGGCGGCAAGGGTGTGGCCGTGGAGCCGGGCTTTGACACCGCCGTGGTCGCCGCGCTGCGCGCGCGCGGGCACGAGGTGACGGTGGAAGAAGGCAATGGCGTGTTCGCCTTTGGCGGCGCCCAGCTGGTGCTCAAGAACGGCAACAGCTACATCGCAGGCTCTGACCCGCGCAAGGACGGGCATGCGGTAGCGTTCTGACGGCCTTGCGCGCAGCGCACTGAGGCGGCTCAGCGCGTTGTGCAGGTCGGAAACCGCTTGGCGAGCTCGTGCGCTGGCATCGTCTCCGCAAGGTCGAGGTTGCGCACCAGCGGGATGTATTCCCCTGCTTCGGTGAATCGCAAGAGGGTGGTCACGACGCGGCTGCCGGAGCCGCCTTGTTGACAGCCCGACAGTTCCAGCCCCAGGCCCAACTGACGGGAACCATCGTCCGTGCCTTTCCAGCCCATGGCCCGCTCTCGCAGGGCCTGCAGGCGCGGCAGGGCGGCGGGGTCGATCCGCCAGACCTGCACATGGGTCCGGGGCGTTTCATATTCCGCGAGCACGCTGCGATCGGCCGTGCTGCGCAGCTCCTGCAGGGGCAATTTTTCTTCCAGGCGCTCGGTGGCGATGGCTCCCCCGGGCTTGCGCAGCGTGCGCGAAACGCTCACCGTGAGCTCCAGTGCGTTGCCATGAAGCTGCAGGCCCGGGCTGTGTACCACGGCGGCGCGCAGCGCGGCGGGGTCCAGCGTCTCCAGCTGGAGCTGCCGCAGCTTCCACAGTGATGACACCGGCACACTGCCACAGGCCGACAGCAGCACCAGGGCCAAAAGACACGATAAAGCACGGAGAAAAGCCAAAGGGCGCAGGGGCGTTGGGAAAAAAAGCATGGTGATAAATTTTTGTTTGACGGTATATTATTATTGTTTTACAGAAAAATTCACCAATCATGACGCAACATTCACCCCCATCGGTATCTTCTGTTCACAGCCCCTCGTTTCGCCGCCTGGCCTGGGGCCTTCTGGCGGCCAGCTGGGCGTGTGCCCTGGTATCGCTGGTGTTGTCGATGGCGCGCTGGGCGGCCATCGGGCATGAAACGGGTTGGGGTGGCTGGATGCCGCTGTCGGTGGTGCCCTCGCAGGCCTTGTTGGTTGGCCTCACACCGCCGCCCTCCATGGAGACCCATTGGCGCTGGGTGGGCGTGGCGCTGGAGTGCATTCCCGCTGCAGCCATGCTGTATGCGGTGCTGTGCGTGCATCGCATCTGCCGGTCCTTTCTGGCCGGGGCCGTGTTCGGGCCGGCGGTGGTGCACGGGTTCCGTGGCGTGGGCTGGGGTTTTTTGGCGATGTTCGTGACTTCGCTCATCTACCAGGCGGGAGTGACGGCACTGCTGTCCTGGCTGGCTTCCGGTCAGCAGAACGGCCTGGTGGCGCTGAGTGTGGGACCGTTTGAAATGAGCGTATTGGTCGTGGGGCTGATGATGTTGCTCCTGGGGCACGTGCTGGCCGAGGGCCACCGCCTGCAAGCCGAAGCGGATGCGTTTGTTTAGCCACTCGCCAGCGAAGGATTTCCCATGGCGATTGTCGTGACCCTGGATGAAATGCTCGCGCGCCGCAAGGTCAAGTCGCGCGATCTGGCGGCCCATGTGGGCATCACCGAGGCCAACCTATCCCTGCTCAAGAGCGGCAAGGTCAAGGGCGTGCGTTTCGAGACCCTGTCCGCCATCTGCAGCTATCTGCAGTGTCAGCCGGCAGACCTGCTGGCCTGGGTGGCCGATGCGGAGTCGGAGGAGGGCGAGGCGCCTTCGCGTGGCGGGGCTGGTGGCTTGGCCCAGGGCGACTAGGGCAGTGCGAGGCACGCGCCGCTCCGGCCCGCGACTGGCCTGGGCAGTAGCCGGGGCGCTGTTGCTGCATGGGTTGGTTCTGGCGATGCTGAGCAGAAGCGATGGTGCTCTGCGGACTTTGCCCGAGCGCAGCGATGCACCTGCCATGGTATGGGTGACGCTGGCGCCGCTGCCCACGTCCACGGCGCCCAGTGAGCCGTTGCCAGCTGCCATGCCCCAGCCTGCCGCCCCAACCCGGAGCGCCACACCCGTTGCCAGCGGGCAGGGCCGCACGCAGGCCGTTACCCGCAGCGGGCGGCCGATCGCTGTGGAGCCTGCTGCGCCTGATGGCAGCGTGGAGGGCTCGACCGCCGCACTGCCAGTTGCGCCCGCGCCGCGGGCGCCGGCATCCGGGCCGGGTGATGCCCCACTGGCTGCTCCCAGCATGGACGATGTGGCACGGGCGCTCCAGCGCGAGCGGGCCTGGCAGCGCCGGCAAGGGGCACAGCAACCACAGCCGCCGCATCAGCGCTGGGAAGTCGCTCCAGCGGGTGCCTTGGGATCTGGCATTGCCGAGCGCGACCTGCGCGGCGCAGAGGGCCGGCGCACGGTGCAAGCGGCAGGTCCCTGGGGCACCTACTGTGTGGAGTTGCCTTCGGCCAACCAGCCTCCGGCCATGGGGGCCGCGCCCCGCGTTGCGCCAACCAGCACCTGCCGCTGAATGCTGGGGCGGCGCTGGGCAGTGCCGTCAGCGCGTTTCCCGCACGGTCAGCCAGGTGCTGGCCGCGCCGCTGAGCACGATCGCGGCGATCCCGGCCATCGACCAGCTATCGGGCACATGGCGGTACACCAGCCAGCCCGCCAGCATGGCAAACCCGATCTGCGAATACAGGAACGGCGCGATCGTCACCGGCGTGGTGCGCGCATAGGCATGGAGCAGCAGCATGTGGCCCACCGCGCTCGACAGGCCCATGGTGAACATGCCGGCCCACAGCCACGGGTCGCTCACCGGCTGCCAGAAGAACGGCACGCCCAGCGACACCAGCGCGGTGGCGATCCAGCTGGTGTAGAGCTGCGTGGTAGCGGGGCTCTCGTGCCCGGCCATCTTGCTGCTCAGCACCTGGTAGCCGGTGCCCGCAGCCAGCATGCACAGCGGCCACAGCAGCGCCCAGGTGAAGGCATCACCGCCGGGCCGGATGATGGCCAGCGTGCCCGCCAGGCCCGTCACCACCAGCAGCCAGCGCAAAGGGCTCACCGGCTGGTGCAGCCACAGGGCCGCCACCACCGTCACACACAGCGGCACCGTGGCCACGATGGCCGTGAACTCCGCCAGCGGCAAGGCCGTGAGGCTGATGAAGCCGAACAGGCTGGTCATGGCGAACAGCGCGCCGCGCAAGGCCTGGAAGCGGGGCTGTGTGGTGCGCAGGGCAGGGCGCCCCGCCCGTTGCAGCACGAAGGCCGTGGTCAGCAGCGACTGGAATACATAGCGCATCCACAGCGCCATGACGATGGGCACACCCACACTGACCAGCTTGCTCGCGGTGTCCAGCAGCGCAAAGAACGCGCAGGCCGTGACGGCCAGCGCGATGCCTGCCAGCGCCGCACGCCGGCGGGCTGCAGGGCTGGTCGACGACGCAGGGCCGGGGGGACTCACGGCGTGCCGCGCGCACGCTCCAGCAGCATGGCGTCGCCATAACTGAAGAAGCGGTACTGATGCGCAATGGCGTGCCGGTACAGGCCCATGATGTGGGCGTAGCCCGCAAACGCGCTCACCAGCATCATCAGCGTGCTCTTGGGCAGGTGGAAGTTGGTGATGAGCACATCCACCACCTGGAATGCAAAGCCCGGTGTGATGAAGATGTTGGTGTCGCCCGAGGCCTGGCCCGTCTTCGCCCAGGATTCGAGTGTGCGCACGGTGGTGGTGCCCACCGCCACCACGCGGCCGCCGCGCTGGCGGCAGCGCTCCAGCGCGGCCAGCGTGGCCAGCGGAATCTCGTACCACTCGCTGTGCATCTGGTGCTCGGCCAGGTTCTCGGTCTTGCAGGGTTGGAAGGTGCCTGCGCCCACGTGCAACGTGACGCTGGCGCGCTCGATGCCGCGTGCGGCCAGGTCGGCCAGCACGCCTTCGTCAAAATGCAGCGCGGCCGTGGGCGCGGCCACGGCGCCGGGGTTGCGGGCAAACACGGTCTGGTAGCGCTGGCTGTCCTCGGCCTCGTCGGGGTCGTGGTCGGTGTTTTGCTGGCGCTCGATGTAGGGCGGCAGCGGCAGGTGGCCGTGGCGGTCCATCAGTTCCCAGGGCGAATCGCCTGCGGGGCCGTGCAGCGCAAAGCGGAACAGCGGGCCGTCCTCGGTGGGCCAGCGGCCCAGCAACTGCGCGTCAAAGCCGCCCGCCTTGCGGCCACCAGCCATGTGCACCACGCTGCCGGGCAGGGGCTTCTTGCTGACCTTCATGTGGGCCACGACTTCATTACCCGGGTTGCCAGCCTCTGCGGGCAACACGCGTTCGATCAGCAGCTCCAGCTTGCCGCCGCTGGCCTTCTCGCCAAAGATGCGTGCCTTGACCACGCGCGTGTCGTTGAAGACGAGCAGGTCGCCCTCGCGCAGCAGGCCGGGCAGCTCGCGAAAGATGCGGTCCATCGGCTGCATGGCGCGGCCGTCCAGCAGGCGCGAGGCGCTGCGTTCGGGCGCGGGGTGCTGGGCAATGAGTTCGGGGGGCAGCGAGAAGTCGAAGTCGCTGAGGGTGAACACGCGGGGTGTTGTGGGGGCGCTGGCTGCGCCGCTGGAGAGATCAGTCATCGTGCTTGAGGGCCGAACGGGCCCGTGCCAAGGTAAAAATTGCGGAAGGCGCGATTGTCACACGCGGGTGCGGGCGCTGCAGGCGCGGTGCTATGGCTGGGGGGTGAACGCCATCGGCGCGGGCACACTGCGCACCAGCCGCCGCACGTCATCCGCCTGTGCGAGCGTGGTGCCAGGGTGCAGCAGCGCGGCCGCTCCGGCCGCCACGCCCCAGCGCAGGGCCTCGGCCGGCGCATCGCCCCGGTCCAGCGCCCAGACCAGGGTCGCCAGAAAACAGTCGCCCGCGCCCGTGGTGCCGGTGGTCGCGGGTACATTGAGGGCCGGGGCCTGCCAAACGCCCTCGTGCGTGGCCAGCACGGCGCCTTGTTCGCCCACTGACAACGCCACGATGTCGGCAGCGCCGCTGTGCACCAGCGACTGGGCGGCGGTGCACCAGTCGGCCGCATGTTCCAGCGGCTTTTGCATCACGTCGCGCAGCTCGCGCAGGCTGGGCTTGACCAGCGCCACCCCGGCCTGCAATGCCGCCGCCAGCGGCGGCCCCGAGGTGTCGACGGCTACCCGCACGCCCCGGCCGGATGCGGCGCGCGCCAGCTGGGCGTAGAAGTCGTCCGGCGTGCCAGGCGGCAGGCTGCCGCTGGCAATCAGCCAGCGGGGTGGCGGTGTGTGGGTAGCCAGCGCATCCAGGCAGGCCTGCCACTCGCTGGCCTGCAGCGTGGGGCCGGGCAGCACAAAACGAAACTCCTGGCTTGTGGTGGTCTCGACCACCGAGAAGTTCTCGCGCGTATCGCCCGAAATTGGTTGCAGCAGCGTGGGCACGCCCTCCGCGGCCAGCAACTGCCGTACCTGTGTGCCCGCCGCACCGCCCGCCAGCGCCCAGGCGCACACATCTGCGCCCAGGCGGTGCAGCACCCGCGCCACGTTGATGCCGCCGCCACCCGCAAAGCGCTGCACCGGGCCGCAGCGCAGCTTGTGGGTGGGTGCAATGTGGTCGGTGGTGGTGGCCAGGTCGAGGGCGGGGTTCAGCGTGAGGGTGATCAGTGCGGGCATCGGGCTACCAGACCTTTTCGGCAAAGCCTGACCATAGCTCGTTCAGGTCCGGAAAGCGCCACTTGTCGGGGTCTTCGCGCGCCACGATCTTCTCGGTGCAGCCCGGGGCAGACAGGTCCACCATTTCGGGGGGGATGCGCAGGTCGGACTTGGTCGAGAAGAACACCTTGACCATGGGGGCGGTGAGTGCGGCGGCCGATTGCTCGGTGACCACGCCGATGCGGCCCGAGGTCAGGCGCACGAGCGAGCCCACAGGGTAGATGCCGATACTTTTGACAAAGGCCTGGAAGATGCGGGCGTCGAAATGGTCCTTGGTCCACTCGGCCATGCGGCGCAGTGACTCGGCGGGGTCCCATCCACGCTTGTAGGGCCGGTCGGAGGTGATGGCGTCGTACACGTCGCAAATGGCCGTCATGCGCGCGATCACGCTGATGCCTTCGCCCTGCAGCTTGTCGGGGTAGCCGGAGCCATCGACTTTTTCATGGTGGTGCAGACAGGCGTCCAGCACGGCGTCGGGCACGTTGCCGCCCTCCTTGAGCATGTGGTAGCCCTCCACCGGGTGGCTGCGCACTACGGTGAATTCCTGGTCAGTGAGCTTGCCGGGCTTGTTGAGCACAGCCAGCGGGATGGCCGCCTTGCCCAGGTCGTGCAGCAGGCCTGCCATGCCCGCCAGCCGCTGCTGGTCGTCCTTGAGCTTGAGCTGCTTGGCCAGGGCCACCATCAGCGCGCACACCGCCACCGAGTGCATGTAGGTGTAGTCGTCGGCCGTTTTCAGGCGCGCCAAGCTGATGAGCGCGCCGGGGTTGCGGGTGACGGAATCCGAAATTTCTTCCACCAGGCTCTGTGCACTCGCCGAGTCCACCGCGCGGCCCATGCGGGCCTCGTTGAACATCGAGACCACGGCTTCTTTGGATTTCACGCAGATGGCAGCGGCCATCTTGAGTTCGCTATGCATGTCCGCAGGATTGCGGTTGCGCTTGGGCGGTGGCGGTGGGGATGGCAGCGTGACTTTGATGGGCGGCAGGTCCTCAAGGCGGCTGAAGTCGGTGTCAATCTGCGCGTCGGCCTCCTCGCGCGACACCGACGCGGTGCCCGCCGCCACGTCCAGCCCCTTGTCCGTGTCAATCCAGATTTCCTGGATGGCAGTGGCTTGTATCCGGGCCAGGTCCCCGGGGTCTTTGAGCAAGAACTTGGCCCGCCAGAACGGGTGGTCCATCCACGACCCGCAGAACTCGTGCAGATACATGCCCAGGGTGAGATGCTGAATGTGAATGCGCTTGAGCATGGTAGGGGACCTGGACTCTGAATAAACGCCCGTCTTTAGGCGTAATCAACGGTAACCATGGTAGCCTTTTTGCCCCGCCCTTGTCGTTCGCAGAACCCGCTACATGCCCGCCGCAGCCCCCAGAGTTTCCCTTAGCGCCAAGGCTTCGGCAGCCCCTGCTGCGGCCAAAGGCGGCGCGTCGGTGGCACAAAAGGCGCTGCAAAAGCTGGGGCTCCAACGTGACATCGACCTCGCCCTGCACCTGCCCCTGCGCTACGAGGATGAAACCCGCATCACCCCGCTGGCCAATGCGCGCGACGGGCAGATGGTGCAGATCGAAGCCACGGTGACTGCGAGCGAGATTCAGCTACGCCCGCGCCGCCAGCTGCTGGTGCAGGTGGAGGACGACACCGGCTCGTGCGAGCTGCGCTTCTTCAGCTTCTACCCCTCGCACCAGAAAACCCTGGCCGTGGGTGCGCGCCTGCGCATCCGGGGTGAGATCAAGGGCGGCTTCTGGGGGCGGCAGATGATGCACCCGGCGTTCCGCGTGGCGGGCGGCGAGCTGCCTGCGGCGTTGACGCCCGTCTACCCCACCACGGCCGGTTTGCCCCAGCCCTACCTGCGCCGTGCGGTGGTGGGCGCGCTGACGCGGGTGGACTTGTCAGACACCCTGCCACCCGGTGCCGAGCCGCCGGTGACTCGGGTTTATGGCCAAAATGGCCTCCAGCGCTTATTCAGCCTGCGCGAGGCGCTCACTTTTTTGCACCACCCCACGCCCGATGTGGCGCTGTCCACGCTGGAGGACCACAGCCACCCCGCGTGGCAGCGCCTGAAGGCCGAGGAGCTGTTGGCCCAGCAGCTGTCGCAGCAGCAGTCGCGCCGCGCACGCGACATGCTGCGTGCGCCCGTGTTGCGCGCCCAAAAAGCCGCCGACGGTGCCTTGCCGCTGCATGAGCAGTTGCTGGCCGTGCTGCCCTTCAGCCTCACCTCCGCCCAGCGCCGCGTGGGCGAAGAAATTGCCGCCGACCTGGCCCGCCAGGTGCCCATGCACCGGCTGCTGCAGGGTGATGTGGGCTCGGGCAAAACCGTGGTCTCGGCCCTGGCCGCCTGTCTGGCGATGGATGCGGGCTGGCAGTGCGCGCTGATGGCCCCCACCGAAATCCTGGCCGAGCAGCATTTCGCCAAGATGATCGGCTGGCTGGAGCCACTGCTGGCGCAGCACGGCCGCAAGGTCGCCTGGCTGGTGGGCGGGCAGAAAAAGAAGGACCGCACGGCCATGCTGGCGCTGGTGGCCAGCGGCGAGGCCGCGCTGGTGGTGGGCACCCACGCCGTGATCCAGGAGCAGGTGCAGTTCAAGAACCTGGCGCTGGCCATCATCGACGAGCAGCACCGTTTTGGCGTGGCGCAGCGGCTGGCCTTGCGGCAGAAACTCGCAGCCCATGGCATGGAGCCCCACATGCTGATGATGAGCGCCACGCCCATCCCGCGCACGCTGGCCATGAGCTACTACGCCGACCTCGACGTGTCGGTCATCGACGAGCTACCGCCAGGCCGCACGCCCATCGTTACCAAACTCATTGCCGACAGCCGCAAGGACGAAGTGATTGAGCGCATCGGCGCGCAGGTGGAGGCCGGGCGGCAGGTGTACTGGGTGTGCCCGCTGATCGAAGAAAGCGAGGCGCTGGACCTCTCCAACGCCACCGCCACCCACGCCGATCTGAGCGAGGCCTTGCCGGGCTGCATGGTCGGTCTGCTGCACTCGCGCATGCCCACTGCCGAGAAGAAGGCCGTGATGGCGCTCTTCACCAGCGGCCAGATGGGCGTGCTGGTCAGCACTACGGTGATCGAAGTGGGCGTGGACGTGCCCAACGCGTCCCTCATGGTCATCGAACATGCCGAACGTTTTGGCCTGAGCCAGCTGCACCAGCTGCGCGGCCGGGTGGGGCGGGGTGCGGCGGCCTCGGCCTGCGTGCTGCTGTATGCCACCAACGACAGCGGCCGCGTGGGCGAAACCGCCAAGGAGCGCCTGCGCGCCATGGCGGAAACCAACGACGGCTTCGAGATCGCCCGGCGCGATCTGGAGATTCGCGGCCCCGGCGAGTTTCTGGGCGCGCGCCAGTCGGGGGATGCGCTGCTGCGCTTTGCCGACCTGGCGACCGACACGCACCTGCTCGAATGGGCGCGCGAACTGGCGCCGCAGATGCTGGACCGGTATCCGGAATTGGTCGCAAAGCACGTCGCGCGCTGGTTGGGTGGAAAATCCGACTATCTCAAGGCATGACACGGCCTGCTGGAACACACCATGACCCTCACCGAACTCAAGTACATCGTTGCCGTAGCGCGGGAGAAGCACTTCGGTCATGCGGCCGATGCCTGCTACGTGTCGCAGCCCACACTGTCGGTGGCCATCAAGAAGCTGGAAGAAGAGCTGGATGTGAAGCTCTTCGAGCGCAGCGCGGGTGAGGTTTCGGTGACGCCGCTGGGCGAAGAGATCGTGCGCCAGGCGCAGAGCGTGCTGGAGCAGGCGGCGGCCATCAAGGAGATTGCCAAGCGCGGCAAGGACCCGCTGGCGGGGCCGCTCACCCTGGGGGTCATCTACACCATCGGGCCCTATCTGTTGCCCGAGCTGGTGCGCCAGTCCATCACGCGCACGCCGCAGATGCCGCTGATGCTGCAGGAGAACTTCACCGTCAAGCTGCTGGAGATGCTGCGCACCGGCGAGATCGACTGCGCCATCCTGGCCGAACCTTTCCCCGACACGGGCCTGGCCATGGCGCCGCTGTATGACGAGCCCTTCATGGCGGCCGTGCCCAGCACGCACCCGCTGGCGGCGAAGAAGTCTGTGACGGCGGCCGAACTCAAGAGCGAGACCATGCTGCTGCTGGGTGCGGGCCATTGTTTTCGCGACCATGTGCTGGAGGTCTGCCCCGAATTTGCGCGCTTTGCGAGCAATGCCGAGGGCATCCGCAAGTCGTTTGAAGGCTCTTCGCTCGAAACCATCAAGCACATGGTGGCCGCAGGCATGGGCGTGACGCTGGTGCCGCGCCTTTCGGTGCCGCGCGATGCGCTGCTCACCGTGTCACGCCGCCGTAAGAGCGACGAAAGCTATATCCGCTACCTGCCCATCCGCGAAGAGGACGGCGGCCCGCCACCCATGCGCCGCGTGGTGCTGGCATGGCGGCGCAGCTTTACCCGGTATGAAGCCATTGCGTCATTGCGCAACGCGGTGTATGCCTGCGAGCTGCCGGGGGTCAAGCGGCTGTCATAAGGCCGGCCTGGCCTGCGCCGCGCTGGCGGGCGATGTCCTGCTGCCGTGGTGTGGCTCTGACGCAGGTCAGGCTCGCTGGTCATGGCCTTGCGCTACAGTGTTTTTGGTGCGATGCCTCCAGGTCCGACGGGTCGGCGGGCATCTGCTGTCGAATCCATCTTCACTTCAGGAGCAATGACATGGCCAAGGCCTCCAAGACCACCGCCCCCACCATCAACATCGGCATCAGCGACAAGGACCGCGCTGCCATCGCCCAGGGCCTGTCGCGCCTGCTGGCCGACACCTACACGCTGTACCTCACCACCCACAACTTCCACTGGAACGTGACGGGCCCCATGTTCAACACGCTGCACACCATGTTCATGGCGCAGTACACCGAGCTGTGGAATGCCGTGGACCCGATTGCCGAGCGCATCCGCTCGCTGGGCCATGTGGCGCCGGGCTCCTATGCCGAATTCGGCAAGCTGGCCACGGTGCCCGATGCGCCCGCCAAGCCGCCCAAGGCACTGGAGATGGTGCGCGTGCTGGTCGAAGGCCATGAGGCCGTGGCCCGCACCGCGCGCAGCCTGTTCCCCCTGGCCGACAAGGCCAGCGACGAGCCCACGGCCGACCTGCTGACGCAGCGCCTCACGGTGCACGAGCAGACGGCGTGGATGCTGCGCTCGCTGCTCGAAGAGTAAAAGGGTTCGCAGCTTCCACGCGCATTACCCGAGGGGCGCAGAACAGTGCAGCACAGCGAAGAAGAGCGCCTTGTCCTACATGGCGCAGTTCCATCGCCTGCGCATGATGCGGGTTTTGGTCATGCTCCCTTCTTCGCAGGGCGGCATGGCGTATCAATCCCCTCTGATGTATGCGAATCCTGTACGTTGAAGACAACCCGGAGCTGCGCGAGACCATCGGCATGCTTATGGAAGGTGAAGGCCGGACGGTCACGCCCTGCGCCACTGCCGAGGAGGCGCTGGCTCTGGATGCTGGGGACGTCTTTGATGTGGTGGTGACCGATGTCAGCCTGCCCGGCCTTTCGGGCACGGAACTGGCCCGCCAGCTGCTGGCGGATGATCCGCAGCGGTGGGTGGTGCTGTGCTCCGGCTACGAGCTGGGAAGCCACCCGCGCAGTTGGGGGCCCAACGTGCGCGCATTGCTCAAACCTTTTGAGCTGGAAGAGCTGGAGCATTTGCTCGAGTCCATCCATACAGCGCTGGCTTCGGCCGCCGGCTGAGGCTTGCTAGCGCCGATCGCTCGCTGTTCATCCTTTACTTCATCACGCCACCCGCCTGGTCGTGGTGACCTGCGCTGTTGTGCTGGGCTGCGCGCAGTCAATTGCGGGGGCTGCGTACTGGCGAGTGGCGCGGCAGTCTCACCCGAAAGGTCGTGACATCGTCCCGTGACTGGGCCTCGATGGTTCCATGGTGGGCCCGCACGATCTGGTGCGCAATGAAGAGCCCCAGCCCCAGCCCTTGGTGGCGGCCGGGCTCACGCTCTCCACCCCGGAACGGGTCGAACAAATGCGGCAGCAGCGCAGAGGGAATGGTGCCGCCGTTGGACACCGTGATGCTCACCTCCTCAGGGCTGGTACCGTCCACTGCAATCTGCACAGGGTGGTCGACTCTGCCGTGGTGCAGGGCGTTGCCAACCAGGTTGGTGATCACCTGACACAGGCGTTCGGCATCCCAGGTGCCGGCCAGGTCGCCTTGCAGGGTGGACCCGATATAGCGTTCCGGGTGGCTGGTGGCCACCTCATCCAGCGTGCGCTGCACCAGCGCCTGCATGTGGGTGGAGCCCAGCTGCAGCGCCAGCCCGCCCGCCTGGCGAATGCGGGTCACGTCCAGCAGGTCTTCGATCATGTGGCCCATGCGCTGGCTGGCGCCCAGCACCCGGTCGGCCATCAGCAACGCCTTGTCGGGGGGCGGCTGGCGCTTGAGCACGGTGGCCGCCGCGACGATGGACTGCAGCGGTGTGCGCAGGTCGTGGCTCAGCACGGCCATGAACATTTCGTTGATGCGCAAGGCCTCGGTGCGTGCGCGCAGCTCGTGCGCCAGCGCCTGCTTGCGCCGGTGCAGTTCAAAGAACACGCTCGCCTTGTTGGTGAGCATGTGCGGGTCGATGGGCTTGTAGAGAAAGTCCACCGCCCCGCTCTCGTACCCCCGGAACTGCCAGTTCTGCTCGCGTGAGCCCGCCGTCATGAAGATGAGCGGAATGTGCCGGGTGCGCTCGCTGCCCCGGATCAGTTCCGCCAGCTCGAAGCCGTTCATCTCGGGCATTTGCACGTCCAGCAAGGCCAGGGCCACGTCGTCATGCGCCAGCAGCAGTTCCAGGGCCTCGGGGCCCGACTGGGCCTTGAGGATGTCCAGCCCGTCGCGTTGCAGCAGCGCCTCCAGGGCGATCAGGTTTTCCTCGACATCGTCAACGAGCAGGCATTTGGTGCGGTCGGTCTGGGGCATGGGCGGTGGGGAGGGTGGATGGGGTTCTCAAGGAAGGACGCATATGCCCGTATCAAAGCTGCTGGCGGCGGTGCAGGTCCACCAGCAGCCTGGCAATGCCTTCAGGGGGCAGGATGTGGTCAACCGCCAAGGCCGCGATGGCCGCCTGCGGCATGGTGGGCATGCTGGCGCTGGCGGGGTCTTGCACGATGGTGAGGCCGCCCCCCGCCTGAATGGCTTGCAGGCCGTGCACACCGTCTTCATTGGCGCCCGACAGCAGGACGCCCACCAGCCGGGGGCCGTAGTGGTCTGCCGCCGATTCGAACAGCACGTCGATGGAGGGGCGGGAAAAATGCAGGGGAGGGTCTACCGACAGCCCCACATGCGGGCCTTGGGGCCCAGCATCGACCAGTAGGTGGTAGTCCGGTGGCGCAAAGCTCACCGAGCCCAGAGTGATGGCATCCTTGTCCTGAGCCTCGCGCATCGGCATTGCGCAGCGGGGCTGAAAAATATCTACCAGCAGGCTGCGCCGGTCCCGGGGCAGGTGCAGCACCACTAGCACAGCCGCCTGCAGCGTGGCGGGCAGCGCGGGCAGCAGTTCCAGCAAGGCGTCGATACCGCCCGAGGAACCGCCCACCACGATGGCTGCGTGGCCCCCGGAAGGTGCTGGTCTGGGCGCGAGGTCGGTGGTGCTCACAGCCCGGCCTTTTTGCGGTAAATGCGGTCTTCCTTCACAAAGTCCTCGAAGGCATCGGTGTGCGCTGAAAACCGCAGAGACTCCTTGGACCCCAGACCCAGAAACCCCCGATGGCACAGCGACTCGCGGAACAGCCCCAGGGCGCGGTCTTGCAGGTCGCGCTCGAAGTAGATGAGCACATTGCGGCAGGACACCAGATGAACCTCGGCAAACACGCTGTCGGTGGCCAGGCTGTGGTCAGAGAACACCATGTGCTCGCGCAAGCCCTTGTCGAACACCACGCGGCCATAGCCGGCAGCGTAGTAGTCCGACAACGAACTGCGGGCGCCGGATCGCGCATGGTTCTCGGTAAAAGCCGCCACCCGCGACACGTCGAACACTCCAGACTCTGCCGCGCGCAACGCGTGCGGGTTGATGTCGGTGGCGTAGATCAGCGTGCGGTCCAGCAGGCCTTCTTCCTGCAGCAGGACGGCCAGCGAATAAACCTCTTCTCCCGCGCTGCACCCGGCCACCCAGACCTTGAGCGACGGGTAGGTGCGCAGCAGCGGCACCACCTCCTGGCGCAGCGCCTGGAAGTAGCTGGGGTCGCGGAACATGTCGCTCACCTGCACGGTGAGGTATTCGAGCAGCGCAGGGAACACGGCGGGCTCGTGCAGTACACGGTCCTGCAGCTGCGACAGCGTCTTGCAGTCAAACTGCACCAACGCCGACGCCAGCCGCCGCTTGAGCGACGCCTGTGCGTAGCCCCGGAAGTCGTAGTGGTAGCGGTGGTAGATGGCATCGATCAGCAGGCGCTGCTCGATGTCGGCGGTGCGGGCCTTGCGATGGGGCATGGCGGGGCCTACTTGGGCATCCACACCCGCACCAGGGACAGCAGCTTCTCCACGTCCAGCGGTTTGGCGATGTAGTCATTGGCCCCGGCGGCCAGGCATTTTTCCTGATCGTCCTTCATGGCCTTGGCGGTCAACGCGATGATGGGCAGGCGGCGCCACTCGGGGCGGTTGCGGATCTCGCGCATGGCGGTGTAGCCGTCCATCTCCGGCATCATGATGTCCATCAGCACCAGGTCAATCGCAGGGTGGCCGCCGCTGCCGGCGCGTTCCAGCGCCTGCAGGGCCTCCAGGCCGTTGCGCGCGATCTCCACGCGGATGCCGGTGGGCTCCAGGATGCTGGAGAGCGCAAACACGTTGCGTACATCGTCTTCCACCACCAGCACGTTGCGGCCTTCCAGGGCAGTCTCGCGGTTGCGGGCCACCTGCAGCATCTGGCGGTGCTCTGCCGACAGCTCCGACTCCACCTGGTGCAGGAACAGCGTGACCTCGTCGAGCAGCCGCTCGGGGGAGCGGGCGTCCTTGATGATGATGGATTTGGAGAACCGGCGCAGCTGCTGCTCCTCGTCGCGCGACAGGGCGCGGCCTGTGTACACGATGACGGGCGGGAAGGAGACGCCATCCTGCTCCGTCATCTGCTGCAGCAATTCGTAGCCGCTCAGGTCGGGCAGGTTCAGGTCCATCACCATGCAGTCGAAGGTGGAGCCGCGCAGGTGCGCCAGCGCCTCGGCTGCCGTGCCCGCGCCCACGATCTCCACGTCGTCGTTGGTCAGCAGGTGGCGCACGCTCTCGCGCTGGCGTTCGTCGTCTTCCACCACCAGCACGCGCCGCAGGTTCTGGGTGAACTTGGCTTCCAGCCGCTGCAGGGCATGCACCAGTTCGTCGCGCTTGACGGGCTTGAGGGCGTAGCCCACGGCGCCCCGGCCCAAGGCCTCTTGCGAGTAGTCGGCCACCGAGACCACGTGCACCGGAATGTGGCGCGTGGCCGGGTTGCGCTTGAGCTGGTCGAGCACGCCCAGGCCCGAGAAGTCGGGCAGGTTCACGTCCAGCACGATGGCTCTGGGCAGGCTGTGTACCGCATAGGCCAGACCGTCTGCCGCGTTGTGGGCAAGGTGGCAGTCAAAGTCCATCTCACCAGCCAGATCGCTCAGGATCTGCGCAAAGCGCACGTCGTCCTCAATCACCAGAATGCTGCGCGCGCTCGCGCGGCGCTGGGCTACGGGTGCGGTGGGGGCCGCCACGGGTGGCAACGCGGGGGCCGAAGGAACCGGTGCGACGACCGGTGCCGCCGTGTGGGCTGGAGCAGGCGCCGCCAGCGGCGTTGCCGGCGCAGCTTCAGGCGACGAAGGCACCAGCTTCTGGGGCAGGACCAGGGTGAAGACGCTGCCCTCGCCCGGCGTGCTGTGCACGTGGATGGACCCACCCAGCAGCTGCGCCAGATCGCGCGAGATCGACAGGCCCAGGCCTGTGCCGCCGTACTTGCGGTGGGTGCTGCCATCGGCCTGGCGGAAGGCTTCGAAAATCAGCTCCTGCTGGTGCGCCGGAATGCCGATGCCGGTGTCCTTGACGGCAAACGACAGCGTGTCGTCCGGGTTGCGCGACACATGCAGCGCCACCGAGCCTTTCTCGGTGAACTTGAGCGCGTTGGACAGCAAGTTCTTGAGCACCTGCCCCAGGCGCTGCGGGTCGGTGTCCAGCGTGGCGGGTGCGTCGGGCGCGACGGTGGCCGTGAGCGTCAGGCCCTTCTCTTGCGCCAGCGGGCGCAGCGGGTCGATGAGGGTTTGCAGTGCCTTGGACAGCGTCACCGTTTCCACCGACACGGTGGCCTGGCCAGCCTCGATCTTGGACAGGTCGAGGATGTCGTTGATGAGTGCCAGCAGGTCGTTGCCCGCCGCGTAGATGGTCTGCGCGTACTTCACCTGCTCGGCGCTCAGGTTGCCCGGCTTGTTGTCGGACAGCAGCTTGGCCAGGATCAGGGTGGAGTTGAGCGGTGTGCGCAGCTCGTGGCTCATGTTGGCCAGGAACTCGCTCTTGTACTGGCTGGCCAGCTCCAGTTCGCGGGCCTTGTCCGTCATGGCGCTTTGGGCGCGCAGCAGTTGTTCGCGTTGGTATTCCAGCTGCTGGGTCTGCGCCTCCAGGTGGGCGTTGGTCTGCTCCAGCTCGGTCTGCTGCACCTCCATCTGGGCCTGCGACTCTTGCAGGATGCGGCTTTGCTGCTCCAGCTCCTCGTTGCTCACACGCAGCTCTTCTTGCTGGGTCTGCAGCTCTTCGGACTGGCGCTGGGTTTCTTCCAGCAAGGCCTCCAGGCGGTTGCGGTCAATTCCAGCGCGGATCGCCACCGCCAGAATGCCCGAGGCGCGTTCCATCAGGGTGCGCTCGGGCTCGGTCACCGTGCGATGAAAGCCCAGCTCGATCACGGCAAACACTTCGCCGTTCTCGATGGCAGGCGCCAGCAGCAGTTCGGTCGGTGCGGACTGGCCCGTGCTGGACGACACCATCAGGTGCCCGGCGGGCACATCGCGCACATGCAGCATCTGGCGCGAACGCGCGACCTGGCCCACCAGGCCCTCGCCGGACAGCAGGCGCTGCTCCAGCCGCTCGCGCGGCAGGGCGTAGCCACCAAACAGGGTGAGCGCGCCGTTGCAGTCGGCCACATAGCCTGCCCCCACGGCCGCGCGCAGGTATTGCGCCAGGTATTCGAGCGTGAGCTGGCCCAGGTCTTCCAGCCGGTGGTCGCCCTGGATGCGCTGGCTCAGCCCGTTGAGGCCGGCCGCCACCCAGGACTGCTGGGCCTTGAGGCGGTACTCCCGCGCATTGGCGGCGGCCGACAGGCAGATGAGCACCAGCAGCACGAACGAGCCGCCCCAGGAGTAGTAGGTGGACATCGAGGCCGCCTCTACCCACTGCTTGCGGTCGCTTTCCAGCTGCTGGTTCAGCAGCGTGGACAGGTCCGACGCCAGGTCGCGGATGCGGTCCATCAGCACCCGGCCGGCATCACTGCGGGTCACGGCCACGGCGGCCTCCTGGCCTTTGGAGCGGCGCAGTTCAATGGTCTCGCCCAGCTCGCGCAGTTTTTCGTGGCGCAGGTCATCGATCTGCAGCACCAGGCGGCGCTGCACGGCGCTGTCGTCCGTCAGCTCCTTGAGGCGCGCCACGTTGCGCTCCATGGCGCCCAGGGACAGGTTGTAGGGCTGCAGATAGGTGTCGTCCCCCGTCAGCAGATAGCCGCGTTGCCCGGTCTCGGCGTCTTTCAGCGAAGACACGAACAGGTTGAGGTGGCGCATGGTTACCGTGGTCTCGTCCATGGCTTCCACAGCGTGCGAGCGCACCTGGGCGGTGCGGAAGTTCACCAGCGCGATCAGCACCGTGGCGAGGGCAGCAATCACAAATCCCACCAGCATTCCGCGGGGGACAGCAAAACGCGTGGCGGCCTGGGAGGTCGATGTATGGGGCATGCGTTGGTGCCCCAGAGGGCGGTGCGTTGGGGGAACGAGCGGAGACTTTAACGGGTTTTTTGCGCGCGCTGGGGCGGTTACCTGGCCTCGTGATGCGTGTCCCGGTCGCGGCGCTGCTGCTACATTCTGTGCGCCCGTGGCCCGCCACCCGCCGCAGCGTCTTGCGGCTGAGCCTGTTCTTGTAATGGTCCCATCATGTCGTCGTCCCCTGTTTCCCCCCGCAGCCGTTTTTCGCTCTATCTCGACCTGATCCGCTGGGACCGCCCCGCCGGCTGGCTGGTGTGCCTGTGGCCGACGCTGAGCGCGCTGTGGATTGCAGCCGACGGCTTTCCGGGCTGGCACCTGCTGGTGGTGTTTGTGCTGGGCACCTTCCTCATGCGCAGTGCGGGCTGCTGCGTGAACGACGTGGCCGACCGCGACTTTGACAAACACGTCAAACGCACGGCGCAGCGGCCCGTCACGACCGGTGCGGTGTCGGTGAAAGAGGCGCTGAGCCTGGGCGCGGTGCTGGCGCTGGTGTCGTTTGGCCTGGTGCTCACCACCAACAAGGCCGCCATCGCCTGGTCGGTGCCCGCTGTGCTGGTAGCCATTGCCTACCCGTTCACCAAACGCATCATCTCCATGCCCCAGGCGGTGCTGGGTATTGCGTTCAACTTCGGCATCGTCATCGCCTTTGCCGCCGTGCAGGGCAGCGTGCCTGCGGTGGCGTGGTGGATGTGGCTGGGCAATATGTTCTGGGTGCTGGCCTACGACACCGAATACGCCATGGTGGATCGGGATGACGACCTCAAGATCGGCATCAAGACCTCGGCCATCACGCTGGGGCGCTTTGATGTGGTGGGCATTGTGCTGTTCTACCTGCTCTTTATCGGTATTTGGGCGGTAGCGCTTTCCCCTTATGCACTGGGTGCTATCTTTAATGTAGCGATTGCTGCGGCGCTGGCCCAGGCCGTGTGGCATTTCACTCTGATCCGCACCCGCACCCGCGAGGGCTGCTTCAAGGCCTTCCGCATCAACCACTGGCTGGGCGCCACGGTGTTTGCGGGCATTGCGGGCAGCTACCTAGTGCGGCAATTACTCACAAATTGATAGCTGCTGGCGTTTGATGGATAAGCGCTGGAAGCCAAAAAATCTTAGAAATTCAGGCTCACGCGCCGAATTCATTGCCCAGTTCGTGGGCGCGGTGCTCGGCGGCACGCATGGCCGCCTCAAAGCTGGCGGCCACGCCTGCTGCTTCCATGGACTGCAGCGCAGCGTAGGTGGTGCCGCCCTTGGACGTGACGCGCTGGCGCAGCACGGCCGGGGGCTCGTCGGAGCGGCGTGCCAGTTCGGACGCGCCCACAAAGGTGCCCACGGCCAGCTGGTGCGCCTGCTGCTCGGTAAGGCCCATGCCGGTGCCCGCACGGGTCATGGCTTCGAGGAAATAGAACACATACGCTGGGCCCGAGCCCGAGAGGGCGGTCACGGCGTCGAGCTGCTTCTCCGTATCGACCCACAGGAACTCGCCCGTAGACGCCATGATGGCCTCGACCTGCGCACGCTCGGCGGCGTCCACGGCGGGGCGGGCATACAGCGCGCTCATGCCCTTGCCCACCAGCGCGGGGGTGTTGGGCATGGTGCGCACCACGCGCTCGGTGCCCAGCCACTGGGCGATGCTGTCCGAACGGATGCCGGCGGCCACGCTCAGGTGCAAGGCCTGTTGCGTGTGGGCTTTTGCCTGCGCAGCGGCATCTTGGAAGGTCTGGGGCTTGACGGCCCACACCACGATGCGGGCGCGCTGCAGGGCAGGGCCCGCTTCAGGCTGGGCTTCGATCCCGTAGTTCTTTTGCAGCGCAGCGCGCGCATCGGCCCAGGGTTCGACCACCTCGATCTGGCCGGCCGGGTGGCCCTGGCGGATCAGCCCGCCGATGATGGCGCTGGCCATGTTGCCGCCGCCGATGAAGGCGATGGTGGGGAGGGAGGAGTTTGCTGTGGCTGGAGCGGGGGAGGTCATTTTGCGGGCAGGCTGGAAAGGGAGAGCCGATGGTAGCGCCGCTAGACCTATGAGTTGCTCGAAGACTCGTGCAACCGGCGTGGCCAAAGCCAGTGCTCCCGCGCAAGGGCCGCCTCGCCGCGCTGGGAGCGTCTCCCTCCGCGAGCAAAGCGAAGCAGAGAGGGGGAAGGCGCGCAGCGCCTCAGGGGGAGCTACTCAGCTACTGTTTGGCGAACGGCGTGTTCCCAGTTCGCCATCAGCTCCTGCGCGCGGGCGCTGCTGAGCGTGGGCACAAAGCGCCGGTCGGCGCGCCAGAGTTGCGAGAGTTCATCCGTGCTGCGGTAAACGCCGCTCGACAGCCCGGCCAGGTACGCGGCCCCGAGCGCCGTGGTCTCGATGACGGCAGGCCGTACCACCGGAATGCCCAGCAGGTCGGCCTGGAACTGCATCAGCAGGTCGTTGATGCAGGCGCCGCCGTCCACGCGCAGTTCGCTCACGGGCGCGCCGCCGGCAGCCACGGCGTCGCGGCTCATGGCCAGCAGCAGGGCGGCGCTCTGGTAGGCGATGCTTTCCAGCGCCGCGCGGGCGATGTGGCCCAGCGTGGTGCCGCGTGTGAGGCCGGTGATGGTGCCGCGCGAGTCGGGTTTCCAGTACGGAGCGCCCAGGCCGGTGAAGGCGGGCACCATCATCACGCCGCCCGAATCCGGCACGCTCTGCGCCAGCGATTCGACTTCGTTGCTGGTGGAGATGGCCCGCAGTCCGTCGCGCAGCCACTGCACCACGGCGCCACCCACAAAAACGCTGCCTTCCATGGCGAACTCCGGCTGCACCGTGGCCTGTGCGGCACTGGTGGTGAGCAGGCCGTTTTGCGATGTCTGGAACGTGCCGCCTGTGTGCATGAGCATGAAGCAGCCCGTGCCGTAGGTGTTCTTGGCCATGCCGGCGGTGAAGCAGGCCTGGCCGAACAGCGCGCTTTGCTGGTCGCCCGCCACGCCGCCGATGCGGATGCTGTGGCCCAGCAGGTCGGCCGCGATGTCGCCAAAGTGGGCGCTGGACGGCAGCACCTCGGGCATCAGCGCCTTGGGAATGCGCAGCAGCGCCAGCAGCTCTTCGTCCCACTGGTTGGTGTGCACATTGAACAGCATGGTGCGCGAGGCGTTGCTTACATCCGTCACATGCACCTTCCCGTGGGTCAGCTTCCACATCAGCCAGCTGTCCACCGTGCCAAAGGCCAGCTCACCGCGCTCTGCGGCTTCACGGGCGCCGGGCACATGGTCCAGCAGCCACTGCAGCTTGGTGCCGGAGAAGTAGGCATCCACCAGCAGGCCCGTCTTGGCCTGGATGGTGGCGGCATGGCCTTGCTCGCGCAACTGGGCGCAGGCGGGCTCGGCACGCCGGTCTTGCCACACGATGGCGTGGTGCACGGGCTGGCCGGTTTGGCGGTTCCATAGCACCGTGGTTTCGCGCTGGTTGGTGATGCCCACGGCGCGCACGGCGCTCGCGGCAATGCCCGCCTTGGCCAGAGCATCGCGTGCGGTGGCGAGCTGGGTGCGCCAGATCTCCAGCGGGTCGTGCTCCACCCAGCCGGGCTGGGGGTAGATCTGCGGCAGCTCCAGCTGGGCTTGCGCCACGATGTGGCCGCCTTCGTCGAAAACGATGCTGCGGGAGCTGGAGGTGCCTTGGTCGAGTGCGAGCAGGTAGGTCATGGTGAATGTCAGGTGATCAAGCGGCCACAGTGCAAACGACTTCGGCGTCTTGCAGCAACGCCGGAAACGGCTCCGGCGGCGGCGCGTCGGTGAACAGGCGGTCGATTTGCGCCAGTGTGGCCAGTTGCACCATGGCTGGGCGGTTGAACTTGCTGAAGTCGGCCGCCAGCCAGACCTCGCGTGCGTGTTCGATGATGGTTTGCGCCACCTTCACTTCGCGGTAGTCGAAGTCGCGCAGGGAGCCATCGGGCTCGATGCCCGAGATGCCGATGAGCGCAATGTCCACCTTGAACTGGCGGATGAAGTCCACCGCCGCTTCGCCGACGATGCCCCGGTCGCGGGCGCGCACCACGCCGCCGGCCACGATGACCTCGCACTCGGGGTTGCCGCTCAGGATGGCGGCCACGTTCAGGTTGTTGGTGATCACGCGCAGGCCGCGGTGGTGCAGCAGGGCTTTGGCGATGGCCTCGGTGGTGGTGCCGATGTTCAGGATCAGCGAGCAGTCGTTGGGCACTTGTTCGGCCACAGCGCGCGCGATGCGGGCCTTTCCTTCGGCGTGCAGTGTCTCGCGCTGGGTGTGGGCCAGGTTTTCCACCGTGGAGCTGGGCACGCGCACGCCACCATGAAAGCGCGTGAGCAGGCCGGACTCGGCCAGGCGCTGCACGTCACGTCGCACGGTCTGCAGGGTCACGCCCAGGGTGTCTGCCAGTTGTTCCACCGTGGCGGATTTGCGCGCGCGGACTTCTTCGAGAAGCAGCAGTTGTCGGGGGTTCGTATTCACGCGAATCAATCGGCTTATGGGGTGGAGATACTTTAAATCGAACAAAAAGGAACTCATTAAGGGTAAACCTTGATTCGATACGATCAAAAAAGAACAAAAATGAACGCAATCGAAAACGAGGCACTTTGCTGCGTGCGCAGCAGAAAGCCAGATCCACACAGCCCCCAGGGGGCCATTAGAAAGGTTGCGTGATGCAGCTGGCACTGGACAGCATCAGCAAGAAGGTAGGGCCGCAGACTTGGCTCCACGACATGAGCCTGGCGCTGCACAGCGGCGCCGTCACGGTGCTGCTGGGCGCCACGCAGGCGGGCAAGACCAGCCTGATGCGCATCATGGCGGGGCTCGATACGCCCACGGCCGGGCGCGTGATGGTGGATGGCGTGGACGTGACCGGCATGCCAGTGCGCGACCGCAACGTGGCCATGGTGTACCAGCAGTTCATCAACTATCCCTCCATGAAGGTGGCGGCCAATATTGCGTCGCCCCTGAAGCTGCGCGGCGAAAAGAACATCGACGCCCGCGTGCGCGAAATTGCGAGCCGCCTGCACATCGACATGTTTCTCGACCGCTACCCGGCCGAGCTGTCGGGTGGGCAGCAGCAGCGCGTGGCGCTGGCCCGCGCCTTGGCCAAGGGTGCGCCGCTGATGCTGCTGGACGAACCGCTGGTGAACCTGGACTACAAGCTGCGTGAAGAGTTGCGCGAAGAACTGACCCAGCTGTTTGCTGCAGGCCAGTCCACCGTGGTGTATGCCACCACCGAGCCGGGCGAAGCCCTGCTGCTCGGCGGCTACACCGCTGTACTCGACGAAGGTCAGTTGCTGCAGTACGGCCCCACGGCCGAGGTGTTCCATGCGCCCAACTCGCTGCGTGTGGCGCGTGCCTTCAGCGACCCGCCCATGAATCTCATTGCCGCATCGGCGGTCCCAGGGGGTGTGCGCTTGGAGGGCGGCGCAGAACTGGCCGTGCCCCTGTCCCAAGGTGTGGCCACGGCGGCAGGGCTCACGGTGGGTGTGCGCGCCAGTGCGCTGCGCGTGGTGGCTCGCCCGGGCGACATCAGCGTGGGCGGAGTGGTCGAGCTGGCCGAAATTTCGGGCTCGGACACCTTTGTGCACGCGGCCACGCCCTGGGGCGACCTGGTGGCGCAGTTGACCGGGGTGCATTACTTTGAACTGGGCACGCCCATCACGCTGCACCTGGACCCGGCCCAGGCCTATGTGTTTGGTGCTGACGGCCGACTGGCATGGGCGCCCGCGCGCCCGAACGCTGTACAAGGAGGGCGTTGAGATGGCCCGCATCAGTCTGGATTTGGCGCATTCGTACAAGCCGAACCCGCAGCAGGACAGCGACTACGCGCTGCTGCCCCTGAAGATGGAGTTCGAGGATGGCGGTGCCTATGCGTTGCTGGGCCCCTCGGGCTGCGGCAAGACCACCATGCTCAACATCATGTCGGGCCTGCTCGTGCCCTCGCATGGCAAGGTGCTGTTTGATGGCCGCGACGTGACCCGCGCCAGCCCGCAGGAGCGCAACATTGCGCAGGTGTTCCAGTTTCCGGTGATCTACGACACCATGACGGTGGCCGAGAACCTGGCGTTTCCGCTGAAGAACCGCAAGGTGCCCGAGTCGCAGATCAAGCAGCGCGTGGGCGTGATTGCCGAGATGCTGGAGATGAGTCATCAGCTGAACCTGCGAGCCGCAGGGCTGTCAGCAGACCAGAAACAGAAGATTTCACTGGGCCGTGGCCTGGTGCGCGCCGATGTGGCGGCGGTGCTGTTCGACGAGCCGCTCACGGTGATCGACCCGCACCTCAAGTGGCAACTGCGGCGCAAGCTCAAGCAGATCCACCACGAGCTCAAGCTCACACTGATCTACGTGACGCACGACCAGGTCGAGGCATTGACCTTTGCGGACCAGGTGGTGGTCATGACGCGTGGCCGCGCTGTGCAGGTGGGCTCGGCCGATGCGCTGTTCGAGCGGCCCCAGCATGTGTTTGTGGGGCATTTCATTGGCTCCCCAGGCATGAACTTTTTGCCCGCGCAGGTGGACGCAGGCCAGCTCAGCATCGTCGGCCACCGCCTGCACGCCCCTGTGGGACGTGCTTTGCCGACGGGCACGGTGCAGGTGGGTATTCGGCCCGAATACTTGGCGCTGGCATCAGCAGAGCAACCCGGCGCCATTGCCTGCACGGTGGCGCAAGTGCAGGACATCGGCACCTACCTGATGTTGACCGCGAAGGTGGGCGAGCACACGCTCAAGGCCCGCTTCAGCCCCGAGACGCGACTGCCCTCGGCGGGCGACACGGTGTGGCTGCAGGTGCTGGGTGAGCACACCTGCTACTACCAGAATGAGGAGCTTTTGGCATGAGCACGACGACCAAGCCCGTGAACCAGAAGGCCTGGTTCCTGATCCTGCCGGTCATCATCTGCGTGGCCTTCTCGGCCATTCTTCCATTGATGACGGTGGTGAACTACTCGGTGCAGGACATCATCTCGCCCGAGCGCCGCGTGTTTGTGGGCACCGAATGGTTTGCCGCCGTGATGCGCGATGAGGAGCTGCACGCGGCCTTGTGGCGGCAGATCACCTTCTCGCTGGCTGTGTTGGCGGTGGAGATTCCGCTGGGCATCCTGCTGGCGCTGTCCATGCCCGCGCAGGGCTGGAAGTCGTCCGCCGTGCTGGTGGTGGTGGCGCTGTCGCTGTTGATTCCCTGGAACGTGGTGGGCACCATCTGGCAGATCTATGGCCGTGCCGATATTGGCCTGATGGGCCGGATGTTGCAGGAGATGGGCATTGAATACAGCTACACCGGCAACGCCACGCAGGCGTGGCTCACGGTGCTGCTGATGGATGTGTGGCACTGGACGCCGCTGGTCGCGCTGCTGGCCTTTGCCGGGTTGCGTTCCATCCCCGACGCGTATTACCAGGCAGCCCGCATCGACGGTGCGAGCAAGTTCGCGGTGTTCCGCTACATCCAGCTGCCCAAGATGCGCGGCGTGCTGATGATTGCGGTGCTGCTGCGCTTCATGGACAGTTTCATGATCTACACCGAGCCCTTCGTGCTCACGGGGGGCGGGCCGGGCAATGCGACCACGTTCCTCAGCCAGTACCTCACGACCAAGGCGGTCGGCCAGTTCGACCTGGGCCCTGCGGCCGCCTTCTCGCTGATCTATTTCTTCATCATCCTGCTGCTGTGTTTCATCCTCTACAACTGGATGCAGCGCGTGGGCACCGTCAGCGACGAAGGAGCCGGCCATGAATGAAAAACGTTTCCAGAAGCGCACGCTGTTCCTGATTGCGTACCTGCTGTTCGCGCTGTTGCCCATCTACTGGATGGTCAACATGAGCTTCAAGACGAACGAGGAGATCCTGTCGAGCTTCTCGTTCTTCCCGCAGAACTTCACCTGGGCCAACTACAAGACCATCTTCACCGATGCGTCCTGGTACTCGGGCTACATCAACAGCCTGATCTATGTGGCGATCAACACGGTGATTTCGCTCACCGTGGCGCTGCCCGCAGCCTATGCGTTCAGCCGCTACCAGTTCATGGGCGACAAGCATGTGTTCTTCTGGCTGCTGACCAACCGCATGACACCCCCGGCCGTGTTCTTGCTGCCGTTCTTCCAGCTCTACACCACCGTGGGGCTGATGGACACGCACATTGCCGTGGCGCTGGCCCACCTGTTGTTCAACGTGCCGCTGGCGGTGTGGATTCTGGAAGGCTTCATGAGTGGCATCCCGCGCGAGATTGACGAGACGGCCTACATCGATGGCTACAGCTTCCCGCGCTTTTTCATGACCATCTTCCTGCCGCTGATCAAGGCTGGTGTAGGCGTGGCGGCGTTCTTCTGCTTCATGTTCAGCTGGGTGGAGCTGCTGCTGGCCCGCACGCTGACCAGCGTGAACGCCAAGCCCATCGTGGCCACCATGACGCGCACCGTGAGTGCCTCGGGCATGGACTGGGCGACGCTGGCGGCGGCGGGGGTGCTGACCATCGTGCCGGGTGCCATCGTGATCTGGTTTGTGCGGCACTACATCGCGAAGGGTTTCGCGATGGGCCGGGTTTGAGGAGGCAGCGACATGTTTGACTGGATGGCCTGGACGCTGCCGGTGGCAGTGTTCTTTACGTGCATCGTGCTGATGCTGGTGGGCATGACGGTGTGGGAGCTCAAGTCGCCCACAACCATGCGCAAGGGTTTCCTGCCCCTGGAGACCACGCGCGGCGACCGGCTTTTTATCGGGCTGCTGTCGGCCGCCTACGTGAACCTGATCTTTGTGGGCATCAGCGGCAAGCTGGCCCAGTGGTTCAGCCTGCAGGGCGACCCGTCGATCTGGATCAGCTTTGTGGTGTCGATGGCGCTGCTGGCGCTGATCATGCGCAAGGGTTAAGGAAAAAATGGCCGTTTGCGCTTGATGGGTAAGCATTTGTAGCTATTGTTTTTGTAGTGTCGAAGGCCTGGCCTGGTTCCCCCCCGGGTTGGTGCCGGTCTACCAATGGGGGTCTCAATCTGAGAGGAGACAGCAATGAAGATGCAGTTCAAGGCGATCGCTTTCGCCGCCGCGGCTCTGGCGATGGGGCAGGCTGCCTGGGCCGGCGAGGCCGAGGCCAAGAAGTGGATCGACAGCGAATTCCAGCCATCCACGCTGAATAAAGACCAGCAGATGGCCGAGATGAAGTGGTTCATCGACGCAGCCAAAAAACTCCAGGCCAAGGGCGTGAAGGAAATTTCGGTGGTGTCCGAAACCATCACCACGCACGAATACGAATCCAAGACGCTGGCCAAGGCGTTCGAGGAAATCACCGGCATCAAGGTCAAGCACGACCTGATCCAGGAAGGCGACGTGGTCGAGAAGCTGCAGACCTCCATGCAGTCGGGCAAGTCCATCTATGACGGCTGGATCTCGGACTCGGACCTGATCGGCACGCACTACCGCTACGGCAAGATCCTGAACCTGACCGACTACATGGGCGCTGCGGGCAAGGAATGGACCAACCCCGGCATCGACCTCAAGGACTACATCGGTACAAAGTTCACGACCGGCCCCGATGGAAAGATGTACCAGCTGCCTGACCAGCAGTTTGCCAACCTGTACTGGTTCCGTGCCGATTTGTTCGACCGCAAGGACATCAAGGACAAGTTCAAGGCCAAGTACGGCTATGACCTGGGCGTTCCGCTGAACTGGTCGGCTTACGAAGACATCGCCGAGTTCTTCACCAACGATGTGAAGCAGATCGATGGCAAGCCGATCTATGGTCACATGGACTACGGCAAGAAGGACCCGTCGCTGGGCTGGCGCTTCACCGATGCCTGGCTGTCCATGGCGGGTACGGCCGACATCGGTGCGCCCAATGGCCTGCCGATCGACGAATGGGGCATCCGCGTGGCCGACGACAAGTGCACGCCCGTGGGCGCCAGCGTGGCCCGTGGCGGTGCGACCAACTCGCCCGCAGCCGTCTACGCCCTCACCAAGTACGTGGACTGGATGAAGAAATACGCGCCCAAGGAAGCCACGGGCATGACCTTTGGCGAGGCCGGCCCCGTGCCCGCCCAGGGCCAGATCGCGCAGCAGATCTTCTGGTACACCGCCTTCACGGCCGACATGACCAAGCCCGGTCTGCCCGTGGTGAATGCCGACGGCACGCCCAAGTGGCGCATGGCGCCCGGCCCGAACGGCCCGTACTGGAAGCAAGGCATGCAAAACGGCTACCAGGACGTGGGCAGCTGGACCTTCTTCAAGGACCACGACGCCAACAAGACGGCTGCCGCCTGGCTCTACGCACAGTTCGTGACGGCCAAGACCACGTCGCTGAAGAAGACCATGGTCGGACTGACCCCGATCCGCGAATCCGACATCCAGTCCAAGGCCATGACCGACATGGCGCCCAAGCTGGGTGGTCTGGTGGAGTTCTACCGCAGCCCTGCCCGTGTGGCGTGGTCGCCCACTGGCACCAATGTGCCCGACTACCCCAAGCTGGCCCAGCTCTGGTGGAAGAACGTAGCCCAGGCCGTGACGGGTGAAAAGACGCCCCAAGGCGCCATGGACACGCTGGCCGACGAGATGGACCAAGTGATGGCCCGTCTGGAACGCGCTGGGATGGCCCATTGCGCTCCCAAGCTCAACCCCAAGAGCGACACCGCCAAGTGGCTGAGCGACAAGCAAGCGCCGTGGGCCAAGTTGGCCAATGAGAAGCCAAAGGGCCAGACGATTGCGTACGGCACCTTGTTGCAGGCCTGGAAGGATGGCAAGGCGCGGTAAGCCTGTCTAACCCGCCGTCCTGCTTACTGTGACGATGCTTCAGGCAGCCGTGGCTCACAAGGTCTCTGGCTGCCTTTTCATTCAAGACCGTCCCCAGTGCCTTTGGAGGCCTGGGGCCGGATCTTCCCCCGAAGTGACAAAAATTCAAGGGTAAACCCTTATTTTTTGTTTCGCCCATGGACAATCACCCCATGACTACTGCCTCCGCTCCCCTTCCCACACGGCGTGCCGACCTCTTGGCGCGTTTGGCCCAGCCTCACCACTATGACCTGGCGGTGATTGGCGGTGGGGCTACAGGCCTGGGGGTGGCGCTGGATGCGGCGGCCCGAGGGTTCAGCGTGGTCTTGGTGGACTCGCATGACTTCGCCAAGGGAACCTCGTCCCGGGCGACCAAATTGGTACACGGCGGTGTTCGTTACCTGGCGCAAGGCAACATCGCACTGGTGCGCGAGGCGTTGCATGAGCGCACCACCTTGCTTCACAACGCGCCCCACTTGGCGCAACCCCTGCCGTTTGTGATGCCGTCATACCACTTTTGGGAGACGCCGTTTTACGGTATCGGCCTCAAGATGTACGACGCTTTGGCAGGGAAAGCGGGCTTGGGCGCCACCGAATTCATGGGGCGCGCACGCACATTGGAGTGTCTGCCCACGGCCCGCCCCGAAGGCCTCAAGGGTGGCGTTAAGTACTGGGACGGACAGTTTGATGACGCCCGTCTGGCTTTGGCCTTGGCGCGCACGGCCGCCAGCCTGGGCGCCCTGGTGGTCAACTACTGCCCTGCGCGGTCGTTGATTCACGAAGCTGGCAAGGTTGCAGGCTTTGTGTGTGAAGACGCAGACAGTGGCCAGCAGTTCACCGTGCGCGCGCGTACGGTTGTGAATGCCACCGGCGTATGGGTGGATGCCCTGCGCCAGATGGACGGAGAGGCCATAGGCCGCCCCGTCAAGCCCATTGTGGCGCCCAGCCAGGGGGTGCATATCGTGGTGGATCGGGAGTTTCTTCCGTCCGACCATGCCCTGATGGTTCCCAAGACGGCCGATGGCCGGGTCCTTTTTGCCGTGCCGTGGCTGGGAAAGCTCATTCTCGGGACCACCGACAGTCCGCGCCAGGACATCGTGCGTGAGCCGCAGCCTTTCCGGGAAGAGGTCCGGTTCATCCTGGACGAATCGGCGCGCTACCTCACCCGTGCGCCCAAGGTGGAAGACATCCGGAGTATCTGGGTGGGCCTGCGCCCGCTGGTGAAGCCTCAGGACGACGATGGTGACAACACCAAGAAAATCAGCCGCGAGCACACGGTGCTCGCCAGTCGCAGTGGCCTGATCACCGTGACGGGAGGCAAATGGACCACCTACCGCGCCATGGCCGAAGATGTGTTGCAAAAATGCTTCACCACGGGCCTGCTGCCGGAAAAACCGTCGGGTGTGACCAATCGTTTGCCCTTGGTGGGAACCCCTGAAGGGGCTGTTCAACATCGCATCAGTGATGCCCAGGGGCTGCACTCCTACGGGAGCGAGGCGGCGGTTGTCCGGGACATTGCCGGTGCGCACACCGATCTTGGTGGGGGGCTGACAGAAGCCATGGTGCGCTTTGCCGCCCGCTACGAATACGCCTGCACGGTAGAGGATGTGTTGGCCCGCCGCTCCCGGTTATTGTTCCTCGATGCCCGCAAGGCCATCGAGCTAGCCCCAGCGGTCGCTGACATCCTGCGTGCGGAGCTGGGTGCCGACCCCCACCTGGATGCCTTTTTGGAGCTGGCGCAACAGTATTTGCAGGTTCCGGCCTGATGGGGCGCTTGACTTCGTAAAAGTCTTTTGCAATAATCGAGGGCTTCGCGTTTCCTACGTGAAGTTTCTGCCCAGCGGGAAGTGCTGCAAATGGTTTGCGGTGCGGACGACGGGCCCAAGACTGACTGGCTGATTTGCAGCCCTTGAGAAGTTCTCTGGGGCTGTTGTCTTCTGGTGCAAGTTGGGAATATTGAAATGATCCAG
Source organism: Acidovorax sp. FG60 (assembly GCF_057808995.1). NCBI lineage: Bacteria > Pseudomonadati > Pseudomonadota > Betaproteobacteria > Burkholderiales > Comamonadaceae > Acidovorax > Acidovorax sp. FG60. The sequence goes on from NZ_JBMDJC010000005.1 coordinate 112,233, forward strand.
ACAGAATCTCGGTTAGAGGTTGCCGACAATACCGGCGCCAAGTCCGTCCTTTGCATCAAGGTGCTGGGTGGCTCGAAGCGTCGCTATGCAAGCGTTGGCGACATCATCAAGGTGAGCATCAAAGAAGCCGCTCCACGTGGCCGCGTCAAAAAAGGCGAGGTTTACAGTGCAGTGGTGGTTCGCACGGCGAAGGGTATTCGTCGCGGCGATGGTTCGCTCGTCAAATTCGATGGCAACGCCGCAGTGTTGCTGAATGCAAAGTTGGAGCCTATCGGCACCCGTATCTTTGGACCCGTGACGCGTGAACTGCGTACCGAGAAGTTCATGAAGATCGTGTCTCTGGCTCCTGAAGTTCTCTAAGGACGCGCCATGAACAAGATTCGCAAGGGCGACGAAGTCATCGTGCTGACCGGCCGTGACAAGGGCAAGCGCGGCACGGTGTCGCTGCGCAAGGATGACTCCTACGTGGTCATCGATGGCATCAACCTGGTCAAGAAGCACGCCAAGCCAAACCCCATGAAGGGTACGACGGGCGGCATCGTTGAAAAGTCCATGCCAATTCATCAGTCCAACGTGGCCATCTTCAATGCCGCTACGGGCAAGGCTGATCGCGTGGGCATCAAGGTGCAGGCTGACGGTTCGCGCATTCGCGTGTTCAAGTCCAGCGGTGCTGAAATCAAGGCGGCCTAAGGGGTAAACATGGCACGACTCCAAGAAATTTACCGCGACAAGATCGCTCCCGAACTGGCCAAACAGTTCGGCTACACCTCGCCGATGCAGGTTCCCCGTCTGACCAAGATCACGCTGAACATGGGCGTGAGCGAGGCAGTCTCGGACAAGAAGGTGATGGACAACGCTGTGGCTGACCTGACCAAGATTGCTGGTCAAAAGCCTGTGGTGACCAAGGCCAAGAAAGCTATCGCTGGTTTCAAGATCCGCGAAGGCCAAGCCATTGGTTGCATGGTCACGCTGCGTGGCGTGCAGATGTATGAGTTCCTGGACCGTTTCGTGACCGTGGCTCTGCCTCGCGTTCGTGACTTCCGTGGTATCTCTGGTCGCGCGTTCGACGGTCGTGGCAACTACAACATCGGCGTCAAAGAACAGATCATCTTCCCTGAGATTGAGTACGACAAGGTCGATGCCTTGCGCGGCCTCAATATCAGCATCACCACGACGGCCAAGTCCGACGAAGAAGCCAAGGCGCTTCTCGCTGGTTTCCGTTTCCCGTTCAAGAACTGAGGCGAAGCATGGCTAAAGTAGCTTTGATCCAGCGCGAACTGAAGCGCGAAAAACTGGCAGCCAAGTACGCAACCAAGTATGCGGAGCTGAAGGCAATCGCTGGCGATGCCAAGCGCAGCGATGAAGAGCGCGATGCAGCCCGCCTGGGCCTGCAAAAGCTCCCTCGCAACGCCAACCCGACGCGTCAGCGCAACCGTTGTGAAATCACCGGTCGTCCACGTGGCACCTTCCGTCAATTCGGTCTGGCTCGCGCCAAGATCCGCGAACTGGCTTTTGCAGGCGACATCCCCGGTGTCACCAAAGCCAGCTGGTAAGCAGGCAGGAGAGATTAAACATGAGCATGAGTGATCCCATCGCTGACTTGCTGACCCGCATCCGTAATGCACAGATGGTCGCCAAGGCCACGGTTCTGGTGCCTTCTTCCAAAGTGAAGATTGCCATCGCCCAGGTGCTGAAGGACGAAGGTTATATCGACGGCTTCCAGGTGAAAACCGAAGCCGGCAAGTCGGAACTCGAAATTGCCCTGAAGTACTACGCAGGTCGCCCCGTGATTGAGCGCATTGAGCGTGTCAGTCGCCCTGGCCTGCGTGTCTACAAAGGCCGTGATTCCATTCCACAAGTCATGAACGGTCTGGGTGTGGCAATTGTCACGACGCCCAAGGGCGTGATGACTGATCGCAAGGCGCGTGCTACCGGTGTCGGTGGCGAAGTGCTCTGCTACGTGGCCTAACCCGCGGCATTGAGGAGAAACTGAAATGTCCCGAGTAGGAAAAATGCCCGTGACCATCCCCGCAGGCGTGGATGTGTCCGTGAAAGATGACCAGATCTCTGTCAAGGGTACTGGTGGCGCTCTGTCGCTGGCGCAAAACGCGCTGGTGAAAGTGTCCAGCAATGACGGCAAGCTCAGCTTTGAGCCTGCTAACGAATCCCGCGAAGCCAATGCCATGAGCGGCACGATTCGCCAGTTGGTCAACAACATGGTGGTCGGTGTCAGCAAAGGCTTTGAAAAGAAGCTGAGCCTGGTAGGCGTGGGCTACAAAGCCGCTGCCTCAGGCTCTAAGCTGAATCTGGCTGTTGGCTATTCGCATCCGGTCAATATCGAAATGCCCGCAGGCATCACGGTTGCCACCCCGACGCCCACGGAAGTGGTGATCAAGGGTGCTGATCGTCAGCGTGTCGGTCAGATCGCTGCTGAGATTCGTGCTGTTCGTCCACCTGAGCCCTACAAGGGCAAGGGTATCCGCTACGCGGACGAAAAGATCACGATCAAAGAGACCAAGAAGAAATAAGGAGCTGCAACATGTTGACCAAGAAAGAGCAGCGTCTTCGTCGTTCGCGCCAGACCCGCATCCGCATTGCACAGCAAGGCGTGGCACGTCTCACGGTGAACCGTACGAACCTCCATATCTACGCCAGTGTGATCTCCGGCGACGGCAGCAAGGTGCTGGCAAGTGCATCCACGGCGGAAGCCGACGTGCGCAAGTCGCTCGGCGGTTCGGGCAAGGGTGGCAATGCCGCAGCAGCCCAGATCATCGGCAAGCGTATCGCTGAAAAAGCGAAGGCTGCAGGTGTCGAGAAGGTTGCATTTGATCGCGCAGGCTTTGCCTACCACGGTCGCGTCAAGGCTTTGGCCGACGCAGCCCGTGAAGCTGGCCTGCAGTTCTAAGCGGAGCGGAATACAAAATGGCTAAATTTCAACCCAAAGTGCAGAACGAAGGTCAAGACGACGGTCTGCGCGAAAAAATGATCGCGGTCAACCGCGTGACCAAAGTCGTGAAGGGTGGCCGTATTCTCGGTTTCGCCGCACTGACGGTGGTTGGCGACGGTGATGGCCGCGTGGGCATGGGCAAGGGCAAGTCAAAAGAGGTGCCAGCTGCCGTGCAAAAGGCTATGGAAGAAGCTCGTCGCAACATGGTCAAGGTCTCGTTGAAGAACGGCACCATCCACCACAATGTGACCGGCCACCATGGCGCTGCTGTTGTGATGATGGCACCTGCTCCAAAGGGTACCGGCATCATCGCTGGCGGCCCTATGCGTGCAGTTTTTGAAGTGTTGGGTGTGACTGACATCGTGGCCAAGAGCCATGGTTCGTCCAATCCCTACAACATGGTCCGTGCAACGTTTGACGCGCTCGTCAATTCGACCACCCCGTCGAATGTGGCGGCCAAGCGCGGCAAGACAGTCGAAGACATCTTCGCCTGAACCGGAGCTTGAAAATGACAACGCAACAAACCGTCAAGATTCAACTGGTGCGCAGCCCGATTGGCACCAAGGAATCGCACCGCGCCACCGTTCGTGGCCTGGGTCTGCGCAAGCTCAACAGCGTGAGCGAACTGCAGGATTCGCCCGAAGTGCGCGGCATGATTAACAAGATCAGCTATCTGGTCAAAGTCCTCTGAGAGATAGATCATGGAACTCAATAGCATCAAGCCCGCAGACGGCGCCAAGCATGCCAAGCGCCGCGTAGGCCGTGGTATCGGCTCCGGCCTGGGCAAGACCGCTGGCCGTGGTCACAAGGGTCAGAAGTCTCGTGCCGGTGGCTACCACAAGGTTGGTTTTGAAGGCGGTCAAATGCCTTTGCAACGCCGCTTGCCCAAGCGTGGTTTCAAGTCGCACTTGCTCAAGTTCAACGCAGAAGTGACGCTGACGGCATTGGATCAACTCGGCCTGGCCGAAGTGGATGTCCTCGCTCTGAAGCAAGCAGGCCTGGTTGGCGAATTGGCCAAGGTGGTGAAGGTCATCAAGAGCGGTTCCCTGACCAAGGCTGTCAAGCTCAATGGCGTGGGTGCTACGGCTGGTGCCAAAGCAGCGATTGAAGCTGCTGGCGGCAGCGTCGCCTGAGTGTGGCTCTGAAGGAAGGCATCTGTGGCTACTAGCGCGGCTCAAATTGCAAAGACCGGGAAATTCGGCGACCTCCGTCGTCGTCTGGTTTTTCTGTTGCTTGCGCTGGTCGTGTACCGCATTGGGGCTCATATCCCTGTGCCAGGCATCGATCCAGCCCAACTCCAGCAGCTCTTCAGTGGCCAGCAAGGCGGCATCCTGAATCTGTTCAACATGTTCTCCGGTGGTGCGCTGTCGCGCTTCACGGTTTTCGCTCTGGGGATCATGCCGTACATTTCGGCGTCGATCATCATGCAGCTGATGACCTATGTGGTTCCCACATTCGAGCAGTTGAAAAAGGAAGGCGAAGCCGGTCGCAGGAAGATCACTCAGTACACCCGCTATGGCACGTTGGGCTTGGCCCTGTTCCAGTCGCTGGGAATTGCCGTAGCGCTGGAAAGCTCTGCTGGTTTGGTCCTGAGCCCCGGTTTCGGGTTCCGCATGACCGCTGTGGTCAGCTTGACGGCTGGCACGATGTTCCTGATGTGGCTGGGTGAGCAGATCACAGAGCGTGGCTTGGGGAACGGGATCTCGATCCTGATCTTTGCGGGCATTGCCGCTGGTTTGCCTAGTTCGATCGGTGGCCTTCTGGAGTTGGTTCGTACGGGTGCCATGAGCATTCTGGCCGCTATCTTCATCGTCCTCGTCGTTGGTCTGGTGACTTACTTCGTGGTGTTTGTCGAGCGGGGTCAGCGCAAGATACTGGTGAATTACGCTCGTCGGCAAGTAGGCAACAAGGTTTATGGTGGTCAATCGTCTCACCTGCCCCTGAAGCTGAACATGGCAGGCGTGATTCCTCCGATCTTTGCCTCGTCGATCATTCTGCTGCCGGCAACGGTGGTGAACTGGTTCAGTGCAGGTGAATCGATGCGCTGGTTGAAGGATATCTCGGGTGCGTTGACTCCTGGTCAGCCTATCTACGTGATGTTCTATGCTGCAGCCATCATCTTCTTCTGCTTTTTCTACACGGCTCTGGTATTCAACAGCCGTGAAACTGCAGACAACCTGAAGAAGAGCGGTGCGTTCATTCCAGGCATTCGCCCAGGTGAACAGACGGCCCGTTATATCGACAAGATCCTGGTGCGCCTGACATTGGCAGGCGCTGTGTACATCACCTTCGTGTGCTTGCTGCCAGAGTTCCTGATCTTGAAGTACAACGTTCCGTTCTATTTTGGTGGAACCTCGCTGTTGATCATTGTGGTGGTGACCATGGACTTCATGGCCCAGGTTCAGAACTACATGATGTCGCAACAGTATGAGTCGCTGCTCAAGAAAGCCAATTTCAAGGGCAACGCAGGCGGTTGATGATGAGGAAGGCAGTGCTGCACTTGCGACACTGCCTGCAAGGAACTGAATATCGGTTGAGTTGGCGCCCCACGATTTTTCGCGGGCACAAATTGTGTTCCGTGCGAAGCAGCCGGGACGGATGGAAAAGTTTTAGGAGAATGCAATGAGAGTTTCGGCTTCGGTCAAAAAAATCTGCCGCAACTGCAAGATCATCCGCCGCAAGGGTGTGGTGCGCGTGATCTGCACGGATCTGCGTCACAAGCAGCGCCAAGGTTGATTGGAAAGTATTAGAGGACGCATATGGCACGTATCGCTGGCATTAACATTCCGCCGCACAAGCACGCGGAAATCGGTTTGACCGCCATTTTTGGCATTGGTCGCACCCGCGCTCGCAAGATTTGCGAAGCAACTGGTATCGCTTACTCCAAGAAGATCAAAGATCTGACGGACGGCGATCTGGAAAAAATTCGCGAGCAAATCGAGCAGTTCACCATTGAGGGTGACCTGCGCCGCGAAACCACGATGAACATCAAGCGTTTGATGGACATCGGCTGCTATCGTGGCTTCCGCCATCGCCGCGGTCTGCCAATGCGTGGTCAGCGCACCCGTACCAATGCTCGCACTCGCAAGGGTCCGCGCAAGGGTGCAGCTGCACTGAAGAAATAAAGATTGAAAGATCATCATGGCTAAGTCTCCTGCCAATAACGCAGCTCAGCGCGTTCGCAAGAAGGTCCGGAAGAACGTTTCGGACGGTATTGCACACGTGCACGCCTCGTTCAACAACACCATCATCACGATCACCGATCGCCAAGGCAATGCCTTGTCGTGGGCATCGTCCGGTGGACAAGGTTTCAAGGGTTCGCGCAAGTCCACCCCATTCGCAGCCCAAGTGGCTTCGGAAGTGGCCGGCCGCGCTGCCATCGATCAAGGTATCAAGAACCTTGACGTTGAAATCAAGGGTCCCGGTCCTGGCCGTGAATCTTCGGTCCGCGCACTGGGTGCCCTGGGCATCCGCATCACGTCGATTTCTGACGTGACGCCAGTGCCGCACAACGGCTGCCGCCCTCAGAAGCGTCGTCGTATCTAATCTCTCTAAGCCCACCGCCGCCTGTGAACGCGCAAGCGCCTCAGGCGGCTCCCGCAATGGTTTGCGGCAGATGACACAAAGGAAGCTCAAGTGGCACGTTACCTCGGCCCCAAGGCCAAACTCTCCCGCCGTGAAGGCACGGACCTGTTCCTGAAGAGCGCCCGTCGCTCGATCGCCGACAAGTCCAAGTTCGACTCCAAGCCTGGTCAACACGGCCGCACCTCGGGTGCCCGTACCTCTGACTACGGTCTGCAACTGCGCGAAAAGCAGAAGGTCAAGCGCATGTACGGCGTGCTGGAAAAGCAATTCCGCCGTTACTTCGAAGCCGCTGAAGGCAAGAAGGGCAATACCGGCGCCAACCTGCTGTTCCTGCTGGAATCCCGCCTCGACAACGTCGTGTACCGCATGGGTTTCGGTTCGACCCGCGCTGAAGCCCGTCAGCTGGTGTCGCACAAGGCGATTACCGTGAACGGCAAGTCCGTGAACATTGCTTCCTACCTCGTGAAGACGGGTGACGTTGTGGCTGTGCGCGAAAAGTCGAAGAAGCAAAACCGCGTTGTGGAAGCCCTGCAACTGGCCGCACAAGTGGGTATGCCCGCCTGGGTGGAAGTGAATGCCGACAAGGCTGAAGGCATCTTCAAGAAGGTGCCTGACCGTGATGAGTTTGGCGCCGACATCAACGAATCCCTGATCGTTGAGTTGTATTCGCGCTAATCGCTCGGTACATATTTCGAGAAAACCGTCCCTGAACCGCGAGGCATCGCGGTTTAGGCGCTTCACCAGCCTTACCGGTGTAACGAGCTGGGGGTATTGAGAGGAAGTCTGAATGCAAACCAATTTGCTGAAACCCAAGGCGATCAATGTCGAGCAGCTTGGCCACAATCGTGCCAAGGTCGCACTGGAGCCGTTCGAGCGTGGGTACGGCCACACGCTGGGCAACGCCATCCGGCGCGTCCTGCTCTCGTCCATGGTGGGTTACGCAGCGACGGAAGTCACCATTGCAGGCGTTCTGCACGAGTACTCGTCCATCGATGGCGTTCAGGAAGATGTGGTCAACATCCTCTTGAACCTCAAGGGCGTGGTGTTCAAGCTGCACAACCGCGACGAAGTCACGCTGAGCCTGCGCAAGGATGGCGAAGGCGTGGTCACCGCGCGCGACATCCAGACGCCCCATGACGTCGAGATCGTCAACCCCGATCACGTGATTGCCAACCTGTCGGCAGGCGGCAAGCTGGACATGCAGATCAAGGTCGAGAAGGGCCGCGGCTACGTGCCTGGCAGCCTGCGCCGTTATGCTGACGAATCGACCAAGTCGATCGGCCGCATCGTGCTGGATGCTTCGTTCTCGCCCGTCAAGCGCGTGAGCTACACCGTGGAAAGCGCTCGCGTCGAGCAGCGTACCGACCTGGACAAGCTGGTGGTCGAGATCGAAACCAATGGTGCCATCACTGCCGAAGACGCAGTGCGTGCATCGGCCAAGATCCTGGTGGAACAGCTGGCTGTGTTTGCACAGCTGGAAGGTGGCGAGCTGGCTGCGTTCGACGCACCTGCAGGCCCACGCGGCAATGCCACGTTCGATCCGATCCTGCTGCGCCCTGTGGACGAGCTGGAACTGACCGTGCGTTCCGCCAACTGCCTGAAGGCCGAGAACATCTACTACATCGGTGACCTGATCCAGCGCACCGAGAATGAGCTGCTCAAGACCCCTAACCTGGGCCGCAAGTCGCTCAACGAGATCAAGGAAGTGCTCGCATCGCGTGGTCTCACGCTGGGCATGAAACTGGAAAACTGGCCACCAGCTGGCTTGGACAAGCGTTAAGTTATAATTTTCGGTTCCCCGCCGGGAACAGTGCCTCGGGCAGTACCTGATACGGCTGCCTGATTTAATTACTCAAAGGAAAGCACCATGCGCCACGGACACGGCCTCCGCAAACTCAACCGTACCAGCTCGCACCGCCTCGCGATGCTGCAGAACATGATGAATTCGCTCATCGAGCACGAAGTCATCAAGACCACCGTTCCCAAGGCCAAGGAACTGCGCCGCGTGATCGAGCCCATGATCACCCTGGCCAAGGAAGACTCCGTAGCAAACCGCCGTCTGGCATTCAACCGCTTGCGCGACCGTGATAGCGTGACCAAGCTCTTCAATGACCTGGGCCCTCGTTTCAAGGTGCGTCCCGGTGGCTACACCCGTATTCTGAAGATGGGCTTCCGTGTGGGCGATAACGCTCCCATGGCGCTGGTCGAATTGGTCGACCGTGCTGCTGAAACCGAAAATAATTCGGCAGCAGCTGAATAATGGGGTATAATTTATTTCTTACCGCGCGATGGAGCAGTCTGGTAGCTCGTTGGGCTCATAACCCAAAGGTCGGAGGTTCAAATCCTTCTCGCGCAACCAACATGGCAGGCCTCTGCTGAACAAAACGCCCACTACACAGTGGGCGTTTTTGTTTCTGCCTCTCGGACCGTGCGGGATTGGCACTCTGGCTTGCCAGGTGATTTCTTCCAACCCGGCAAATGGCCTTTCATGTCGCCGTCATCCGGCATGGCATGTTTTCACAAACGAGGGCCTGGCCCTGGGCTATCGGGGGAGCCTTGGTGTTTGCCGCAGGGCTGATCACAGCAGCTCCATGAGTTGGCTGACTGAGGCCGAGTTTTGTTGAGAGGCTGCAAAAAGCTGCCTTAACCTGACCCCTCGGCGATCCTGAGCCCGCCTGGAGGTCTTCGATCGTGGAGTCCTGCGCGGGGTGGCACCCGGCAAACTCATTTCCCGAACAGATCTGCCTTGGCAGCCTTGGTGATTGCTGCCACGCAGGGGTGCGTGATGCGTCGCTCCACAGAAATCGCAAAAAACTCCTCGACCAGTTCCGTCGTGCGGCCGATCACTTCGACACCAAACTGTGCGGTGGTTTCCTCATCCAGAACGGTCGGGGACGTGAAAACGCCACGGCCTTCGCGGCCGAAAGCATTCATCAACGCACTGTCGTCGAACTCACCCACGAGCCGTGGCTGCAATTGGTATTTGTTAAACCAGTGATCGAGCTGTTGGCGCACGGAAGACATGGGGCCTTGGATGAGCATGGGGGCGCCCTGGAGGCATTGGGGAAAGGACCCCTGTAGCTGCGTCTTCAGGCCAGGAGCGCAAAAAAAACTCATCCCACTGGTTCCTAGCGGGTGGTTGAACGCCTTGACGCCGATTTTTTTGGAAACGGGTTCATCGGCCAGCACCAGATCGAGTTTGTGCAGGCTCAGTTGGGCGATGAGTTCTGGAAATTTTCCTTCCTGGCAGGTCATGTGCACCTGTTCAGGCATGCCCAAGGCGGGTTCCAGAAGGTGATAGGCCACGGACTTCGCGATCGAGTCTGCAACCCCCGCGCGAAATTCCAGCGGTTTGGCGTGGCCGCGGGAGAGGCGGATCGATTTTTCCAGCTCGTCCCCCAGCGTAAAAATCTGCTCCGCGTAACCCAGGGCGACACGACCCTCGCTGGTGAGCTCCAGCCCACGCCCCCGCTTGCGAAAGAGGTCGTGGCCTAGCCATTCCTCCAGCTGTTTGATCTGCCCAGAAAGCGTCTGGGGCGTGGTGTGCAGCTGCTCGCCTGCCCGCATCACCCCTCCGGCCTTTGCAACCGTCCAGAAATACCGCAGATGCTTGAAGTTCATGGTGATAAATGCTTCGTAAAAAACGATCAATCAACGTTGATAAAACGAATATACGCGAAGTATTAAACCGCCTACATTGAACGCTTGGCCCCTTTCCGCAGCCATTGGTGTTGCGGTCTGGAACTGTCAACGTTCACAAGGAGTAGCAACGATGCGGATTACCACCCGAGGACAACTTGCGGTATCGGCAATGACCGACCTGGCGCTGCGCCAGAAGATGCGGCCGGTAGCGCTTTCGACGATCAGCGCCCGGCAGGGTACCTCGCTGTCGTACCTGGAGCAGCTGTTCAGCGCCTTGCGCCGTGCCGGGCTCGTGGACAGCACACGCGGCCCGGGTGGCGGTTACACCCTTGCTCGAAACACAGACCAGATCTCAGTGGCCGAGATCATCCTGGCCGTCGAGAACCTCAAGACCGACGATCTGCAGAGCCTGGGTGCCGGCCAGGCTGCGCAAGTGAAGTCGATGACGGGCGAACTCTGGTCCACCTTCAACGCACGGGTGATGGAGTACTTGCAGTCGGTGACTTTGCAAGACCTTGTGGCGCAGCAGCATGCCAAGGGGGTGGTGGCCGAGGAGATGGCCCCTGCTGCCCCCCGCCCCAAGCTGAGCGCCAAGCCGCGCCCCTTGATGGCGCGGGTGGGCGTGCCCAACTCGGTGTTCGCACTGGGCTCGATCCCGCTGCTGCAACGCCGTTAAGACCGCACACCGGTTGCGCTCTGCAGTTGCGGGCGCATGCCAGTGCTCCGGGGGCGGCCTTGGCCCGCCCTCCATCATTTTTGCGTGCGCGGGGCGGCTACAGCTGCTGTGCGAGCTGCTTGATTCCCCGGATCAGCATCTCTACCGAGATGGCGACCAGGATCAGGCCCATCAGGCGTTCAAACGCCATCACCACACGTTCGCCCACCAGGCGCTGGATGCGTTCTGCCATCAGCAACACCACGGCGCACACGGCCATGGTGACGCACAGCGCGCCCACCCATTCCCAGCGGCGTTCCGGCGCCTGGGCTACCAGCAGCATGACGGTGGCCAGCGCTGAGGGGCCCGCCAAGGCAGGGATGGCCAGCGGCACGATCAAGGGTTCACCCGGCAGCTCCGCCTGTGGGCCGTCAGCCGACGGAAAAATCATGCGCAGCGCGATCAGAAACAGCACCACCGCACCCGCAATCTGCAACGACAAATCGCTCAGGTTCATCACCTGCAGAAACTGCGCCCCGAAAAACAGAAACACCAGCAGCAGCGCAAACGCAATCAGCACCTCCCGCAGGATCACCCGCGCCCGGCGCTCGGGCGCCACGCCGCGCAGGGCGTTGGCAAAGATGGGGATGTTGCCCAGCGGATCGGTGATCAGCAGGAGCAGGATGGTGGCGGACGCGAAGGTGTAGCTCACGATGCGTACACCGCGTCCAGTGAGCGAAAGCCCTTGATCTCGATCGGATTGCCGCTGGGGTCGTGGAAGAACATTGTCCACTGTTCGCCGGGCTGGCCCTCAAAGCGCACCTGCGGATCCAGCACGAAGGTGGTGCCGGCGGCCTTCAGCCGTGCGGCCAGCGCATGCCAGTCGGGCAATTCCATGATGGCGCCAAAGTGCGGCATGGGTACCAGGTGGTCGCCCACATGGCCGGTGCGGGCACTGGCAAACGGGGTGCCCAAGTGCAACGAGATCTGGTGGCCGAAAAAATCGAAGTCCACCCAGGTATCGGTGCTTCGGCCTTCCTGGCAACCGAGCACGCCGCCATAAAAGCGGCGCGCGGCATCCAGGTCGGTGACGTGAAAGGCGAGGTGAAAGAGGCTGCGCATCCCGCAAAGGATAGCAGCCAAGGCTGCGCTGCGGGCGCGGCCTGGAGGCCTGTCAGGCGACAGACGGGTCGGCGGCCATGTTGTCAAATTTCTTGAAATACTGGCGCGCCATGGCCACCAGTTGGGCGTCGGTCGGGTGGTCTGCAGCCACAGAGTCCACCACCACATCGGCCACCGCAGCATGGTGCTTGGCCGCCCAGTCGCGGAACTGGTTGCGTACCAGGCCCGGGCCAGCCAGCAGCACTTCACGCGTGTCGGCCAAGGCCTGGGCGACGTCAGCAAAGAAAGCGGTGAGGTCGTCGGCTTTGCCCTGGTGCTTGTGGTGGCTGCGGGACTTGATGCGCTGGGCCTCGGCATGCTCGCGGTCGAACATCACCACGTGGGCTTCGGACTGGTCCATCCAGACTACTGCGTGAAAAGTGCTCATGAATCGGCTTTCTTGAAGTGACGAAAAAAACGGGGAAAGAAGGGAAAAGGGGCCTGAATGCGTGAGCGAACTTACGCAGCACGGCGGTGTTGCTCGGCCTTTTCCTGGCAATGCACGCAGCGTGCGGCCTCGGGCGTGGCGTGCAGGCGTGCGGCGGTGATGTGGGTGCCACAGTCTGTGCATTCGCCGTACGTACCCGCTTCAATGCGGGCCAAAGCGGCTTCCACGGCGGCCAGGTGGGTTGTTTCGCGCTCGTCCAGCGCAAACTCCAGTTCACGCTCGGTGGCGAGTTGGGCACGCGGGTCCTCGGGCTGACCAAAGTGGTCGGCAGCGGCCTCGGCGCGGCCGATGACGCCCCCGCGCTGCGCGGCCAACTGGGCCAGCAGCTCGGATTGCTGGGCCAGCAATTGTTGGCGGAATGGGGCGGCCTGGGTCTTGTCCATGCGGTGTCTCCTCAAGGGTGATCGGATACCTGCATGGTGCGCTTGTGCGCGATGACCTCGGTTGACCAAGGTCAAGGGATGAAGACCCAGCGCCTGGGGGCGGGTTTAGAACAGGGTCTTAGCGCTTGGGCGGCCGCGCCAGCATTTCAGCGGTGTTGGTCTTGCGATCGGCGTTCACGCGCTGCACGTGGGGGCGCTCTGCCATGCGCGTGAGGTACTCGCGCACAGGCAGATCGGCCAGGTAGTCGCGGCCATAGATGATCTTGGTGGCCGAGCTGACCAGCGGCAGGTGCACGATGGCGGCGCAGTCGGCCAGGGTGAAGGCGTCGCCGCCCACGTAGGGGCTGAACTTCGCAAGCTGACCGAAGGCGGCAATGTTTTTCTCAAGCTGCGCTCCCACCTTTTCCTTGGCGGTGTCGCTCACGGTTCCGCCAAAAAACGCCTGGGGATACAGGTTGCGTGCCACCAGCTCCAGATGCAACTCCAGAAAGGTGATCAGCTCGCGCACCTTGGCGGCCTGGTAGGGGTTGGCGGGGATCAGCGCTGGCTGTGGGTGGGCTGCCTCGATGTAGTCCGCCATCACGGCCGATTCGCACAGCGGCCCCTCGGGCGTGCGCAGGTAGGGCACCTTGCCCAGCGGGCTGGCGCTGCGGTCGGTCTCGCCCACCCAGGCCAGTTCTTCGGTGAAGGGCAGGCCCTTTTCGAGCAAGGCGAGTTTGATCTTGTTGTAGTAGTTGCTGGCCGAAAAGCCGCAGAGTGTGAGCATGGTGGCGTCTCCGTTGTGGTGGTGAATGCAGCACGCATCCTAGGTGGGGGCGGGGGCGCAGTCCGTCGCGCAGATGACCCCGGTCAAGGGGGGCGCACCCAGGCCCCCTACAATTCGCACCCATGCCCTCCCTGCAAACCATTCGCAGCCTTCGCTGGCTCGCCCGCCTTGTGCTGGCGTGGTTTGTGTTGTCGATCGGCGTGGCGGTAGCGTCGCCGCTGGTCAATCCGCAGGCGATGGAACTGATCTGTTCGGGCTCGGGCGCCATGAAGCTGCTGGTCAAGACCGATGACGGTGCCAAGGAGATGTCCAGCCACACGCTGGACTGCCCCCTGTGCGCGCACGTCGGCGCTCCGCCTCCCGTGTCGCAAGCCCAGCTGCCTGTGGTCCACCCCCTGGCGCATGCCCTGCGCCCCATTCCTGCCGCGCACATTGCTGCGCGCACCGCCGCGCCGCTGCCGCCGCGTGGGCCCCCGGTCTTCTCCTGAAATCGCTATATTTTTAATAGCTGTTCGCGCTTGATAGATAAGCGCTAGCGGCCTATTTGGCTTGAAATTCAGGAGTTCCCATGCGCAAAAGTCGCATGGCGCTGGCCGTGGCCAGTGCCTTTCCCCTCGCACTCTGCGTGGGTGTTTCCGCGTTGGCCCAGACCGTCGACAGCGCCGGCAACAGCAATGCCCCCGTCAAGGAACTGGGCGTTGTCACCATCAGCGGCGGCCAGCCCACCTCGCTGCCCACGCAGATTCCCACCACCATCGAGGGCGTGACGCGCGAGCAGATCGAGCATTCGATCAACGCCACCGACAGCGAAGACGCCCTCAAGTACCTGCCCAGCCTGCTGGTGCGCAAGCGCTACATCGGCGACTACAACCACGCCGTGTTGTCCACGCGCGCCTCGGGCACGGGCAACCCGGCGCGGTCCATGGTGTTTGCCGACGGCATTTTGCTCAGCAACTACCTGGGCAACGGCCCCACCAACGCGCCGCGCTGGATGCTGGTCACGCCCGAGGAGATCGAGCGCGTGGACGTGCTCTACGGCCCGTTTTCGGCCGCCTACGCAGGCAACTCGGTGGGCGCGGTGGTGGACTACGTCACGCGCATGCCCACAAAGTTCGAGGCCCACGGGCAGGTCAGCGTTCAGCATCAGCCGTTCGATTTGTACGGCACCAACGCCACCTACGCTGGCAAGCAGGTCAGCGCATCCGTCGGCAACAAGAACGGCGACTGGTCCTGGTTCCTCAACTTCAACAAGACCGACAGCGAAGGCCAGCCGCTCACCTTCCCCACGCGCCTCGTGTCCGCTGGTACCGTGGGCAATGCGGGCACGCCGGTGACGGGCGCGGTGCCTGGGCTCAACCGCAGCAACCAGCCCTGGTACCTGCTGGGCACGGCCACGCAGTACCACACGCAGCAAGACCACATCAAGGCCAAGATCGCCTACGACTTTTCGCCCACCGTGCGTGCGGCCTACACCCTGGGCTGGTGGCACAACGAATCCGAGGGGCGCCCCACCAGCTACCTGCGCGACGCCAATGGCAATGCGGTGTACGGCGGCACGGTCAACATCAACGGTCGCTCGTTTGCGCTGGCGCCCACGGACTTCAACGTCTCCAACGAAGACCTCACGCACTTCATGCACGGGCTCTCGGTCAAGAGCAATACCAAGGGCGCGTTCGACTGGGAGGTGGCCGCCAGCCTGTATGACTACCAGACCGACACCCTGCGCGCTGCCACCGTCGCGCTGCCTGCGGCGCTGAACGGCGGGGCAGGGCGCATCGTCAACAGCAAGGGCACGGGCTGGAACACCCTGGCCGCCAAGGGCACCTGGCGGCCCGATGGGGTGCAGGGCGCGCACATTGTGGACTTTGGCCTGCAGCGCGACAGCTACCAATTGCGAACGGTGGAGAACGCCACGACGAACTGGATCAACGGCGCTGCAGGCGCCCGCACCCAGGCCTTCAACGGCGACACCCAACTGCTGGGCCTGTGGGCGCAAGACACCTGGAAGATCGCGCCGAAGTGGAAGGCCGTGCTCGGCGCACGCGCCGAACGCTGGAGCGCCAGCAACGGCCAGACCGGCAACGCCACCACCACCGTGGGCCACCCCGAGCGCAACGAAACCTATGTGTCGCCCAAGGCTGCGGTGGCCTACCAGGCCAATGACCTGTGGGTGCTCAAGGCCTCTACCGGCCGTGCGGTGCGCATGCCTACCGTGTCCGAGCTGTACCAGGGTGGCATCAGTGGCAGCGGCACGCTGATCAACAACGACCCGAACCTGAAGCCTGAAAAAAGCTGGACCACCGAGCTGACCGCCGAGCGCGATATGGGCAATGGCCTGCTGCGCCTCACAGCGTTCTTTGAGCGCACGAAAGACGCGTTGTACTCCCAGACCAATGTGCTCGTCACACCCAACGTGACCAACGTGCAGAACGTGGACGCCATCGCTACCCGTGGCATTGAGCTGTCGTACCAGGCTGCCAACGTCTTCGTACGCGGGCTGGAGTTGGGCAGCAGCCTGACCTGGACGGACTCCAAGATCACCCGCAACGACAAGTTCCCTGCCAGCGTGGGCAAATGGCAACCTCGCATCCCCGAGTGGCGCGCCACTGCCGTGGCCACCTACCGGCCGGACAACACCTGGTCATACACCCTGGGCGCGCGCTACAGCGGCCGGCAGTACAGCACGCTGGACAACACCGATGTGAACGGCTTTGCCTACCAGGGCGCCAGCCGCTACTTCACCACCGATGTGCGCGTGCGCTACCAGATCACCAAGCAGGTCAGCGCAGCTGTGGGCATCGACAACCTGAACAACTACCAGTTCTGGAACTTCCACCCCTACCCGCAGCGCACTTACCTCGCTGAACTCAAGGTAAGCCTCTGAAAGGAACAGATTTCATGTCTTTGAATACTATGAAAAATATAGCTTTTAGCGCTCTTCTGATGAGCGCTGGAGGCTTTTTTGGCTCTGCATCTGCCCATGTGGTGCTCGAATACCAGGTGGCCCCGGCGGGCGCCAGTTACAAAGCCGCCTTCAAGGTCGGCCACGGCTGCGGCGCATCGCCCACGCGGCAGATTGCGGTGGACATCCCGGCTGGCATGCGCGGCGCGCGCCCCATGCCCAAGCCGGGCTGGACGCTGGATGTGCAGCGCGAAAAGCTCGCCCAGCCCTACACCAGCCACGGCCGCAACATTTCCGAAGATGTGGTGCGCATCACCTGGACGGCCAAGACGCCAGAGGACATGCTGCCCAATGCCCACTACGACGAATTTGTGCTCGTGGCCCAAGCGCCCGAGCAGGCCGGCACCGTGTACTGGCCCGTGCGCCAGATTTGTGCCGAAGGCCGCAACGATTGGGTCGATGTGCCCAAGGCGGGCCAAAAACTCTCGGACCTGAAGTCCCCCGCTGCAGCGCTGGAGATTCTGCCCACGGGCGGCGCCGCTGCCCACCATCATTGATAGTCCGGCCCACGGCCTGTTCTCCCTTTCCCGTCCCTCTTCCCTTCTTCGCTTCTTCGCTTCTTCGCTTCTTCGCTTCTTCGCTTCTTCGCTTCTTCTCGTTCTCTCACTCACCGAAAGGCATCCATCATGAAAAAACTGCTTCACACCGCCGCCCTGGTTTCCACTCTAGCCGCTGTACTCGCCAGCGCCCCCGCATGGGCACAGACCGCCGCTGTCAAAGTCGAAGGTGCTTGGGCGCGCGCCAGCGTGCAGGGCCAGAAGGCCACCGGTGCGTTCATGCGCCTCACCGCCCAGGACGGCGCCCGCCTGGTGCGCGCCGAGTCGCCCGCTGCGGGCATCACCGAAGTGCACGAGATGAAGATGGAAGGCGACATCATGAAGATGCGCGCCGTGCCTGCGCTTGACCTGCCTGCGGGTAAGACGGTGGAGCTCAAGCCCGGTGGCTACCACGTCATGCTGCTGGACCTGAAGGCTCCGCTGGCCAAAGGCGCTTCGGTGCCACTCACCCTGGTGTTTCAGGACGCCAAGGGCGTGGAAAGCAAGCTCGACCTCACGGTGCCCGTGGGCACGGCAGCACCCGGTGGTGCCACCGCGGGCACCATGATGAATGGGCATAAACACTGACATCTCCGCATCGGCGGCCGCTTCGCCTGCGCAACGCATTGGAGTAAGCTGTGACTCCACCACAGACCCACCTCTTGCGGAGCGGCCATGAGCGATACATCGAATTTCGGTTTCGGCAAACTTGTCCCCGGTTTTGACTTCCTGCAGAGCCTGGCCAAGGGGGCGTCCAGCAGCATTCCGCAGTTGCCCAACCTCAGCAACTGGGTGGCGCCCACCATCAGCGTCGAAGAGCTGGAAAAGCGCATCGACGAACTCAAGGCCGTGCAGTTCTGGCTGGAGCAGAACTCACGCGCGCTGGCCGCCACCATCCAGGCGCTGGAAGTGCAGAAGATGACCCTGGCCACCCTGAAGGGCATGAACTTCAGCATGGGGGACGTGGCCAACGCCTTCAAGCTCAAGACGGCTGACACCGTGATGAGCGGCGTACAGAAAGCCGCCGACACCGTGACGGGCGCCGCCGAGGCTGTGGCTGGTGCCGCCGCCCGCGCTACGGGCCGCGTGAGTGCTGCCGAAGAAGAAGCCGAAGACGAGGGTGATGACGCCGAACCCGCCGCTCCGCCTGCCAAGGCCAAAACAAAAGGCAGCAAGGCATCGGCCGCTGCCGCGCCCACCGTGGTGGACCCCATGCAGTGGTGGGGCGCACTCACCGGTCAGTTCCAGCAGATCGCCGCCAACGCCATGAAGGATGCGGCCAAGCAGACCGCCATCGACACCACCAAGAACATGGCCACGGGCCTTGCCAAAGAAGCCCTGAAGACGGCGACCGGCATGGCCAGCCAGTTTGCGGCCAAGGGCATGCAGACCATGCAGGGCGGTGCCAAGCGCGCCGCTGCATCGGGCACCGCCAAGAAGACCGCCGCTGCCAAGAAGCCTGCAGCCCGCAAAACCCCGGCAAAACCCGCCGCCAAGAAGGCCAGCAGCAGCACCCGCAGCCCAGCCGCCCGCAAGCGAGCGGGCTGACGCCAACGTGGGCGGGTGTGACAACCCGCAGGTGGTGCAATATCTGCCCGCCACCGCCCTGGCATGGAGATCACCACCATGAAACTATTTCCCACTGGCCATGCCACCCACCCCCAATGGCGCATGGCCGCCGCGCTGGTGCTGGCGCAGCTGCGCGCCCAGATGGCGTTGCCCGACTACGCTGCAGCGCCCACCCTGGGCCTGCTCTACATCACCGACCACTATGGCAACGACGCCCAGGCGCTGCTCGACTACCTGAGCGGCGAACTGCCCGAGGTCACCGACTGGAGCGGCACCGTGGGGGTGGGCGTGTCGGCCAACAACGCCGAGTACTTTGACGAGCCCGCGCTGTCGGTCATGCTGCTGGATGTGCCCGCAGACCAGTACCGCGTGTTCTCGGGCGTGGCGCCGCTGCCCACGCATGCGCCACACCCGGGCAGTGGGTTTGTGGCCCATACCGCCCTGGTGCATGCCGATGGCCGCACGCCCGAACTGGCCGAGTTGCTGACCGAGATGGCTGCACGCACCGACACGGGCTACCTGTTTGGTGGCCTCTCTGCCAGCCGCACCAGCAGTGTGCAGTTTGCCGTGGGTGGCGACGGCAACATGGCCGGGCAGGGCGGTGCCAGCGGGGTGTTTGACGGTGGCCTGTCGGGCGTGGCGTTTGGTGCCGGGGTGGCGCTGGTGTCGCGGGTTACGCAGGGCTGTCAGCCCGTGGGCGCGCTGCGCACGATCACCGCCGCGCAGGACAATGTCGTGCTCGCGCTCGATGGCGAGCCCGCGCTGGACGTGCTGCTCGATACGCTGCAAGTGTCGCTGGATGGTGGCGACCCGCAGCCCGCGCTGCGCAAGGTGCGCGCCACGCTGGCCGGGCTGGTCAGCGCGGGCGAACAGCCGCAGGGCCAGCGCCGCACGGGCCACTTTGGTACCGACACACGCGTGCGCCACATCGTGGGGCTGGACGGCAGCCGCCGGGGCGTGGCCCTGGCCGACCATGTGGAGCCGGGCATGCACCTGGCGTTCTGTCAGCGCAACGTGGCAGCGGCGCGTGCCGACCTCATGCGCATCTGCGCCGAGATCCGCGAAGAACTCTCGCCCGAAGAGCTGGAGCCCGCGTCGCTGGTGTCGTCGTCCAGCGCGGATGGCGAGATGGCAGCTGCCAACAGCGCCTCAGGCGCCAGCGCGGCGCCGCAGACAGGGCAGCGAATCTGTGGGGCTATCTATGTGAGCTGTTCGGGCCGGGGCGGCCCGCATTTTGGCGGGCCCAGCGCCGAGCTGCAGATCGTGCGCCACGCGCTGGGTGACGTGCCGCTGGCCGGGTTCTTTGCCGGTGGAGAAATTGCGCACCACCACTTGTATGGTTACACCGGGGTGCTCACCGTTTTCGTTGACGACGACCCGAACGCCCGCTGAGCGGCTGAGCCGCTTTGCCCGCAGGGAACGCCAGGGCGGGCCCTGGCGGAGACGGTGCCCCATGGAGGGGCCAGGTCAGCCCGCGCCGTTGTCGTCTGCTTCGGCCTTTTCCTCGGGGGTCAGGCGCGTGGCCAGGATCTTGTCGATGGTCTTGCCGTCCATGTCCACCACTTCGAGCTTCCAGTCCTCCCACTGCACCGTGTCGGTCACCTTGGGCAGGCGGCCAGTCAGCAGCATGATCATGCCGCTCAGCGTGTGGTAGCGGCCGCGTTCCTCCTCGGGCACGGCATCCAGGTTCAGGCGGTCTTTCAGCTCGGGCACGGGGATGTGGCCGTCCAGCAGCCAGCTGCCGTCCTCGCGCTGCAGCGCCCAGGAGGTCTCCGGGTCGCGCGGCTGAAACTCGCCGGTGATGGCCTCGATCAGGTCCTGCAGCGTGACGATGCCCTGCACCTCGCCGTATTCGTCGATGACAAACGCCATGTGGACGTCCGACAGGCGGAAGTTGTCCAGCAGCTCCATGCCCGTGATGGTTTCGGGCACATACAGCGCTGTCTGCAGCGGCTGGTCGGCCAGGCCGCCGCGCGCCTTGTCGCGCAGCGTGCGTGACAGCCACTGGCGCGCGTTGATCACGCCCAGGATGTTGTCCATGCCGCCGCGCACCACCGGAAAGCGTGCGTGGTCGGATTCCTCGATGCATTTGAGGTTGTCTTCAAACGACGCATCCATGTCCAGACACACCACATCACCACGCGGCACCATCAGCGAGCCGATCTGACGGTCGTCCAGCCGGAACACATTGCGCACCATGGTGTGCTCGTGCGATTCGATCACGCCCGCAGTGGTGCCCTCCACCAGCATGGCGTGGATCTCTTCTTCGGTCACCGGGCTGCCGCTGGTTTCCTTCACACCCATCAGGCGCAGCAGCGTGCGCGTGGAGGTGGACAGCAGCAGCACAAACGGCTTGGTGGCCAGCGCCAGAAAGTTGATGGGCCGCGCCACCAGGCGGGCAAAGGTCTCGGGGTACGACTGGCCGATGCGCTTGGGCACCAGTTCACCCACCACGATAGAGAAATACGTGATCAGCACCACCACCAGGCCGGTGGCCGCGTAGCTGCCAAAAGGCATGGGAACGCCCAGTGCTTCAAGCCACAACGCCAAGGGCCCAGCCAAGGCGGCCTCACCCACGATACCGTTCAGCACGCCAATCGATGTGATGCCGATCTGGATGGTGGAGAGAAAACGCGTGGGGTCTTCGCCCAGCTTCACGGCAGCGGCGGCGCCGCTATCGCCCTCATCAATCAGCTTTTGCAACCGGGCTTTGCGGGCCGTGACCAGAGCGATCTCGGACATGGCAAACAGGCCGTTGAGAAGGATGAGGGCGAACAGTATTGCTATTTCCATACAAAGGGCGCCTTGCGCGCCCTTGGGTGTTGAGAAGCGACCAATTGTAAGGACAGGGGCCAGAGACCCTGCGCTGGCTCCTAGCCACCTTCGGTCGGGAGGCCCGTTTCGTCCCACTCGGGCAGTCCCCCCCGCAGCCAGTACACCGACTGGAACCCCTTGGCTGTGGCCACCTTGGCAGCTTTGTAGGACTTCCAGCATTCGGCGCCATTGCACGCAAAAATTACCGGCTTGGCCTTGTCCACGCCCTGAAGCTTGTCCAGCGCCTGGAAATCATCCTGTGCGGCATTGAAGGCCACGTCCTTGAGGCTCTTTTCCACATACGCTGCAAACACGGCGCCCCGGATGCGCTTGGTCTTGAATTCCTTCTCGGTGCGGGTGTCCACCAGCGTGGCGCCCTGCACCAGCAGGGTCTGGGCCTCGCGCGCAGTGATGCGCTTCACCCCAGGCAGACTCGTGGGGGTGAACAGCCCCAGCTCGGCCACACGTCGGTACTCAACAGCCTCCGGGCGCACGGAGGCTGGCGGCAGGCCGCTGGCGGAGGACGACGCGCTGAACCACTGGGCCAGCTTGTTGCGCGCATCCGCCGGCAGGTCTTTTTTCACCACGATGGAGAACCCGCCTGGCACCGGCTGCGATGTAGCCAGCACCCGCGCAAGGCCGGGGTGCGCTGCCGACCATTCCGCCCAGTCGTCCTCGCGCACCACAGTGGCATCCGCCGTGCCTAGAGTCAGGGCTGTCAGGCCGGCCTGGGGAAATTTCTCGTACTGCACCGCGCGCAGGTCCTGGAACGACAGCCCCGCCTCATTGAGCATGCCGCGCGCCATGTAGGTGTAGACCGAATCCTGCTGGGGCAGGTAGAGCCGTCGGCCTTTCATGGCAGGCACCGCAGCGATCTGCTGCAGCCCGACCAGCAGGTATCTGTCCGATTTGTGCGTGGCGCCCACCAGCTCGTAGCCGCGTTGCAACGCGGACGCAGCCACCTGGGCAGGGCCAATGAAGATGTCATATCCCGCGCTGCGCGTGGCGCGCATCACGTCGGCCAGGTCGTCGCTGGTGGTCAGTGCCACGGGCTGGCCCGCGGCCTTCGACAGGCCCGATTCGGCGGAGGTGCGCAGGATGGAGTGCGCCGCCTTGCGGGCCGTGGGCTCCACGGCCACGAGGGCCGTCAGCTGGGCCTGGGCGGCGCTGCAACACAGCCATAAGCCAAGTAGCAGTCCCAGCGGGCCGCGGGTCGATTTTCTGGCCATGTTCATTGCGCGGTTCCTCTCCCCAAAACAAACCGCGAATATGCCCAGGGCCCCCGCACCTGCGTACGAATGTTTCTGATCTTTTGTTTTTGTTACTCCTGCTAACGAAGCCATGCGTGCGGCGCGCAGAGCTCCCGCACAGAATGCGGGCTGACCCGATCCCCTGTGCCTGCCGGGTGGGCGGGGGCAACAAAGAGTTTTTGTCCATCCCATTATTTGGAGACGTTTCCATGAAAGATTCGATGACCTTGCCGCGACGCCACATGCTGGCCGGAAGTGCTGCCGCCTTGAGCGCGCTGGGCATGGCCGGATGGGCCGGCGGTGCGCGTGCTCAGCAGGCAGCAGCCGCTGCCAAGCCGCTGCCCGCGTATGCAGGATGGAAGTCACCGGATGCGCTGATCGTGCACAGCAGCAGCACTCTCGAAACCCGTCGCTCCGCGTTTGGCACCAGTGTCATCACGCCGTCCAACCAGCTGTATGTGCGCAACAACCTGCCCGCGCCCGACGCCGCCATCCTGGACAACCGCGATGCCTGGACCGTGGCGATCGAAGGGGTCAACAGCCCGCGGAGCCTGACCCTGGCCGAACTCAAGACGCTGGGCGTGGAAACCGTGGCCACCGTGCTGCAGTGCTCGGGCAATGGCCGGGGCTTTTTCCCCAGCAAGCCCAGCGGCACGCCCTGGTCGGTGGGCGCTGCCGGTTGTGTGGTCTGGAGCGGTGTACCGCTGCGCAACGTGGTGGCCGCCCTGGGCGGGCTGGCCGATGGTGCTGCCTACCTGACCGGCACGGGCGGCGAGAAACTGCCCGAAGGTGTGGACCCGCTCACCGTGCTGGTGGAGCGCTCGGTGCCCGTGAAGGCGATGGACGACGCACTGCTGGCCTGGGAGATGAACGGCGAGCCGCTGTCGCTCGCGCACGGCGGCCCGCTGCGGCTGGTGGTGCCCGGCTACCAGGGCGTGAACAACATCAAGTACGTCAAGCGCGTTGCGTTTACCAGCGCACAGTCGCAGGCGCGCATCATGTCGCACGGCTACCGCATGTCGCCGCCCGGCAGCAAGGCCAGCCCCGACCAGCCTTCGGTGTGGGAGATGGGCGTGAAGTCCTGGATCAACGGCCCCTTGCCCGACAAGGGGGCACTCAAGCCCGGACAGGTGCAGGTGCATGGCGTGGCCTTTGGCGGCACGCGCGGCATCAAGGGCGTGGAGGTGTCGGCCGATGGCGGCAAGACCTGGTTGGCGGCCAAGCTCATCGGCCCCGACCTGGGCCCCTTTGCCTGGCGGCAGTTTGCGTTGCCCGTGCGCCTGGAGGCGGGCACCCATGTGCTGGCCAGCCGAGCCACCGACACGGCAGGCAATGTGCAGGCCGAGCAGCGCGAGGAAAATCTGGGCGGCTACAACAACGCCAGCTGGCGCGACCACGCCGTCACCGTGACCGTGGCATGACCTCGCTCCCCCCTGAGGCGCTTTGCGCCTTCCCCCCGAAGGGGGGACGCCACCCGTGGCCTGGCAGAGCCAGTTCCACGGTGGCACTGGCATGGGTGCGCGCCGCTATCGAACGGCCTCGGGTGCCGCAAGGCGGTTTGCTGGTAGGGCTAGCGTTACTGTGGGCGGGTGCCAGCTGGGCCGCCGAGCCGGCCGAGCTGGCGCGCGGCAAGGAGCTGTTCACCAAGATCCAGCCCGCCTGCGCGGTGTGCCACACGCTGCAGGCCGCCGGGGCCGAGGGCCAGGTGGGTCCGGTGCTGGATGAGCTGAAACCCGACGCGGGCCGCGTGTTGCGCGCGCTGAAGGCAGGCATCGGCGTGATGCCCTCCTATGCCGAGCGCATGAGCGAAAAGGACATGTTGGCCGTGGCGCAATTCGTGGCGCACGCCACGGGCGCGGCCAAGTAGGCGCGGCCTCTCGCGGCGGTTGCAGCAGCGTTGCCTCGCTGCAATCGCGCGCTGCTTCAGGCCGCCGTGCGCGACGGCACCAGCGCCGCGCCCGCCGCGCGCCCCTGCAACCCCTGGAACGCAAAGTCCACCTCGGGCACGCGGCCGCTCACGATGTCTGCCAGGGCCTTGCCCGAGCCGCAGGCATGCGTCCAGCCCAGCGTGCCGTGGCCGGTGTTGAGGAACAGGTTGCCCACCTTCGTTTTGCCGATTAGCGGCACGTTGCTGGGCGTGGCGGGGCGCAGGCCACTCCAGAACTGGGCCTGGCTCGCCTCGCCCGCGCCAGGGAAGAGCTGTTCCACACGCCGCACGATGGCCTCGCAGCGCACCTGGTTCAGGTGGCGGTCGTAGCCGTTCAGCTCGGCCGTGCCTGCAATGCGCAGGCGATCACCGCCGCGTTCGCTGGTGTAGCGCGAGAACACGAGCTTGAACTCGTCGTCTGTCAGGCTCACCTGGTGCGCCTTGCTGGCGTCTTTCACCGGCATCGTCACCGAGTAGCCCTTGGCCGGGTAGATCGGCAGGTGGATGCCCAGCGGCTGCGCCAGCAGCGGGCTGAACGAGCCCATGGCCAGCACAAACGCATCGCCGCGCACGCGCTCGAAGCGGCCTTCGGCATTGGTCACTTCCACGTGGTCGATGCGGCCGCCTGCCTCGCGCAGTGCGGTGATGTGGTGGCCCATGCGGAACTGCACGCCCGCCGCTTCACACAGCTTGGCCAGCTCGCGTGTGAACTGGTTGGCATCGCCCGATTCGTCCTCGGCCGTGTAGGTGGCGCCTGCCAGCTGCGGGCGGATATGGGCCAGGGCGGGCTCGATGCGCACGGCTTCGTCGGCGCTGATCACCTGCCGCTCGCAGCCCAGCGCGCGCATCTGCTCGGCAGGGGCCAGGGCACCGTCGAACTCCTTGGCGTTGGTATAGAAGTGCAGGATGCCCTGCGTGCGCTGGTCGTACTGGATGCCGGTGGCCGCGCGCAGCTGCTGCAGCGTGTCGCGGCTGTAGGTGCCCAGGCGCACGATTTGCTCGATGTTGTGGCGCGTGCGCGCTGGCGTGCAGTTACGCAAAAAGGACAGGCCCCACAGCCACTGGCGCATGTCGGCGCGGATGCGGAACAGCAGGGGCGCATCCTCCTTGCCCAACCACTGCAGCACCTTGAGCGGCGCGCTGGGGTTGGCCCAGGGCTCGGCGTGGCTCACCGAGATCTGGCCGCCGTTGGCAAAGCTGGTCTCGGCGCCGGGCGCACCCTGGCGGTCGATGACCGTGACCTCATGGCCAAGTTGTTGCAGGAAATAAGCCGAAGTCACGCCGAGCAAGCCGGCGCCCAAAACGATCACGCGCATTTTTGAGCCTTTTAAGGGTTCAGCGCTTGATGGATTTGCGTTGGCAGCTATTGATTCAATAGCAAGCAGCCAGCGCGCGTCCGCCAAGCTGCCGCTCCCCCTGTCCTTGGTACCTGAGAGATTCACCACCCAGCCCACATGGCGCGCGGTTTGCTCCTTCGGTGCGCCACAACGCTGCTGACAGGTTGGGGCGGCTCTCCAGACGGCTTTGATAAATGGTGCAGTACGGGACCTGAGCGTGTATGGGAGTTTGCGCCTTCGGTGCAGCGGTGGGCCTTGTGGCCTGCCGTGCTCTCCTGCGGGGGCCATTCTAGGAGGGTGCGGGCGGCGGTGGGGTGTTTGGGGCGGCTAATGGGCGGCAATCGTTGCTGATGCTGGCGGCGACATGGAGTCGCCATAATCCGGCGATTTGACCCACCCCAGGACGCTTTTCCCATGCCCGATACCGCCTTTGACCCCTTCGCCAGCGCCGCCGTGATCACCATGGCGCGCCAGGGACGCACGCCCCGGCCGCTGGATCTGCCCGCTGCATTGCGCCCTCGCGATGCGGCCGAGGCCTACGCCGTGCAGGACGCCGTAGTGCGTGAGCGGGGCGAAATTGTGGGCTGGAAGGTGGGCGCCGCGTCGCCCCAGGCCCAACCCGCGCGTGCGGCGCTGACCCGCGACTCGGTGTGGGTGGAGCAGCCTGGCCAGGAGGTCAACTTGTCGGCCACAGGCTTTGCCGTTATGGGGGTGGAGGCGGAGCTGGTGTACGAACTGGGCGCAGACCTGCCCGCACGCGCCACGCCCTACAGCGCGGCCGAGGTGCTGGCCGCCATGGTGTCGGTGCGTGCCGCCATTGAGGTGTGCGACACGCGCTTTGCCGCCTGGGCACAACAAGGGGATTGGAGTCGCCTGGCCGACCAGGCCTGCCATGGGGCGCTGATCGTGGGTTCGGGTTTGACCGACGTGGCTTCGGTGCAGCCCCTGGTGGAAGGGGTCAGCCTGTCGGTGAACGGATCGGTGGCCGTGCAGCACGCCACCTGGGCCAACCCGGCGGGCGACCCTCTGCGGCTGCTGGTGTGGCTGGCCAACGAAGGCGCGCGCAGCCTGGGAGGGCTGCGCGCAGGGCAGTGGGTGACCACCGGGTCGTGCACCGGCACCGTGATGGTGGCACCGGGCACGGTGGTGGTTGCCGACTTCCCTGGTGTCGGTCGCGCCGAGGTGAAATTCGACTGAACCGTTACGAGGATCGTGGAACGCGGCAGATCAGTTGCGGCGCGGGTTGTCCGGCTGGCTGTCGCGGCGGTTGGACACGCCGTCACCGTCGCGATCACGGTCATTGCGGTTGGAGATGCCATCGCCATCGCGGTCCCGGTCGTTGCGGTCGGCAATGCCGTCACCGTCACTGTCCCAGCGGCCCCGCTGCATTTCCCAGCGGCCATCGCGCTCCACCCATTGGGGCTGCCGGTACTGGTAGCCGCTGCGCGCTTGTACCCAGTGGCCCTTCACCCAGCGGTGGCGGTTGCCGCGCCATTCCCAATGGCCTTGTTCCCACACCTGGCCACGGCGTGGGCGCGGCACGGCTTCGTACCGTGGGGGTGGGGGCGCGGGAATCACCTGGTAGGTCTGCGTAGGCTGGTACCCACGCTGTGGCTGGTCGGACTGAATGACGACGGTGCCTTGAATGGCCGCGTGTGTCGGTACGAGGGGCAGCAGTGCCGTCAGGGCGATGGCGGCTGCGGTCAGTGTTTGGCGGGTCATGGTGGTCTCCGGGGTGATTCCTGGCGGAATCGGTCTTTGCATGGTGGCGGCCTGGTGCGCGGCGCCACGTAGGTGCTCAGCGGGGGCGGGCGTAGGCCAAAGGGGGGAGTGGGCGCGGGGGCTCGCGAGCCTCCGCGCTCCTTCAGCTGTTCAATCGTTCAATTGCGGTAGGGGTTGTCCGGGCGGCGGTCGTGCCGATTGGGAACGCCGTCTCCGTCACGGTCGCGGTCGTAGCGGTTGGACACGCCATCGCGGTCTCGGTCGTGGTGATCGCGGTCGTAGCGGTTGGGAACACCATCACCATCGCGGTCACGGTCATAGCGGTTGGGGATGCCGTCGCCATCACGGTCCCAGCGGCCGGGGCGCAGGTCCCACCGGCCGCCGTGTTCCACCCAGCGCGGCTCGCGGTAGTAGTAACCAGGGCGCGCCTTCACCCAGTGGCCCTGGACCCAGACATGGCGGTGGCCGCGCCAATCCCAATAGCCGGGCACCCACACCATGTTGTGCCGAGGGCGGGGCGCCACTTCATGGCGGGGGGGCGGTGGTGGGCCGTATTGCACCACCATGGGCGCTGGCGCCTGGTAGTGGTGGGGCTGCCCCGACTGGATGACAACGGTGGCGCTGGTCTGTGCCTGCGCCACCGTTGCGGCGCCCAGAGACAGCAAGGCGATGGAAACAGCGGCGAGTGCATTGCGGGCCATGGTGATCTCCTCAGAATGATTCCTTGCGGAACCGGAGACTTCATGGTGCAGATGCTGCGTCAAGCCGGTGTAGGCGAATTGCGAAGTCTTGTGAAGTTGTGTTTCCTGCAGCAGGAGCAGCCGCGGTTTCCGTGATTTTTCTCACACTTCCGGCAAGCTGCCCACCCACGTGAACGTAGTGCGGCCCTTCAGCGCCACCACACCAGCGCCGCCACCACGAGCAGGGCAAACCAGGCAGGGTGTCGGCCCTCAGTGGCATAGAACACCAGCACGCCGCTGGCCAGCGTGGCGACCCCGGCCACATCGGCCACCCAGGCTCCCAGGTCCGCGTCCACGGGCGCGGTCCCCAGGCGCCACATCAAGGCGCTCAGGGCCCAGCCCAGCACGGTGGCCAGGTGCCAGGTGCCCCACAGAATGCGCACCTGCCACTCCCGCAGCACGGGCCGTCCGCCGGTGGGCACGATGCCCTCTGTGCGCAGGGCGCGAAACACCAGCAATTCACCCAGCACCGAGTGCGCAACACCCACCAGGGCGAGGCCCCCGGCTGCCAGTACCAGCGCAGTATTCATGGACAGTTTCTAGTTCAATCAGGATGGCCGTGGAAGGTGCAGACGCAGCGCATCAACCGCCTTTTTCGCCTTCAGCGCTTTGGGGCCAGCACAGGGCGAGCGCGGGCGGCAGCGCCAGCCAGAAACCGGAGGAAGGCATGAGCACAATGCCCAGCACCGTGAGTGCCAGCAACCCGGCACCCAGCCCGCGCAAAGGAACGGGCGTCAGGGCAGCGTTGCGTTCGGCCAGCAGGATGGCCCAGCCCAGCAACGCGAACAACACGCCGAACAGTACAAACCAGACCACGGCGCCCACGGCCGGGTCTTTTTGTACGCTGTTGAAAACGCCGCGCTGCACGATCTCTTGCAGCTGGGTCGGAAACACGACGGCCGCATACAGCGTGTGCAGCACCGCCACGGCCAGCATCCACTGGCCCTTCCAGCGGTTGCGAAGCGGTATGGCCGTAGAGCGAGGGGAGGGGGAGGTCAGGGAGGTCATGTGGGTGGGGTCCTATGAAGGAAGAAGGGCGGGGCAATGCGTGTGGACACGCGCGCCCAGCCCCGTAAGCAGGTGCATGAGGCCCATCCACATGCGCTCGAACGCGGGCATCTCGCCGGGCACCTGCACCAGGTGCTCGCCCAGCATGCGCTGGTGCCGTCCGGCCGTGATGGGTGGCGGCGTCTTGACGCCAAAATCGAAAATCGGTTGCGTGAAGGGCTCCATCTGCCAGGCCTGCATGTCAGCCAGTGCGGGCGCGAGTTCGGCGGTGTAGGCAGGCACGGTGAGGCGGGCGTTGACGAGTCCGAGTGCCTGGTAAGCCTGCAGCACCAGCGCGTCTCGCTGTGGGTCGGTGGCAGGCCTCAGCAGGGCGGACCATGCTTTTGTCACCTGGGTGCGAAAGTGCTCCGACAGGCTGCGCGTGCAGCCAAAGTCCAGCACGCCCACGGTGCCATCGGGTGCGAACAGAAAATTACCCGGGTGCGGATCGGCGTGCACTCGGCCCAGCACAAAGAGGCAGTGCATGAACCAGTCCCACAGGTGCTGTCCGGCACAGTCGCGCTGCGCCTGCGTGGGCTGCGAGGCCAGCCAGTCCTGCAGATGCTGGCCCGGCAGAAACTGCTGTGTGAGCACCTGGGCCCGGGTATGCGACAGGATGGGCTGGGCCAGCACCACGCCCGGCAGCGCCGCGTGCTCTGCGAACCACTGCAGTTGTTCGGCCTCCTGCAGGTAATCCACCTCGCGCAGCAGCGTGGCCTCGATCTCGGTCATCACGCTGTCCACCACGGTGTTGGCGGGCAGCGGCATGTCGGTATGGGCCAGGGCGCGCAGCGCGGCGCGCATGAGCTGCATGTCGCTGGTGATGGTGGCGGCGATGCCGGGGTACTGCACCTTCACGGCCACCGTGCCGTGGCCTGCCAGCTGCGCGCGGTGCACCTGGCCCAGGCTGGCGGCGGCGAAGGCGGTGGGTTCGAAGTGTTCAAACAATGCCTCGGGCTCCTGCCCGAAAGCTTGGCGGAACACGCGGCCCACCAGCGCGCGGTTGAGTGGCGGGGCCTGGTGGTGGGCGCGCGCCAGCTCTTGCCGCACACCGTCGGGCAGCAGGCCGGGGTGCATGCTGAGCAACTGCGACACCTTGAGCGCCGAGCCCCGCAACTGGCCCAGCGCGCCAAAGAGAATGCGGCCGAGGGCGGCTTCGTGGTCGGCCTGCGCTTGGGCAGATGGCGTGCGCACGCGGTGCCCCAGCTGGGCCATCCCGATGCGCGCGGCAGCGATGCCCGTGATGGTGCCGCGCGCCAGGCGGCCGGTGCGCGGCGGTTCAGTGCGTGCCATGGTCTGCCAGGCGTTGCACCATGGCCCGTGCAATGCGGCGGTGAAAGGGGGTCACCACCGCCATGTAGGCATGCCCGAGCGTGTTGTGGATGTGCACCACGGTGCTGAGCACCATGGTCGGCGGCCCAGAGGTCTGGGTCCGTCCGCAGTGCTTGGTCAGTGCAACCTGCACGTCGAGGTGCCTGTCGTCCTGGCCCATCACGACTTCGGTGTCGCTCAGGTGGCGGATGCGGAAGATGCCCACGCGGTCTCCCACACGGTAGCTGCTGGCCTCGCGCAGCGATCTGCCGCTGGCGGGGGGGTACCCATCGTGCAGTTGCCCCAGGTCCTTCAGGCCCACCAGCCGCACCAGCTTGTTGCGCACGGTCATGAGCATTTGTGTCCAGCGCGGCGTGCGGGCCACCACGTCCAGCCAGGCCTGCAGGGCGGTGTGGGAGGGCTGGCCGTCTGCCACCTCGTAGGCATCAAAAAAATGGGCGCCGGGCAAGCTGGCATGGATGGCGGTGCCTGCGGGCACCTGCGTTTCGCGCACGGTGGGGGCGGTGGTCATGCGGACTTCCTCTTGCGTGGTGCGGCGGCGGGCTTGGCGGTGGTGCTGGGGGGCGGGACTGGGCTGGCTGCGCGTGGTTTGCGCGGCGTACGGGGCGGCTTGGAAGGCTCTGGCGCTGCGGGTGAACCGGCGTTTGCCGTGTGGGCCTGGTGTGCCTGGGGAGTGCTGTAGGGCGCGCTGGCCATGGCCTGCTTGGCCAGCTGCAGCATCCCCATGAGGCCGCTGCTGTGCTGCACCATGCGGGCCATCTGGCTGCGCAGCACAAAGCCGCCCAGTTGCAGCGCGCGGTTGACGAGCCCGCCACGCAGCGCCTGCACCAGCACACCCAGCGAAAGGTCCACCAGCTGCGTGGTGTCGGCAAATTCGTCGGAGGTGTCGGCCAGCCAGTAGGTCACCACACCGGCCAGGTAGTCGGTGTAGAGCCCACCCGCCATGCCTTTGAAGTCGCAGGGCTCGATTTCGCCACTGGCCTCTGCCGCTTCGAGAAAGCTGGCGACGGCCTCGCGCAGGCTCTGGCGCGCCGCCAGGGGCTCGGCCAGCATCGACAGCGGCGAGCGCCGCGCCAGACTGCGCACCTGGGCCACAAATTCGCGGTCGGCCAGCAGGCGCTCCAGCACGGCGTCGGTCAGGCGCTGCAGCTTTTCCTGCAGCTGATAGCCCGCGAAGCCTGGCGTCTGCAGGGTTTCGGCCAGCGCCTGGTGGACCACATCGTCCAGGTAGCCGAGCACGATGCGGTCCTTGGTGGGGAAGTATTTGTAGATCGTGGCGTCGCCAATGCCTGCTGCACGCGCGATGTCTTTCATCGTCGTGCCGTCAAAGCCCTGGCGGGTCATGAGGTCCACCGCGCTGGCCACGATCTGGCGGCGCGTGGCGTCTTGTTGCTGGCGGGTGGTTTTCATTTAACTATCTTTAAATAAACAAAATTTGTTATTTAAAGAATAGTATTTTCTGTTTGTTGCGTCAAGCAGGGGTGGCACAGCACAGCTGCTGGCGCTGTGCTCAACTCATAAATTCAGGGTGTTTTTGGTCTCTGGCGCTTTTTGGTAAAGCGCTGATAGCTATCAAAATAAGAGTAAATCAGCGCCGCATGGACGCAAAGGCCTCAAACTCCCAGCTGCGCATCGCCAGCAGCAAGGTGTAGCCCTCGCGCTCGCGGTCGGGCAGCTTCTGGTCGGCCAGGTGCTGCTGGGCAAAGTCCTGGGCCACGCGCTGCATGCGCTCCATGAACGCAGGGGCCAGGCTGCGGCTGATGTTGCCGTGCACCAGCAGCACGCCTTCGCCCGCGCCGTCAAAGCCGCCCGCGAAGTAGTCCAGCAACGCGTGGTCGCGAAAGTAGTTCATCACCGGGCCATGTGGGCGCCAGCGAAAGGTCTTGGCGAGCTTCAAGCGGTAGCGGTTCAGTGGCCGCAGCTCGATGATGCCGATGCGGTCGAGCTGTACGAGGTACTTGATGCCCTCGGCCTCGGTGAGGCGGTAGGCGGTGGTCACCTGCTCCAGCGTCCATTGGCTGAGCACGCAAATCGCCATCAGCAGCAGTTTCTTGTCGCCCACCACGGCTTTTTCCTGCTCTTGCGTCAGCTCTTTCAACAGCGGCTGTTCGTCGGCCACACGCCGCGCCAGATCGGCAAAGTCCAGCGCCAGTGCGCGGCAGATGGCGTCGATGCGCGACAGCGGCATGTCGCCCTTGGCCAGCATGCGCTTGACGCTGGACTCGGCCATGCCCAATGCCAACGCCAGGTCGGCGTAGGTCATCTGCGCGGTCTTGAGTTCCTTCTTCAGGGCGGTGACGAGGTCGGCGGTCGTGCTCATGGGTTTTGGCTCCTTGGTATCAATTATCAATACCTGAGGTGGCTTTGGTAGCCCTCTGAGCGACTTTCTGGTGTCCGGGTGACTGCGGCTGAACACACTGCGCGGCAATCCCCACTCATCCACGGATGTGACGACCATGACCTCTCTGATTTCTCTCCCCACCCGGCGCCACAAGCCCGCGACCCGCGCTGAACTAGCTCTCGTGCTGGGCGCGGCCGCGTTGCTGGCGCTGGCCTTGTTCGGCCCGGTGCTGCCCGCCAGCGCACACCAGCATGGCTTTGCCGACCAGCGGGCGCTGTGGGGCATTCCTTGCGCGGTGGATGTACTCAGCAATCTGCCGTTTGCCATCGCAGGGGTGTGGGGCCTGTGGGCGCTGCGCCGGTTGGCGCCAGGAGCGCTGGATCCCACCTCGCGCGCGCTGGCCGCCCTGTTTTTTGCAGGGCTGCTGTGTACGGCCGTGGGCTCCAGCGTTTACCACTGGAAACCGCAGGATGCGGGCCTGCTGTGGGACCGGCTGGGCATGGTGCTGCCGTTTGCAGGACTGCTGGGGCTGGCGGCCAGCCGCGTGAGCGAACGGGCAGGCTGGGCCATGGCGGGGGCGGTGCTGCTGGCGGGGCCGTTGGCCGTGCTGTGGTGGGCACACACCGGCAACCTGATGCCCTGGGCCGTAGTGCAACTGGGCGGCATGCTGGTGGTATTGGCGCTCGCCTGTCTGCCCCGGCGCGATGGCGCGCTGGCGGTGCACTTGGGCGCGGTCATTGGCCTGTATGCCGTGGCCAAGTTGTTCGAGGCGGCGGACCACGCGGTGTTTGATGCCACCCACCAGTGGGTGTCAGGCCACAGCCTCAAGCACGTGTTCGCGGCTGGCGCCGCCTGGCCCGTGCTAAGAACGTGTTTACGATCTTTTCAGGGCCGCGCAAGCACCTTGTCGGGATGAGATGCAAGGCGTGGTGCGCAGTGGATAGCTCGGCTATCCACAAGCGCTGCAACGCCGCAGACCGCCCGGCAAGGTGCTTGCCCGAAGGGTTGGGGCGAAATCGGGCGATTGGACGCTCCGGCTGCTTGCATGGGCACGAGCCCATGCAAGCAGCCGATGCATCCACTCATCCCGATTGCGTCCCAACGCGGCCCCGAAAAGATCGTAAACACGTTCTGGGGCCCTGGCGGCATTGCGCAACAGTACTGCACAGAGCGCGCCGCACGTCACGCTGTCCGGGCAGAATGGCGCCCACGCCGTGGGTGTTGCCCGCAGATCACGCGCATGAAGAGCCAAGAAGGCGCATGAAGTGCGGGCACGGAAAATTCCAACAAGCCAACCCATCGGAAACGAGGAGAAACGCATGCACCCCGAGACTCCCTCAGCCAGCGCGGCGCCAGTGCCGACGCATGAGGACCCGAACCAGTTCGCCCTGCTGCGCCAGCGGCGATTTGCGCCGTTCTTCTGGACGCAATTTTCTGGGGCGGCCAACGACAACCTCTTCAAGTTCGCGTTCACCGTGATGGTGACCTACCAGCTCAGCGTGTCGTGGCTACCGCCAGCGATGGCGGGGCTGGTGATTGGTGCGCTGTTCATCCTGCCGTTTTTGCTGTTCTCGGCCACCTCCGGGCAGCTGACCGACAAGTACGACAAGACCAAGATGATCCGGTTCGTGAAGAACATGGAGATCGCCATCATGCTGGTGGCGGCCTTCGGGTTCATGACGGACAACGTGCCCATCCTGCTGCTGTGTACCTTTCTGATGGGCGTACACTCCACGCTGTTCGGCCCCGTGAAGTTCGCCTACATGCCCCAGGTGCTCAACGAACGTGAGCTGACCGGCGGCAATGGCATGGTGGAGATGGGCACCTTTGTGGCCATCCTGCTGGGCAACGTGGCCGGTGGCCTGCTGGTGGCCATCCCGGGCATTGGCCACACCACGGTGGCCGTGGCCTGCGTGGCGGCGGCCCTGGCCGGGCGCGCGGTCGCGCAGTTCATTCCCTCGCTGCCCGCCACCGACCCCGGCCTGACCATCAACTGGAATCCCTTCACGGAAACCTGGCGCAACCTGAAACTGGCGCACGAGAACGTCGCAGTGTTCCGCTCGCTGCTCGGCATCAGCTGGATGTGGTTCTTTGGCGCCGTGTTTCTGAGCCAGTTTCCGAGCCTGGCCAAGGAGGTGTTGCACGGCAACGAACAGGTGGCGTCGCTGCTGCTGGTGGTGTTCTCCATCGGCATCGGCATCGGCTCGCTGCTGTGCGAGGTGCTCTCGCGCCGCCATGTCGAGATCGGCTTGGTGCCGCTGGGCGCCATCGGAATGAGCGTGTTCTCCATCGACCTGTACTTCGCCTCGCGCAGCCTGCCCCCTGCCGAGATCATGGGCCTGGCCGCCTTCATGGCCCAGGGCGCGCACTGGCGTGTGATGCTGGATCTGCTGCTGCTGAGCCTGTTTGCGGGCCTGTACAGCGTGCCCATGTACGCACTGATCCAGATGCGCAGCCAGCCCACGCACCGCGCACGCATCATCGCGGCCAACAACATCCTGAACGCACTGTTCATGATTGCCAGCTCGCTCATCGCCGGTGCCTTGCTGGGCGCGGGCTTCACGGTGCCGCAGATCTTCCTGTTCACCGGCATTGCCAACGCGGTGGTGGCGTTCTACATCTTCATGCTGGTGCCCGAGTACCTGCTGCGGTTTGTGGCCTGGGTGTCGTCGCGCTTCGTGTACCGCTTCAAGGTGCAGGGCGACGAGAACCTGCCTTCGACGGGCGCGGCCATCCTGGCCTGCAATCATGTGAGCTTTGTCGATGCTGTGTTGCTCATGGCGGCCAGCCCGCGCCCCATCTACTTCGTGATGGACCACCGCATCTTCCGCGTGCCGGTGCTGGGCTGGCTGTTTCGCCTCGCCAAGGCGATTCCGATTGCACCCTACAAGGAAGACCCCAAGACTTACGAAGCCGCTTTCGACCGCGCCGCGCAGGTGCTGCGCGAGGGCGATCTGCTGGCCATCTTCCCTGAAGGTGGAATCACCAAGGACGGGCAGCTGCAGGAGTTCAAGGGCGGCATCATGAAGATCATCGAGCGCGCGCGCGCAGAGGGTGTTGAAGCCCCGGTGATCCCTATGGCGCTGACCAATTTGTGGGGCTCGTACTTCAGCCGTATCGAGCAGGGCGGCGCCATGGTGCGACCGTTTCGGCGGGGATTTTTCAGCCGTGTGGGGCTCAATGTGGGCCGCCCGGTGGCATCGACGCAGGTGCAGCCCGCGCTGCTGCGCACCCAGGTGGCGGACCTGCTGCAAGCATGAGCCGCGATGAATCCTCCAGCGCTGCAGCGGCAGCGGCAGCGGCAGCGGCGGACCACGGCGCATTGACGGACCGCATCCTGGCCTTCCTGCGCAGCATCGGCCTTGCGGTCTGCGAGGCCGAGGTCCCCGAAGGCAGTTTTCTACCCGGCGTCCGCATCGAGCGGGGTGGCCTGCGTGTGGACCGGGCGCGGCTGCGCTGGCCTGGAGACCTGCTGCACGAAGCGGGCCACCTGGCGGTGGTACCCACGGCGCTGCGGTCCACCCTGGATGATGCGCTGCAGGACCTGCCCGAGGTGGCCCACGGTGGTGAGATCGAAGCCACGGCCTGGGCCTGGGCGGCCACTCGGCACCTGGGGCTGGATTCCGCCGTGCTGTTCCATGACGGTGGTTACCACGGGCGCTCCGTCGGGTTGCGCACCACCTTTGAGCTGGGGGTGTACCTGGGCGCCTCGGGCCTGGCTGCTGCGGGGCTCACCCTGCTGCCCGCGCAGGTCCTGCCGGGCGGAACCCCGGCCTATCCGCACATGCTGGCCTGGCTGCGGGGCTGAGAGTCAAAAAACGCCAAAAGCAAGGGGCCTCGCGCGGCGTTCAATCCGCGCGGATCTGCGCGCGCTGTGCAATTGCACGCATGCGTGGTAACTCGTCTTCGATCTGCGTAAGCACGGCATCGCCCGTGGCGTACGACGGCTCCAGCCCGGCGGCGATGAGCTTGCTGCGGACCTCCGCGTCCGCCAGGGTGTCGGCCAGGGCCTTGTGCAGTTTGGCCTTGGCCTCGGCGGGTAAGCCGCGTGGCGCAACCACGGCCAGCCAGGAGTCGGCCGAGAACCCGGGGAAGCCACTTTCCGCCACCGTAGGCACGTCGGGCAGTTGCGTGGCCCGCGTTGCACCCGTGACGGCAATGGCCTTGATCTTGCCCGCCTTGAGCTGTGGCAGCGCTGCGGCCACGGTGTCGATGGTGAACGGGATCTGCCCGCCCATCAGGTCGCTCATGGCGGGCGCGCTGCCTCGGTAGGGCACGTGCATCACCTTGATGCCGGCGGCAGACCACGTCAGCTCTGCCGCGAAGTGGCCGGTGGTGCCGTTGCCAAAGGAGCCGTAGGAGAACTTGTCGGGGGCGCGCTGCACTGCCACGATCAGCTGCCTGAGATTGCCCACGGGCACCTCGCGGTTTGCCAGCAGGATCAGCGGCACGCGGGCCACCATGCCGATGGGCTCATAGCTCTTGACGGGGTCGTAGGGCAGCTTGGCATTGAGCGCCGGATTCACGGTGAACGTGGAGCCTGAACTGATCAACAGCGTGTAGCCATCAGCGGGTGCGTTGGCCACGAAGGCCGCTCCGACCACAGTGCCTGCACCCGCCTTGTTCTCAATCACGATGGGCTGGCCAAGGCGGTCGCCCAGCTTCTTGCTGATCGTTCGACCCACGATGTCCACGGCGCCCCCTGGCGGGAAGGGAACGATGAGCTGTATTGGCTTGGCCGGATAGCCTTCGGCGTGCGCCAGCCACGGCGTGCCGAGTCCCAGCCCCGCGAGGGCTGCCGCCAAGTGGATCACGCTACGCCGTCTGTCGATCTGCAAGCACTTCATGGGGCACTCCTTGGAGGGGAAAAGCGTCGGCCTCCAGCATCGAGGCCAGGGCCACTCAGATCAACGACAGCCCGGCCAGCGGTGCCAGCTGGTGCTGCTCGCTGGACGCGTCAGCCGTTGCGAAAAAGAAAGCTGTAGGCGTTGAGCGCTGGCACGCCTCCCAGGTGCGCGTACAACACGCGGGAGCCTTCGGGGAACTCGCCCTTGCGCACCATGTCGATCATGCCGTGCATGGACTTGCCTTCGTACACCGGGTCCGTGAGCATGCCTTCCTGGCGCGCGCACAGGCGGATGGCTTCGAGCGTGCCCTCGTTGGGCAGGCCGTACTCAGGGCCGCCGTAGCGGGTGTCCAGCACCACGTCTTCGGCGGTCAGCTCCTGGCCCAGCTCCACGAGCTTGGCGGTGTTTTGGGCGATGCGCAGGATCTGCGCATGGGTCTTCTCGGGTTTGGCCGAGGCGTCGATGCCGATCACCTTGCGCGCCCGGCCATCGGCCGCAAAGCCCACCACCATGCCGGCCTGCGTGCTGCCCGTGACCGAGCACACGACGATGTAGTCGAACTGGAAGCCCAGCTCCTTCTCTTGCTGGCGAACCTCTTCGGCAAAGCCCACAAAGCCCAGGCCGCCATACGGGTGCTCGGAGCAACCGGCCGGGATGGGGAAGGGCTTGCCACCGGCCTTTTTCACATCGTCCATGGCTTGCTCCCAGCTGGGGCGGATGCCGATGTCGAAGCCCGCAGCATCCAGGCGCACATCGGCGCCCATGATGCGGCTCATCTCGATGTTGCCCACGCGGTCGTACACCGCATCGGAGTAGTTCACCCAGTTCTCCTGCACCAGCACGCACTTCATGCCCAGGTGTGCGGCCACGGCGGCCACCTGGCGTGTCTGGTTGGACTGGATGCCGCCAATCGACACCAGCGTGTCGTAGC
The DNA here is from genome assembly GCF_057808995.1 of Acidovorax sp. FG60. Classification (NCBI taxonomy): domain Bacteria; kingdom Pseudomonadati; phylum Pseudomonadota; class Betaproteobacteria; order Burkholderiales; family Comamonadaceae; genus Acidovorax; species Acidovorax sp. FG60. Next base: position 151,175 of record NZ_JBMDJC010000005.1, read on the forward strand.
CGCCTGCAATCGCTTCGGGGATGAGGTATTCGAGCTTACGGGTTTTGTTGCCGCCGAAGGCCAGGCCCGAGTTGCAGTCTTCGCGCTTGGCGTACAGGTGCACCTTGCCGCCCAGGTGGGCCGACAGGCGCGGCAGCGGTGTGATGGGCGAGGGGCCGAAGGTGAGCGGGTGGCGGGCAAATTTCTGCAGGTTCATGGCGGTTTCCGGTCGATGAAGAGAAGGCGCAAGCGGGGGGCTTGCAGTGCCTTCATCGTAGAAAAATGCGCGCATCACGTGGTTGCAAAATTTGTTCGAATTTCAGAGTTTATGGTTTATGAAAGAGAATATTGGCGAAAAATGTTTCTCTAAATAATCTATGTGCGCAACAAAAGTTCGTGTCAAGAATGTGCCGCAGGCCGATGTCTCGGCCGAGCTGGACCGCACCGACAAAGCCATCCTGCGCCAGCTGCAGCGCGACGCGTCGCTGTCGAACGTGGCATTGGCCGAGAAGGTGCACCTGAGCCCACCCGCCTGCCTGCGCCGGGTGGAGCGTCTCAAGCGCCTGGGGCTCATCGACAAGGTGGTCGCGCTGCTCAACCCCCAGGCCGTGGGGGCGGGCATGCTGGTGATGATTGGTGTGGTGCTGGACCGCTCCACGCCCGAGTCGTTTGCCGAATTTGAAAAGGCGGCAGCCAAGGTGTCGGGTTGCATGGAATGCCATGTAGTCACTGGCGAGTTTGACTACTTCATGCTGGTGCGCACGCGCGACAACGACAGCTTCAATCGCCTGCACGCCGAGCAACTGCTCTACCTGCCGGGCGTGCGGCAGGTGCGCTCATTCATGGTGCTGCGCAATGTGCTTTCGACCACCGAGCTGCCGCTGGCGGTGTAGCGTAAGCCCCATTTCTTTATTGCGCCCCGCGCAGCCGCCCCATCACCGCCGTCCAGGCGGGGCCGCCAAACAGGTTGACCACCAGCCCCGCCATCAGCAGCCCGGCGCCCGCAAAGTGCACAGGCAGCAACTGCTCGCCAAATACCACCCAGCCCGTGGTCAGGCCCACCACGGGCACCAGCAGCGTGAACGGCGCCACGCGGTTCACGGGGTAGCGCGACATGAGGTAGGTCCACAGCCCGAAGCCCAGCAGCGTGGAGATCCACGCGATGTAGGCCACGGCGGCCATGGATTTCAGCGACAGGTTTTGCACCGCTGCCAGCACAGCACTGGGGCCGTCCATCACCAGCGCCAGGGCCACAAACGGCAGGGGCGCCACCAGGCTGGACCAGACGATGAAGGCAAACTGGTTCATCGGCCCATAACGCCCCACGGCGCGGGTCACGATATTGCCGCAGCCCCACAGCGCTGCCGCCGCCACGGTCAGCGCGAAGCCCGCCAGCGGCATGGAGGCCCCATGTGCACTGCCAATCAGCACCAGCCCCACGCCTGCCAGCGCCAGGCCCGCCACCTGGTTGCCCAGCCATTTCTCACGCAGCCACCAGGCTGCCAGCAGCAACGTGAAGAACGACTGCGCCTGCAGCACCAGCGAGGCCAGGCCCGAAGGCATGCCCATGTGGATGGCGGTGAACAGCAGGGCAAACTGGCCCACGGCCATGGTCATGCCGTACAGCAGGTACAGCCGCAGCGGTACCTTGGGTGGCTTGATGAACAGCAGCGCCGGAAATGCCGCCAGAAGGTAGCGCAGCGCGCCCAGCAGCATGGGAGGGATGTCGGCCACGCCCACCTTGATCACGGCAAAGTTCAGCCCCCAGACGACGATGACGAGCAGGGCGAGGGCGAGGTCACGGGGGCGCAGGGGCAAATTCATGGTGAGGCCGTAGAAGGGTCTGGCTGGATGGGGAGATTGTGCGTGGGCATGCTGGGGGTGGCCGGTACCGATGGGCCGGATATCGATCAAAACAAGACATTTCTCGCGCGCCTTGCGCCTTGCATCCCATCCCGGCAAGGGCCTTGTGCGACCCTGAAAAAATCTTGAACACGTTCTAAATAAGCGCAGCCACCTCGATCGCGCGCTCGCGCAACCACTGCAGAGCCAGGTCCTTGTCCCGATGGCGGTGCCATTGAAGGGTCTGGCGCATCACCGGGATTTCCAGGGGGGGCTCCCATACGTGGATGGGCAGCCCGTACTGCAGCGCGCGTTGAGCAAGGCGCTTGTGCACGGTGGCAATACGTGCTGTGCCGATCACCAGGCTAGGCAGGGATGCGAGGGTGGGCGCGGTGACTTCGATGCGGCGCTTGACGCCAAAGCGCTCCAGAAACCAGCCATCGAACGCGGGGATCTGCCGCGCGCCGGAGTAGTCGGCCACCACATGTCCCGCCGCCAGATAGTCGTCAAAGCTGAGCTGGCCTTGGATGTGCGGGTTGCCCGTCCAGGTGACGCACATGTATGTCTCCTCGAACAGCGTCATGCTCGGGTGTTTGGCCGACACATATTGCTCGGGGATGATGAGCATGTCGGCCCCGTACTCCTCCAGCTGCTCCACGGGGCGGGCGTTTTGCGCCCGCAGATGCACCTGGACCCCGGGCGCTTCGTGAAACAGCCTCTCGATCAGCGGCTGCATGAACACGGTGGTGGTGAAGTCTGACACCAGCAGCGTGAAGCTCCGGGTGTCGGTAGAGGGGTCAAAGCGGGGCTTCTCAGCGATGGTGCTGTCGATGCGCATCAGCACTTCACGCACCGGGTCCAGCAGCGCCTCGGCGCGGGGCGTCAACACCATCTGACGGCCCTGCGGCACCAGCAACTCATCGTCGAAATACGTACGCAGCCGCGCCAGCGCATTGCTGGTGGCGGGCTGGCTCAGGTGGATGCGCTCACCCGCGCGGCTGATATTGCGTTCGGTCAGCAGCGCGTCCAGCGCCACCAGCAGGTTCAGGTCGAGTTTGTTGAATCGCATGAGCTACGGGTAAACATTGATATTCGCGATATCAATTGATGGAATCTGAAAAATCCATTTTTCGAATGCGAGCTTACTCCCTACAGTAGCCACCGAACCGATGTCCAGCCCCTTTGGTCATCAGATTCTCAAAAAAACAGAACGGAGACAAATGATGAAACACTGCCCATCAGGCGCAGTGCGGCGGGGTGCTGCCCAAAGCCGCAGAAGCCGCCTCACGCTGGCCCTTGCCACTCTGGCTGTCACCCCCTGTGTTTCTGCCATCGAGCTGGACACTGGCAACCCCGACTGGAAGCTGCGCTGGGACAACACCGTCAAATACAGCCTCACCGGACGCCTCAACACGGCCTTGCCTGAGTTGTCTTCCGTGTTGCCCGTGACGGCCAACCAGAACGACGGGAACAATAATTTCAAGCGTGGTGTGGTGTCCAACCGCGTGGACCTGCTCAGCGAGCTGGATCTGACCGGCCCCAGCTACGGTGCGCGCCTGAGTGCGGCGGCCTGGTACGACCAGGTCTACAACAGCCACACGGACAACACCAGCCTCACGTCCAACCACAGCCCTGCGAGCGAGTTTCCGGCGGAGACCCGCAAGCTCATGGGGCGCAAGGCCGAGCTGCTGGACGCCTTTGTGTACGGGCGCTTTGATGTGGCCGACAAGCCCGCCACGGTGCGCATGGGCCGCCACACCCTGTTGTGGGGAGAGAGCCTGTTCTTTGGCGCCAATGGCATCGCGGGCGGCCAGGCCCCGCTGGACCTGATCAAGCTGCTGTCGGTACCTAACTCCACCTTCAAGGAAGTGGCCCGGCCGACTGGCAAGGTCTCGGGGCAGGTGCAGCTGTCGTCCGACGTGACGGTGGGCGCTTACGTGAACTACGAGTGGGAGAAGACCCGGCTGATGCCGGTGGGCGCCTACCTCTCCACCAGCGACTCGCTCGGCCCTGGTGCAGAGCGCATCAATGCAGGGGCGACAGGCACGTTCATCCGGCAGGCGGACCTGGATGCAAAGAACTCGGGGCAGGGCGGTCTGCAGCTGCGCTGGCGGGTGGAATCCATCGACACCGACCTGGGGTTCTATGCCATCCGCTACCACGCAACCACCCCCAGCAACATCAACAACGTGCTTTTGGGCCGCCCTCCGGCATTGACCGCCAGCAGCTATCGCTGGATGTACCACGAGGGCGTGCGTGCCTATGGCGCCAGCTTCTCCAAGACGATTGACAACTGGGGGCTCGCGGGCGAATTCTCGGTGCGCCACAACGCGCCCCTGGCCAGCTCTGGGCAGTCCACCCTGGCCACCATTGGCGTGAATGCGGGCCTCAACAACAACAGCAACCCGAGCTACGCGGTGGGCGAGACCGCGCACGCGCAAGTGTCCTGGATCGCATCGCTGGGCCCTTCTTGGATATCGCGCGAAGCGTCCTTTGTGGGCGAGGTGGCCTGGAACCAGCGCACCAAGGTCACACGCAATGCGCAGATGCTCAACCCCAATGCCGACAAATCGGCCACTGGCGTGCGCATGGTGTATTCGCCCAGCTATCGGCAGGTGCTGCCGGGCCTGGATCTCACCCCCTCCATCGGCATGGGCTACACGTTCGGCGCCTCGTCAGCCGTTGGCCCGGGGTTTGGGGTGGACAAGGGCGGGGACATCAACCTCGGTCTGGCCGGGGTGTACCTGGGCACATGGAACGTGTCGCTGAACTATGTGCATTACCTGGGCAAGGCCGCGCCCACGCTCGATGCCGCCAACAACGCGCAATACAAGCAAGCGCTCAAAGACCGCAACTCGCTGACGCTCTCGGTCCGCACCACTTTCTGATCTGGAACTCTGTCATGAAGCACTACCTGCACATCGCGGGCGCCTGCCTGCTGTCGTCTGTGGCCCTGAGCGCTGCACACGCCGCCGTGAGCGCGGAGGAAGCCGCCAAACTCAAAACCGAGCTGACTCCCCTGGGGGCCGAGCGCGCGGGCAACAAGGAGGGCACCATCCCCGCGTGGAGTGGTGGCTACACCACCCCCATCGCGGGGTTCCAGAATGGCGGGCGCCGGGGCGACCCGTTCGCGGGCGAAAAGCCGCTGTACAGCGTCACCGCCGCCAACATGGCCGAACATGCGAGCAAGCTGACCGAAGGCACCCAGGCCCTGCTTAAAAAATACCCGCAGACCTTCCGGGTCGATGTGTACAAAACGCACCGCACCGCCGCTGCGCCGCAGTGGGTGTATGACTACACAGCCAAGAATGCCGTGCAGGCCAAGCTCGATGGCGAGAAGGTCACAGGTGCCTACGGTGGCATTCCGTTCCCCATCCCCAAGACAGGCGAGGAGATCATGGCCAACCATGAACTGCACTGGCGCGGCGAGGCCTGGCAGGCCGACTTCCGGGGCTACCTGGGCACGGCCAACGGCCAGCGCGTGCTGTCGGTGGAGGGGCGCGGCGACTTCCAGATGCCCTACTACGCCCAGGGGCAGCACGACAAGTTCACGGGCGAGTACTGGACCATCCGCCTGGTCAACAGCGGCCCACCGGTGCGTGCGGGCGAAGCCATCACGGGCCGCCAGCACCTGGATCAGGACAAGAGCGCATCGTGGGTGTACCTGACGGGGCAGCGCCGTGTGCGCAAGCTGCCCAATGCCTGCTGCGACACACCCACGCCTGCCACCGCAGGTGTGGCAAGTTTCGACGAAATCGACGTCTTTGCCGGGCGCAACGACCGCTTTGACTGGAAGGTCGTGGGCAAGCAGGAGATGCTGATCCCCTACAACAGCAACCGCCTGCATACGCCCACCAAGGACAGCGATGTGCTATTGGCCAATCACCTGAACCCCGACCACGTGCGCTGGGAGCTGCACCGCGTGTGGGTGGTGGAGGCCACCCTCAAGCCCGGCCAGCGCCACCAGGCACCCAAGAGCCGCTACTACGTGGACGAAGACACCTGGGTGGCTGTGCTGGGCGACCGCTGGGATGCCAAGGGCCAGCTGTGGAAGACCATCTGGTCCCACCCGGTGGTGATGCCTGACCTTCCTGCCACCACGCCGCAGCAGCAGTGGGGCTTCAACGACCTGATCTCTGGGGCTTGGTATGCCAGCGGCGTGGTCAACGAGCGCAACCAGCACTACAAGATCGTGCCGCGTCGCACGGACAGCTTCTTCTCGCCCGATGCGATGGCGGGCGAGGGTGTCCGCTGAGCGGGACTGAACCATGCGTATTGCGATCTATGTAGCTGCGGCCATCGCTGCGGCGGGGGCGGGCTGCGCCTTCGCACAAGTGGGGGATGCACTTCAGCGCCCCGCACTGAGCGTGAAGGTACCTCAGCGCGCCGTGCTACTGGCAGCTGCCGCTGCAGGGCAGCGGCTGGTGGCGGTGGGCGAGCGCGGAGTGGTCGCGCTGTCCGACGACCGGGGCGTGACCTGGCAACAGGCGGCCTGCCCGGTCAGTGTGAGCCTGACGATGGTGCGCTTCGCGGACGAACGCCACGGTGTGGCCGTGGGGCATGGCGGCACGGTGCTGACTACGGCCGATGCTGGCGCCAGCTGGGTACTGCGGCTGGACGGCCGGCGCCTGGCCGCGCTGGCCAAGGCGGCCGCTACCACGCCCCAGGCGCTGCAGGACGCAGAGCGCCTGATGGCCGATGGCCCGGACAAGCCCTTCATGGATGTGGTGGTGTGGGACGCCCAGCGCATGCTGGCGGTGGGCGCCTATGGCTTGGCCTTCTACACCGCCGATGGTGGACAGACCTGGGCGTCCTGGATGGGCAGGTTGCCCAATCCCAAGGCCCTGCACTGGTACGTGGCGCGGCGCCAGGGCAATACCCTGCTGCTGGCGGGTGAGCAGGGGCTGCTCGCACGCTCCAGCGATGGCGGAGCTACGTTTGAGGCCTTGCCGTCGCCCTACAAGGGCAGCTGGTTTGCGGGCGAGCTGCAGGCCAACGGGCATGCGGTCCTGGCGGGCCTGCGGGGTAACGCCTGGCGCTCGGTCGACGTGGGCAACACCTGGTCGCAGCTGGCATCGCCCACGCAGAGCGCGATCACCGCCGTGGCCGACGACGGCAATGGTGGACTGTGGTTTGCCACACAGGCGGGCGCAGTGCTACGCCAGCAGGGCGAGGCACTGGTGCCCCTGAACGCGGCGCCCGTACCCGTGCCGTCGGCGCTGCTGCCGCAGCGTGAGGGCCCCTTGCTCGCACTGGGCGTAGCCGGTGTAGTGCCTGTGGTGGCACAGAAGGCACGGCCATGAGCGTGCCCTCCTTCGATACCCGCTCGGGCTCGTTGATCGAGCGCGCGCTGTTCAACCACCGAGCCGTAGTCGTGTTGCTTTGCGCCTTGGTCACTGCCCTGCTGGGTTGGCAGGCCACGCGGCTTCAGCTCAATGCCAGCTTTGAAAAGACCATTCCCACGAGCCACCCCTACATCCAGAATTTTCTGGCCTACCAGTCGGAACTCAGTGGCCTGGGCAATGCGGTGCGCGTGGCCGTTGCCCGCCCCCAGGGCAACATCTATGACGCGCAGTACCTGGACACCCTGCGCCGCCTGTCTGACGAAGTCTTCCTGCTGCCCGGTGTGGACCGTGCGCGGATGAAGTCGCTGTGGACCCCCACCACACGCTGGGTGGGTGTCACCGAAGAGGGCCTGGAAGGCGGGCCGGTCATTCCCGATGGTTTTGATGGGTCGTCAGCCAAGCTGCAGCAACTCGCGGCGAATGTGGCGCGCTCCGGAGAGATCGGCCAGACGGTAGCGCGCGATGCCGCATCGACCGTGATCTTTGTGCCCCTGCTGGCCAAGGATGCCCAGGGCCAGTCGCTCGACTACGCCCTGCTGTCGCGGCAGCTGGAGACGCTGCGCGGAAAGTACGAGGCCGAAGGCGTGGCTATCCACATCACCGGCTTTGCCAAGATCGTGGGCGACCTGATTGATGGTGTGCGTGCCGTGCTGGTGTTCTTTGCCATCGCGGTGGCCATCGCCACGGCAATGGTGTTCTGGTACACGCACTGCATCCGTTCCACGCTGCTGGTGGTGCTGGCGTCGCTGGTGGCCGTGGTGTGGCAGCTGGGCCTGCTGCCTTTGCTGGGGTATGCACTCGACCCGTATTCCATCCTGGTGCCGTTTTTGGTGTTTGCCATCGGCATGAGCCATGGTGCGCAAAAGATGAACGGCATCATGCAGGACGTGGGACGGGGCGTGGACAAGCTGGTGGCTGCGCGCTTCACATTCCGGCGCCTGTTCCTGGCGGGCTTGACGGCCCTGCTGGCAGACGCAGTTGGGTTTGCCGTGCTGCTGGTCATCGACATCCAGGTCATCCGCGAACTGGCGATTGCCGCGTCGATTGGCGTGGCGGTGCTGATCTTCACCAACCTGATCCTGTTGCCCATTTTGTTGAGTTACACCGGCGTCAGTGCGGTGGCTGCCGAGCGCAGCCTGCGCGCCGAACAGGCCGATGCGGCGGGCGCTGCCAAACACCCGCTGTGGGCTCTGCTCGACCGCTTTACCCAACGGCCTTGGGCCACGGTGGCCGTGGCCGCCGGGCTGGTAATGGGGGTGGGGGGTCTTCTGGTCAGCACGCAGCTCAAGATTGGCGACCTGGACCCGGGGGCACCCGAGTTGCGCGCAGACAGCCGCTACAACCGCGATGTGGGATTCATGAACGTAGCCTACGGCGCGGGTAGTGACGTGCTGGCGGTGATGGTCAAGACGCCCGAGGGCCAGTGCTCCCACTTCGATGCGCTGAACAAGGTCGATGCGCTCGAATGGGAGCTGCGCCAGATCGACGGCGTCGAGAGCACCAACTCGCTCTCTCTGCTCAACCGCCGGGTCCTGTCGGGCCTCAACGAAGGCAACCCACGGTGGTACGAGTTCTTGCCCAACCAGGACATGCTCAACACCGTGACGGCCAGCGCACCCCGTGGGCTCTACAACGATGCCTGTGGGTTGTTGACGGTGTACGTCTATCTGCGCGACCACAAGGCCGACACCCTGGCGCGCGTCGTGGGCCACATCGAGGCCTTTGCCCAGCGCAACAACACGGCAGACACCCAGTTTCTGCTGGCCGCCGGGTCTGCGGGCATTGAGGCGGCCACCAACATCGTGGTCAAGGACGCGTGGCGAACCATGCTGCTCATGGTGTACGCGGCGGTGGTCGTGCTGTGTTTTGTGACATTCCGCTCGTGGAAGGCGGTGGTGGTGGCCGTGCTGCCGCTGGTGGTCACGTCCTTCCTGGCCGAGGCGTTGATGGTGGCGCTGGGCATGGGCGTGAAGGTCGCCACGCTGCCGGTGATTGCGCTGGGCGTGGGCATCGGCGTGGACTACGCGCTCTACATCCTGTCCATCACGCTGTCGCAACTGCGCGAAGGCAAGAGCCTCTCTGAGGCGTACTACCGCGCGCTGCTGTTTACCGGCAAGGTCGTGATGCTGACGGGCGTGACGCTGGCCGTGGGCGTGATCACCTGGGTGGCGAGCCCGATCAAGTTCCAGGCCGACATGGGCTTGCTGCTGGCGTTCATGTTCCTGTGGAACATGCTGGGGGCGCTGGTGTTGTTGCCCGCACTGGCCCACTTTTTACTCAAGCCTGCGGCGCCCGTCGCCAACGCCCGTCCAACCGCGCGCGACGTGCACGGGGTACCACACGGCGCTCATTGACTGACAACGAGGACGAACCATGACCACGATCCACACGATGTGCGTTGCTGCCGGTATGTTACTGGCATGCGTCAGCGCACAGGCCCAGCCCAGCCCCCAACCGGCCGCAGTGCTTGATCGCTACATCGCCGCAGTGCACGCGGGTGACATGGCCGCCGTGCGCGCGCTCATCGCGCCGGAGGTGGAGCGATCGGACTTTCCCGGCTGCACTCCTGCCATGGACAACCCCAGTTGCCTGGCGCACTACATCGACGCCACGGTGGTTCGACCGCAGGCCCGCTTGTCTGTGCTGAGCACCGAAGTGGATGGGGACCGGGTGTCTGCGCTGCTGGAGGTGCGCAGCGAGCTGTATCGCCGCGCCGGTGTGGAACGCATCGTGGGCCGCGACGTGCTCCGTGTGACCGATGGGCAGATCCGGTCCTTCCGCTTTGTCCCTGACTTTTCCGACGCGCCCACGGCCGTCTTTTTTGGCACGCTGGGCATTGGCCCGCGTGCCTCCCAAGCCCCCGCAAAGTGATCCTATGTTCAAGTACTTTCCTACCAACTACGTCTGGAACCTCTCGGTCGATCTGGCCATCGAGATGGGCGCACGCATCGGTGAAATCGAAGAGATGTGCGCTCCGCTGCAAGAGGCCGCCAAGGCGCCCGATGCCGCTGGCACGCAGGCCTTCCGTGAAACCTGGGTGCGCATGGCGGACAAGCTCTGCGGCTTGGCCGAAGAAGATGAAGCGCGCGGCTGGATGTATTCCGCAGGCGAGAAATACCGCCGCGCCTCCAGCTATCTGATCACCGCCGAGCGCTTGCAGGCGCACAACGCGCCCGGGCGGCTTGCCGTCTATCAGCGCGAGCTGGAGTTGTTTCTCAAGGGTTCGCAGTTGCTGGGCGACCGGGTGCAACGGGTGGAGATTCCCTACGAGGGCACCCACCTGTCCGCGTTGTACTACCCGGCCCACGGCCTGCAGCCGGGCAAGCGCGCGCCTTTGTTGGTGCAACTCAATGGCCTCGACTCCACCAAGGAAATGAAGTACCTGGTCGGGTTGCCCGCATGGCTGGCCCAACGCGGCGTGTCCTCTCTGGTGGTGGACCAGCCAGGCACCGGCGAGGCGCTGCGGCTGCAGGGGTTGACGGCGCGGTACGACACCGAACACTGGGCCAGCCGCGTGGTGGACTGGCTGGAGCAGCACCCCGACGTGGACCCGAAGCGCATCGGCTGCGAGGGCGTATCGCTGGGCGGCTACTACTGCCCACGCGCCGTGGCCATGGAGCCGCGTTTTGCCTGCGGCGTGGCCTGGGGCGCCAACCACGACTGGCGTGATGTGCAAAAGCGCCGGTTGGAGAAAGAGGGCGACTTCCCCGTGCCGCACTACTGGGCTCACGTGTGCTGGGTCTGGGGCGCCAAGGACGTGGACGACTTCATGCGTATCGCGGAAAACGTGCACCTCGATGGTGTGGTCGAGAAGATCAAGGTGCCTTTCCTGGTCACGCACGGCGAGCGCGACTCGCAGATCCCGCTCAAGTGGGCGCACCGCACCTACGAGCAGCTGGTCAACAGCCCCCAGCGCGAACTCAAGGTGTTCACCGACCGTGAGGGTGGGTCGCAGCACGCCAGCTTTGACAACAGCATCAACGCCGGCCACTACATCGCTGACTGGGTGGCCCAGACCCTGGGTGGTCATACCGCCTGAGAGCCCCGCACCTGCCCTGAAAACCTCTACAACCAAGGATCAACAGATGAACATCATTGGACCCGACGCGCTCGTTTTTGGCGTGGACGACGTCGCTGCCTGCGCCCAGTACCTCACCGACTACGGACTCACTCCCGTGGGCGTCACCGCTGCTGGTGGGCGCTTTGAAGCGCTGGACGGCACGTGCGTGGAGATCCGCTCCCAGGGCGATCCTTCCCTGCCACCCGCGCTGGGCACTGCCAGCATGTTGCGCGAAACGGTCTACGGGGTCGCAGATGCGGCCACGCTCGACGCCATCGAAGCCGAGCTGGCGCGCGACCGCGCCGTGGTGCGCCAGGGCGGTGTGCTGCGCACCACCGATGACTTGGGCTTTGCCCTCGCTTTCCAGGTCACGGTGCGCAAGCCGCTGGCATTGCCTGCCGAGGCCGTGAACGCGCCCGGTGCCGTCCCGCAGCGTGGGCCCAACGCCCTGGGCCTGTCGCCCGACATGGCGGCGCGGCCCCGTTCGCTGTCGCATGTGGTGTATTTCGTGCCCGACGCGGCCAAGGCCGAGGCGTTCTATGCCCGACTGGGCTTTGTGTGCACCGATCGCTTCAAGGGTGTGGGGCCGTTCTTGCGCCCTGCGGGCACGCAAGACCACCACACCTTGTTCATGATCCAGACACCGCCGTTCATGAAGGGCTGCGAACACTTCACCTTCCACATGGGTGGCCCTACCGATGTGTTGCTGGCCGGCACCCGCTTTGTCGAGAAGGGCTACCAGAGCTTCTGGGGGCCGGGGCGCCACAAGTTTGGCAGCAACTGGTTCTGGTACTTCAACTCGCCCCTGGGCTGCCACGTGGAGTACGACGCCGACATGGACCAGCATGACGACACCTGGGCCGCGCGCGAGGTGCCGATGAGTGCCGATGCTTCGCAGCTCTTCCTCTTTCAACACCGCGAGAAGTGGGCGCCTTCGGGCCCGCCACCTGCGGGTGCACCGCACTGAGAGCCGACCATGAAGCTCTGCCACTGGAACGATCTGCCCGATGGCGAGTCGCGGGGCTTTGACCCCGCAGGCCGTGGGCAGGACACGGTGCTCATCGTGCGCCAGGGCGAGCGGCTGTACGCCTATGCCGATCTGTGCCCCCACCTGGACACCCCCATGGCATGGCGCAAGGACAAGTACCTGAATGCGGTGGGTGATCGCATCGTCTGCGCGGCCCACGGTGCGCTGTTTGACATCACCACCGGGTTGTGTACCTTGGGCCCGTGCCTGGGCGACGCCTTGGTGCCCGTGCCATTGAAAGTACAAGCGAACGGCGAGATCCACATCGCCCCTACCAATCACAAGGAGACAAACCCATGAGCCTTTCTCACCAACGGATTTTGATCATCGGCGGGGGCTTTTCCGGCATGGCAGCCGCCATCGAACTGCGCAAGCTGGGTGCGCAGGTGGACTTGGTAGAGATCGACCCTGGCTGGCGCAGCTACGGTGCGGGCATCAGCCTGGGGGGCGCCACGCTGCGGGCGTTTCGGCGCCTGGGAATTCTCGAAGCGTTTCTGGCGCAGGGCAACGCCTCGGACGGCGTGAACCTGCACCTGCCCCACGGCCCTCTGGTGGCCACCTTGCCCACGCCCCGTATTGCGGGGGCCGATGTTCCTGGCGGCGGCGCCATCATGCGCCCAGTGCTGGCCCGCATCCTGGCCGAGGCCACCCGCGCGGCGGGCGCCAACGTCCGCCTGGGCTGCACCTTCTCTGCCATTGAGCAAGAGGCCGATGGCGTACAGGTCACCTTCACCGATGGACAGCGCCAGCGCTATGACCTGGTGATCGGTGCCGATGGCCTGTACTCCAAGGTGCGTGAGACGGTGTTTGAAAACGCACCCCAGCCGCGCTACAGCGGCCAGGCCGTGTGGCGTGCCGTGCTTCCCAAGCCGCCAGAGATCGAGACCGCCACGATGTGGATGGGCCCGAAGATCAAACCCGGCGTGAACCCTGTCTCGAAGACCGAGATGTACCTCTTCGTCACCGAGCCGCGCTCCACCAACGACCATGTCGATCCGGCCACCTTTGCGGACCGTTTGCGCGCATTGCTCGACGGGTTTTCCGCACCCACGCTGCAGTCCATCCGCAGCCAGATCGGACCGGATTCACAGATTGTGTTTCGCCCGCTCGAAGGCCTGCTCATGCCACGCCCGTGGTCGCGCGACCGGGTGGTGCTGATTGGTGACACGGTGCACGCCACCACGCCGCATCTGGCGTCCGGGGCCTGCATCGGGATCGAGGACGCCTTGGTGCTGGCCGATGAACTGGCGCAGGCGGGCGATGTACCGACCGCGTTGTCGGCCTTTGAAGCCCGGCGCTGGGAGCGCTGCCGCATGGTGGTCGAAAACTCCGCCCGGCTGGGTGAGATCGAGATCGAAGGCGGCGACAAGGAGGAGCACTCGCGCATCATGCGCGAGTCCCTCATGGCGTTGTCCCAACCCATCTGAGGCGAGGTGAGCATGATCACAACCCAATCGCTGCGGGGCCGGGTGGCCCTGATGGTGGGCCATTGCGCAGGCATGGTGGATCTGGTGGCCTTGCCCGTCTGGGTGGGCACGCTGATATCGGTGTACCGGTTCGACCCGCAGCAGGCCGGCTTGCTGGCGACGCTGTTTTTGGCTGGAGCGGTGGCCGCCAGCCTGGTGTTGGCGCCGTTCTTTCAGTTGTTGCGCGGGCGCGCCGTGGCGACCTGCGGCTTTGCCGGCGCGGCCGTGGCGTTTGCCGTAGCGTCCACCACCACCCAGTTTGCGCTGTTGGCGCTGTTGCATGCCGGGGCTGGCATCGCGGCCGGCACCGCCCTCAGCGTTACCCATGGCACCATTGCCCGCAGCCCCAACCCCCACCGCATGTTCGCCTTGGTGGGCATGGCACTGGGGGTATTTGCCATCGCGTTCCTGGGGGGCACGCCTGTGCTGGTGGCCAAGCTGGGTGGACCCGCGTTGTTCCAGGTCTTCGCCGGCGTCATGGCAGTGGGCGCGGTGGTGGCGGCTCTGGCGTTTCCCGAGGCCGACAGCGTAGGCGGCGCGGCCACTTCGCGTGCTCCGGCTGCGCCTCTGCCCGCTGCGGTCTGGTGGGGCGTGCTGGGCATCGCGGCGCTGGGCCTGGTGCAGTCCATGACCTTCAGCTTTCTGGAGCGCGTGGGCAGTGACCGGGGCTACGGACTTCAGGCCGTCACCGGCGTGCTGATTGCCCTGGGCGTCGTCAACCTCTTTCCCGCAGCGTTGGCCGCTGTGCTGGAAAAGCGCTGGGCGGCCCGCAGCGTTCTGCTGTCGGGACCTGCGCTCCAGGCCTTGCTGGTGGTGGTGATCATGAACTCGCCCGTGTTTGCGCCCTATGCCGCAGCCGCCGCCGTGTTTGCGGCCGTGATGATCTTCACGCACACCTTTGCCTTTGGCGTGCTGGCGCGGCTGGACCCCAGCGGCCGTGCCTTGGCCGCCACCCCCGCCATGCTCATGTTCGGCGCGGCCATTGGGCCCATCCTCGGCGGCACCTTGGTCAAGGCATGGGGCTATGGCAGCCTGGGGGCGGCGGCCCTCGTGATTGACGCAGTGGCCGTCTATGCATTTGCGCGCATCCACCGAGCCCCTCACAAAGCGAAGCCTTTGCCCGGGGTGGCGTGACAACGTTTGCCTTCTCTATTCCATGCCCCGCTGAACGCTCCCGTTTCGGTCGCGTTCAGCGCCAACTCCTGTGCCCGTATGACCAAACCCCAACGCCGCTTCGTGGACCTGTCCATTTACCTCGAAAACGACGTGCTCTCCGACCCGCCGCCCCTGGCGCCCAAGATCACCTACCAGAAACACGCCGATACGTTGCCCGAGTTCATGACCATGATCCCCGGCACCCAGCCTGAGGACTACCCCGATGGCGAAGCAGCAGCGGCCGAGTGGGTGACGCTGACCACGCACAACGGTACCCACCTGGATGCGCCGTGGCACTTCCACTCCACGCAGGACGCGAAGAACGGCGGAGCCCGCCCCTCCATCACGATTGACGAAGTGCCGCTGGAATGGTGCTTTCAGCCGGGTGTGAAGCTGGACTTTCGCCACCTGCCCGATGGCTACGTCGCCACCGCCGCCGATGTGCAGGCCGAGCTGGCCCGCATCGGCCACACGCTGCAGCCGCTCGACATCGTGGTGGTCAACACCCGCGCTGGGTCGCGCTACGGGCACAAGGACTACCTGGGCGCGGGGTGTGGCATGGGCTACGAAGCGACGATGTACCTGCTGGAGCGTGGTGTGCGCCTCACGGGCACCGACGCCTGGAGCTGGGATGCGCCGTTTTCGTACACCGCCCAGCGCGTGGCAGAGACGGGCAACAAGGCACTGATCTGGGAGGGCCATAAGGCGGGCCGCGATATCGGTTACTGCCACCTGGAAAAGCTGCACAACCTGGAGGCGCTGCCGCCCACGGGTTTCACGATCAGCTGTTTTCCTCACAAGATCCGCGGTGCCTCGGCAGGCTGGACGCGTGCGGTCGCCATTTTTGAAGACTGACTGAGGAGTTTGCCCATGGGTTTTCCTTCCATCCACCGTGTTGTCACCGGCCACAACGCACAAGGCCAGGCCGTGGTCGCTAGCCAGGGTCCGCTGCCCACCGTGGTCGAGATCGCTGCCATTCCCGGTACGGTGTTCCATGAGGTCTGGAGCACGTTGCAATCGCCCGCCGTCGTGGACAACGGCCCGGACCCTACGCTCGGTCCGCTGGTTCTGCCGCCCCCGCAGGGTGGCACGCGCATCCGGTTCGTGGACATTCCGCCCGATACGCCCGAGTTCCTCGCACGGGGTGCCGAGCGCATGCATGACGCCTTCAGCCAGATTGGCGATGCGGCCGCCTCCACGGTGAAAACCGACTCTCCCCACCCGCTGATGCACCGTACCGAATCGGTGGACTACGGCGTGGTGATTGAAGGCGAACTGATGCTGGTGCTGGACGAAGGCGAAGTGCCACTGCGCCCCGGCAGCGTGGTGGTGCAGCGGGGTACCAACCACGCATGGGCCAACCGTTCGGGCGCGCCGTGCCGCATGCTGTTTGTGCTGGTGGACGGGCGCTTTGATGCGTCAGTGGCCGCACCTGCCAAGGAGCAGCCATGAGCACGCGCCGTCAATGGCTGGGCGCTGCAGCGTCCGCAGCGGTGGTCCCCCGGGCGTGGGCGCAGGCCCCGTATCCCGCGCGCCCTTTGAGCTGGGTGGTACCTTACCCGGCCGGGGGCTTTGGCGACGCGATGTCGCGCCTGCTGGTGCAGAAGCTGGGAGAGCGCATGCAGCAAGCCGTGGTCGTGGAAAACAAGCCCGGCGGTGCCGCGCAACTGGCGGCGCAGTACGTCAAGCAGCAACCCGCCGATGGCCACACCTTGCTGTACGCAGACATCGGCCCGCTGGCCATGTACCCGGCGCTGTATGCCAAACTGAGCTTCAGCCCCCTCAAGGACTTTGCGCCCCTGACGCGGTTGTTCAAGTCGCCACTGGTCGTGGTCGTGCCAGCGGGCAGCCCGTTCCAGTCCCTGGCCGACTTGCTGCGCGCGGCGGCTGCAGGCGATGGCCTCAACTACGGCTCATATGGGCAGGGCAGTCAGCCGCATGTGTGGACCGAACAACTGCGCATCAAGACACGCTCGCGCATGACCCATGTGCCCTATCAGGGCGCAGCGCCCGCGCTGCAGGACCTGATGGCCGGGCGCCTGGACTTCATGTGCGATGTTGTGGCTTCGAGCCTGCCACTGGTGCGCGAAGGCAAGCTGCGCGCGCTGGTCAGCGTGGGCAGCGAGCAGCACCTGCAGGTGCTCCCCCAGGTGCCCACCCTGACCGAGGCCGGGCATGCGGACCTCGATATTCCGGGCTGGAATGGTGTCATGGTGCGGGCTGGTACCCCGGCGTCCGTGGTCGATGTGCTTCACAAGGCGGTGGTGACCGCGCTGGAGTCTCCCGAAGTGCTGGGCCGCTACCGGCCGCTTGGCCTGGAGCCTGCACCACTCACGCCAGCTGCATTCGGCGAGTTCATCCAGGGCGAATCGCAGCGGTGGGGTTTGGCCATTCGCCAAGCTGGGATCAAGGTCGAATGAGCCTCTTTGACCTGCAGGGCCGCACCGCCCTGGTCACGGGGGCCACCCAGGGCTTGGGTCTGGCGATTGCGCGCACCCTGGCCGAGCAGGGCGCCCGGGTGGTGGTCTCCGACCGGGATGCGCTCGCTTGTGAGCAGGTTTCTGCATCGCTGCCGATGGCTGTCGGTATCGCTGCCGACATGGCGGTGCCTGCCACCCTCATTGCGCTGGTGGAGCGCACCGGACCGCTGGACATCCTCGTGTGCAACGCCGGCATTCAGGGGCCGGCCGGCCCGTTGGCCGATGCCAGCGATGCCGACTGGCATCAGATGTTTGACATCAACCTGCGGGCCGCAGCGCGGCTGTGTGCGCTGGTGCTGCCCGGCATGGCGGCACGGGGCGGTGGCAGTGCCGTGCTCATTTCCAGCATTGCAGGCCTGCGCGGCAACCGTTCGATTGGCCTGTACGGTTTGACCAAGGCTGCGCTGGCCCAGCTTGCGCGCAACCTGGCTGTGGAGTGGGGGCCTTCCGGTGTGCGGGTCAATGCTGTGTCGCCCGGCCTCATCCGTACGCCGCTGGCCGAGCGGCTCTTGGCCGAAGACGCGTTCATGGCACGGCGCATCCAGGCCACGCCACTGCGGCGCGCCGGAGAACCCGAGGAAGTGGCTGGCGTGGTCGCCATGCTGGCCAGCCCCGCCGGGGCCTTTGTGACCGGACACAACCTGGTGGTCGATGGCGGCACCACCATCAGCGATGGGGGTTGAAACCATGCACCGCATGTTGAACCGAAGAACCCTGGTGGTGAGTGCCTTGGCGTTCCCGCTGAGCACGTGGGCTGCCACCTGGCCCACACGGCCGTTGCGCATCGTCCTGCCGTTCGCAGCCGGAGGCAGCTCTGACCTGGTGGCACGCCTGCTGGCCGACAAGCTGGGCCAGGCCCTGGGCAGCCCAGTGGTGGTGGAGTCGCGTGCAGGGGCCAACGGCATCATTGCCTCGGAGGCTGTAGCGCGAAGCACAGACGGGCACTCCCTGTTGTGGATCAGCGCAGCCCATGCGATCAACGCCAGCCTTTACCCCCGGCTGCCTTACGACAGCCAGCGCGACTTTGCCCCTGTGGCCCTGGTGGCCAGCCCCGGGCCGATGGTGATTGCCGTGCCTGCGGCCCTGCCGGTGCGCAGCTTGTCGGACCTGATCGCACTGGCCCGGCGGCAGCCCGGGCAGGTCAGCTACGCATCGGCCGGTATCGGCAACGTGCTGCATCTGGCGGGCGAGATGCTGGCGCAGCAGGCCGGAGTGCAGCTGCTGCATGTGCCTTACAAAGGCGCTGCGCCCGCCCTCAACGACCTGGCGGCTGGGCAAGTCAATCTGATGTTCAACAGCGCCCTGGCCGCGGCCCCGATGGTCAAGGACGGGCGCGTCCGCCTGCTGGCGCAGACGGGCGCACAGCGCTCGCCTGCCTTGCCCGCCGATCTGCCCACGGTGGCCGAGACGCTGGGCCTGACGGGCTTTCAGGTGACAGGCTGGTTTGGCTTGTTGGCGCCTGCTGCCATGCCGGCCGACCTTGTGGGCCGGCTCAACGCGGAATGCGTTCGCATCCTGGCCCTGCCAGAGCTGCGCGAAAAACTGGCCTTGCTGGGCAGTGCTGATACACCCACCCAAAGCGCGCGCGAATTTGGCGCATTTCTGGCAGCAGAGACAGACCGCTATGCCCGCGTGATCCGGGCGGCGGGGCTGCGACTGGAAACCCCTTCTTCCTGATTCTTCCTGATGGGACTGGCGATGCGATTTGCAACTTTGAAAGACGACAGCCTGGACGGCCGCCTGGTACTGGTTTCTTCCAACGGCCTGCGGGCCGTCGATGCCGCTCCGATAGCGGCCAGCTTGCTGGCCGCTGTGCAGAACTGGGATGCTGTGGAGCCCGCCCTGCGCGAGCGCGCTGCTGCGCTGGAGGCTGGCACTGCCACCGGCATCTTTGCGTTCGATCCCGCCGCATGCCGCGCTCCCTTGCCGCGCAGCCCGCAGTGGCTCGATGCATCGGCGTTCCTCAACCATGGCCGCTTGATGGAGCGGGCGTTCAACACGCCGCCCATCCCGCACTTTGACACCATCCCCGTGATGTACCAGGGCGCCAGCGACGATTTTCTGGGCCCTTGCGACGATGTGCCCTTGCCCAGTGAGGCCGACGGCATCGATTTCGAAGGCGAGTTCGGCGTCGTCTGTGGCCCCGTGCCCATCGGCGTGACGGCCGAAGCGGCATTGAACTGCGTGCGCTTGGTCGTCCAGATCAACGACTGGAGCCTGCGCGCGCTGGGCCCGCACGAAATGAAGACGGGCTTTGGCTTCCTGCAAGCCAAGCCGTCTACCAGCTTTGCCCCTTTGGCCGTGACGCCGGATGAATTGGGCGACGCTTGGCAGGGTGGGCGGGTGCATCTGCGATTGCATGTGGACTCCAACGGCAAGTGGTTTGGCCACCCCCATGGCGGAGAAATGAATTTCAGTTTCGGCCAGCTCATTGCCCATGCGGCCCGCACACGGCGGCTCACGGCCGGCACCATCATCGGTTCGGGCACGGTGTCCAACCAGGCGCGCGATGCAGGCTCTGCCTGCCTGGCCGAGCGGCGCGTGATCGAGATACTGGACGAAGGTGCGGCCAAAACGCCGTTCATGCGCTACGGTGACCGCGTGCGCATGCAGGCACGCTGGCCCGATGGCCGTGATGGGCCTTTTGGCGTGGTGCATCAGCGCGTGGTGGCTGTGGGCTCGGAGGTGCGCTGATGCATGTGCTTGTCACCGGTGCCGGCGGGTTCATTGGCGCCGCCCTGGCCGAGCGGTTGCAGTCCGTGCCGTTGGTGCCTAGTCTGCCCCTGCGTTTGACGCTGGTGGACCGAGCCGGGCCCGCTGCCCCTTGCGCACCGGCCGTGCACTGGCATATCGGCGGCTTTGCAGACCGCGCACTGTTCGAAGCCTTGGAGGACCATCCGCCCGACTGCGTATTCCACCTGGCCAGTGTCCCGGGATCGCTGGCCGAACGTGAACCTGGGCTGGGCGTGCAGGCCAATCTGCTGGACACCGTGGCCTTGTGCGAGGGGCTTGCGCGCCCGGTGCGCGAAGGCCGGGCGCGTGCCCCACGGCTGGTGTTTGCCAGTTCGGTGGCGGTGTACGGTGCGCTGGGCACCCAAGCGGTGGATGAGCGCCAGGGACCGCAGCCCACCCTCAGCTATGGGGTGCACAAGTGGATGACGGAACTGCTGGTGGCCGACTATGGCCGGCGCGGCGACATTGATGGCTGCAGCCTCCGGCTGCCTGGCATCGTGGCGCGGCCACCCACAGAAACGGGCCATGGCTCCGCGTTCATGAGCCAGATCTTCCATGCCCTGCGGGCGCGGCAGATGTACACCTGCCCCGTGTCGGCGCAGGCCACCGCCTGGTGGATGTCGCTGCAGTGCTGTCTGGACAACCTGGTGCATGCCGCACGCTTGCCCACGCAGGGCATGCCGACCGCGCGGTGCTGGCAGCCGCCGGTATTGCAGTCATCGGTGGGTGATGTGGTGCAAGCCATCGCGCACGCCCAGAGGCTCGATCCCAAGGACTGGATCCGGTACGCACCCGACGCGCGCACCGAAGCACTGTTCGGGCGTTTACCAGCCTTGCGGACGCCTCAGTCAGAGGCTGCCGGTTTCCGGCATGACGGCTCGCTGGAGTCTCTGGTTACGCGGGTGCTGGGGGGGCTGCACAGCCCTGGGATGGTGGAGTAGGGGAGACAGAAAAAGGCGCGTCATGGGGTGTGCTGTGGAGCGGGCGCCGGACTGGTGGGCGGTGTCAGCTCCTCCCTGCACGCCGTGTGACGCGCCCATAGCCTCGGCGCATCTGGCGTGCAGGTGTGTGCAGGGCCCTTCCCGTGGCCTTTCCTGCGGCTTTGTACGTGCCTACCCGCGAAGGCGCTGCACCGCCCGCCCGGGAGCTATATGTTCACACCGTTTCCACCGCAAAGCTCAGGCCCGCATTCGCCTGCAACCGCGCTATCAGCTTGTCACCCAGCGCGGGCGCCGTGGTCCAGATGCCGCCGGCGGTGGTGGTGGCATCCTGCAGCAGGCACACAGCCGCCTCGGAGATCATCTTGGATGTGGAGCCATAGCCTGGGTCGCGGTCGCCCTTCACGCCCACGCGCAAGGTGTTGCCTGCATCGTCAGTACCCAGGAACAGCACGTCGTAGAACCCGTTCTCACGTTCTTCGCGCGAAGGGCCTTCGCCGGGCTTGGGGCCTTTGTCCGAGCCCAGCGACTTGTCGCCCGCCACCGCGTTGGCGATGGCCTCGCCCTTTTCGCCAGGGCCGGTGATGAGCATTTCGTCGTAGACAAAGTCGGTACCGTAGGCGTGCTGCAGCAGGAAGTTGGAGCGGTGCACGTTGCGCGTGTTGATGGCGGCCATTACAAACGGGGCCACCCAGATTCCATCGCCCAGCGCCTCGTCCACCATGGGTTTGTGGTCGGTTGGCTGGCGCGGCCCTTCAAACCCGGGCGTGAGAGAGAACGGGTTCTTCAGCAAATCCAGCACCGCAGGGTTGGTGGCAGCCGCGGCCATGGTGGCCTTGAGGCTCGCGGCCGTGCCCCCAGAGAAGGTGCCCTTCATCTTGCGCACCCGGCCGCGCACGCGCGGGGCGGGGTGGCCGAAGCGCTGGGCAAATTCCTTTTGCAGCAGGAACACGCCCAGGTCAAACGGGATCGAGTCGAACCCACACGAGAACACGATGCGCGCGCCGCCGGCCTTGGCCGCAGCTTCGTGCGCGTCGATCATCTGGCGCATCCAGGCGGGCTCGCCGCACAGGTCCACATAGTCCACACCAGCCTTCGCGCAGGCGGCCACCAGTTCGTTGCCATAGAGTTGGTAGGGGCCCACGGTGGTCAGCACCAGGCGCGTGGAATCCATCAGCGCTTGCAGGCTGGCGGGGTTGCTGGTGTCGGTCACGACCAGCGGAGTGTCGGCCGGTGCGCCCACTTCGTCGCGCACGGCGGCGAGTTTGTCGGCATTGCGGCCCCCCATGGCCCAGCGCAGGCCGCTGCCAGCGGGGTAGCGCTGGAGCAGGTATTCGACCACCAGGCGGCCGGTGAAGCCGGTGGCGCCGTGGACGACGAGGTCAAAGGGTTTGGTCATGGTGTGGGTCTCCGTCCATCAAAAAAGCAAGCATGCGCAGCGATCAGGGGCTGCCACGCCGGGGTGTCTGCCATTGTCTTTGGCGGGGCCTGCAGGCTCTGTCGCGCAGGTGCGTTGCAGGGGCTGCGTAGGGCGAGAACAACGGACTTCGGCTATTTTTTCGAGAAAAAGTACCGCTAAACGATACCGAGTAGCCTGCGGGTAGCCACTGTTACGGTTCAATGCAGACACGCAAGTTACGTCTGGGCACCATTCGCTCCGTGTTCAACCAACGCCCCCCGGGGCAGCACTGCAATGTCTTCTTCTCCCATCGTTGTTCAGCGTGACACCAAGGCCTGGCAGTTGCAGGTGTGGGTCTCGTTCGGCATCGCGGTTTTTCTGTGTGCCGTGGGCCTGGCATGGCTGCCTGGCGAGCAACTGGAGCAGGCCTTCATGGTGATGGGCTACGTGTTCTGCCTCTCGGCCGCGTTTGTGTTGGCCAAGTTTGTGCGGGACAACGAAAGCGCTTCGCGCCGTGGCGGTGGCGACACCCCTATGTGGAAGCTGGTGGTGTGGGGCGGATTTGCGGTGGCCATGGGCCTCACGGGTTGGGGCCTGATGAGCATGGACATCAATGTGACCTACAAGGCGTTTCTGGGCGTGAGCTGGCTGTACCTCATCACCACCGCCTTCACGCTGGCCAAGATGCTGCGCGATCGCCACGAGGCTGATCTGATGGACGCCCGCCTGCAAGGCCGCCGCGAAGCTGCCCAGGCGGCAGCCAACGGCAGCAGCGCGAACTGATCGCATCGAACGTGCGCAGGCGGCAATCCGCCGCCTGTTCGGGTGATTTTTCTTTCTGGTCTATCGACCCGGTTTCTCCGGAACCCCGGGTGCGCGGTGGGGCCGCATTTTGAGGAGTGAATGATGATGAATGCTGTGTTTTCTTCGTGGGGCTCTGCCCGCCTGTCTCGCGCTCTGCTCGCGGCCGGTGTGGTGTGTGCCGTGATGGCCATGGCTCCCGCGCGCGCCCAGAGCGAGGCCTCTGCCGCGCTGTCGCTGTTGCCGGTGGCCTCGGTGGTGGGCACGGCGTCTGTGGCTTCCGCTGCTGCGGGCGCAGTGGTGGCAGTGCCCGCAGCGTTGTCGGTGGGCGGCGCGGTGCTGTCCGTGAAGGCGGTGGAGGCCTCGGCCGTGGGCACGGTGTACCTGCTGGAGCGTGCCTCGGACGGCGCCCAGGTGAGTGTGGAGGTGGTGGGGCGCGGCGTTGTGGGCTCAGCCTACGCGGTGGGCACGGTGGTCACCTGCAGCGTGATCGGCACGGGCGTGATCCTGTCGGCAGCGGGCGAGGCGATTGCCTTTGTGCCCAACGCCATCGGTCGTGCGCTTTTGCACAACGAGCGTCTGTGAATATGAAGTACAACCCCCTGAGCCGCGACGCGGCTTCCCCCTTCTCTCTTCACGCTGCGCGCTCCGGGAAGGGGGACGATGCCCTCGCTGCGGGGCGGCCCTTGCTTGGCATCCCTCGCTTAGGTCACGCCAGTTTCATAGGCCATGGAATCGCGGTACTGACAGCTGTTGTCGCGATTGCGGCAACCACCCCGGCCCAGGCGGGCCGCTCGTGCGAATCGCGCAAGCCCGTGCCGCCGCTGGTGATCGAGCGGGGCATGAAGCTGTCCGAGCAGACCTCGGCCGCGCTCGATGCCGAGCACGCCAGGTCGGGTGCACAGGTGGTGGCGCTGGCCCGTGCAGGGCAGGACCTGAGCAAATACGGCCTGCGCTACTCGCACATGGGCTGGGCCTACAAGACGGCCGAAGGCCCCTGGCGCGTGGCGCACAAGCTCAACGAATGTGGCACGGCCGTGGGGCACCTGTACCGCCAGGGCCTGGGGGAATTCTTCCTGGACGACCTGTGGCGCTACGAAGCCGTCTACGCTGTGCCCACGCCCGAGGTGCAGCAGCGCCTGCTGGCCGTCCTGCAGGACAAAGCCCGCACCAAGACGCTGCAGCACCCACCCTACAGCATGGTCAGCTACGCGTGGGGCCGCAAATACCAGCAGTCCAACCAGTGGGCGCTGGAGACCCTGGCGATGGCCATGGAGCCAGCCACCGTGCACTCGCGCGACCAGGCGCAGGCCTGGCTGCAGTTCAAGGGCTACGAGCCCACCGCGCTCAAGCTCGGGCCGCTCACGCGCATGGGCGGGCGGGTCGGCTCGGCCAATATCGCGTTTGACGACCACCCTAACGAGAAGCGGTTTTCGGACCGCATCGAAACCGTCACCGTCGATTCGGTGCTGGCCTGGCTGCAGCGCGCGCAACTGGCGGCACCGCCGGCGGTGCTGGCGGTAAAAAATTGAATAAAAATGGCCTCTGGCGCATGCTTGGTAGGCGCTAGATGCTATCAAATGGATAGCCCTTCCAAAGGGGAACGATCATGAGCAAATCACTGCGGCTGTCCGAAAAATGGTTTCGCCGTGGCCTGTGGCTGGTGGCGCTGGTGTTTGCCAGCTTCCTCATCGGCCTGGGTGGCACCATCGTGGGTGATCTGCCCAAGGTTGAGACCCCGCTGCGGGTGGACGACTTTCTGGACAAAGCCGCAGCCGACAAGCTGCGCGCCGAGGTCAAAGCCGCGCGCCAGACCGAGCAGGACGCGCAGACCGCGCTGGAGCAGGCCCAGCTGCAGCGCAGCAAGGTGCGCAGCGAGGTGCAGGCCGAGAGGGACAGCTTCAACAACTGGCTGTCCACCCGCAGCGCCACGCAGCGCGCCGATCAGGACCCCGAGGTGCTGGCGCGCACCCAGGCGCTGGACGTGCTCAAGCTCGCTGAACGCAAGACCCAGCAGGCGGTGGAGGCGCAGCAGCAGGCTGCGCTGGATGCCCGTCAGACCGCAGCCGCCCGGCAGGAGCAGTTGAACCGCATGGAGTCCGACGGCTACGTGAAGCTCAATGCCGAGCGCCGCAAGGTCGAGCTGCGGGTGTTCCTCTATCGCCTGGCCCTCACGCTGCCGCTGCTGGCGGTTGCGGGCTGGCTGTTCGTCAAGAAGCGCAAAAGCACCTACTGGCCGTTTGTGTGGGGCTTCATCTTCTTTGCGCTGTTTGCCTTCTTTGTGGAGCTGGTGCCTTACCTGCCCAGCTACGGCGGTTATGTGCGCTACGTGGTGGGCATTGCCTTGACGGCCGTGGTGGGGCGCTACGCCATCCTGGCGCTCAACCGCTACCTGGAGCGCCAGAAGCTGGCCGAAACCCTGCCCGACCAGGAGCGCCGCAAGGAGCTGAGCTACGACGTGGCCCTGGCCCGCCTGGCCAAAAGCGTGTGCCCTGGCTGCGAGCGGCCGGTGGATCTGAAAAACGAGAAGATCGACTTTTGCCCGCATTGCGGCATTGGGCTGTTCGACCATTGCGGCCACTGCAGCACCCGCAAGAGCGCTTTTGCACGCTTTTGCCATGCCTGCGGCACGGGGGCGGGGGTGAAGTTGGCGCAGGAGTGACGGTCTGCCTGCGCGTTGATGGGGCCGTGTGCCCATTGGTTGGGCTCGGCGGATGAAATCGGCGCATGGAAAGCCCGAGCTTTCATGGAGCCAGCCCCTGTCGTACCACCGGCGCCCTCCCCGCAGGGGGGCGCTTTGCGGAGGCGCGGGGGCGCGCTTGGACCTACCCTGTCATCACCCGGTTGCGCCCCTCCGCCTTGGCCCGGTAGAGCGCTGCATCGGCGGCGAGCAGCAGCGTGTCCAGGTCGGCGTCGCCGCCCAGCGAGGCGCTGTGCACCAGGCCGATGCTGACCGTGGCGTGCTGCTCGGGTGCTTGCGCAGTACCAAAGGGCCGCTGTTCGACCACCGTGCGCAGCCGTTCTGCGATCGCGTGGGCCTCGGCGGGCGAGGCATCGGGCAGCACCACCGCAAACTCCTCGCCACCCAGGCGGCCTAGAACATCCTGGGGGCGCAGCGCACTGGTCATGGCCTGGGCGATGCCAATCAGAAGCTGGTCGCCCGCACCGTGTCCCAGCTGGTCGTTGACCTGCTTGAAGTGGTCCACGTCCACCATCAACACGGCCAACCCGGCAGATTCGCGCTGGTAGCGCGCTAGCAAGCGCTCACCTTGCTGCAGGAACGCGCGCCGCGCAAGCACACCGGTCAGGTCGTCGTGGCGCACGGCGTGGTCCAGGCGGCGCAGGGCTTCGGCGCGCGCCGCGCTGGCGCAGGCCACGGCGAGCGGCCCCAGTGCCAGCAGCGTGACGCCCACACGCAGCGAGAACACGTCGCTGGCATGGGCTGGCGTGAAGTTGAGCACGCCGGTGGCCACGCCGGCCATGGTCCACAGGCACACCACCAGCGACAGCAGGCTGGAGACAAACGGGCTGTAGCTGAGCGCGCACCACAGCAGCCCTGGCACCACAAAGGCCAGCATGCCGGGCCCCCCGATCACAGTGCGCACGCCTTCGGCCAGCAGCAGCGAGCTGACGGGTGCCACACGCCAGATCAGGGGCACCTCCTGCGTTGCGGGCGGCGGGTCGTCGGCGCGCGGCGCGGCCAGCACCACCGGCACGATGAGCATGTAGTTCATGAGTTCGGTGCTGAACCACAGGGACAGCAGGTCGGTCCACGGGCTGTTGAAGTAGACCGGCGCGGCGCCGCAGCCTGCCAGTGCCCCCACGGCACTGGCTGCCAGCGCAGCCAGCAGCAGGTAGAGGGCCGAGATGGTGCGCTGCAGGCGCCGGATGCGTTCGTCCAGCCGACGCAGCACCAGCCAGCCCGCCGTGGCGCCCAGCAGGTTGGCGCCGTTGAGCCACAGGGCCATGGACCAGGAGCTGCCCGTCACCAGGTCTGCCGCCACATAGCCCACGGCCGCAGCTACCCAGGCTGGCGGGCGCGCCAGCCTGGGATAACGCACCAGCAGCCCCAGCAGCAGCGCATTGGCGGGCCAGAAGACCGACAGAAAACCGATGGGCCGCGCAAAGATGCCCACCAGGCAGGCGGCGAAGATCAGCACGGACAAACCCAGCCAGGCCAGGGGCGGCGAAAGCGGGCGGTGGAGCAAAAAAGGGCGGTACATAGGGGCAGCAGTTGATGGGCGGGGAGCAGCGCGCGCGTCAGTGCCGATTGTCCCCGGGCCGGGTGCGCGGGAGACTCCGCAGCGTTGGCTGGGGAAACAATTGTTGATGATTCCCTGTGAGATCGTTGCCAGCTCTCAGGTGTTGCCCAGCAGCAGCGCCACCAGCTCCCCCGTGCTGCTGGCCCCCAGCTTGCGCATGAGCCGCGCGCGGTGGGCGTCCACCGTGCGGTGGCTGATGTCCAGGTAGCGCCCGATCTGCTTGCTGGTGGCGCCGGTGACGATGTGCTGGGCGATTTCGCGCTCGCGCAGGGTCAGCGGCGTGCTCACGGGGCGGCGGTGCGAGATGTCCTCGAACATCCACACCGCCCGTGCAAACGGGTCCGACCGGTCCAGTGCCCGGCCCACCACGTGGCACCAGAACAGCGAGCCATCGCGCCGTCGCATGATGCGCTCATCGGCATAACTTCCCGACGCCTTCATCGCCTGCAGGCCCAGGTGGCCCGTGTGGGTGAACTCTTCGAACGAGGGGTACAGCGGCGCCAGCGGCTGGCCCAGCAGCTCGGCCTGCTCGTGGCCGAACATGTGGGCAAAGGCGTCGTTGCAGATCTCGATGCTGCGCTCGC
Source organism: Acidovorax sp. FG60 (assembly GCF_057808995.1). Lineage (NCBI taxonomy): Bacteria > Pseudomonadati > Pseudomonadota > Betaproteobacteria > Burkholderiales > Comamonadaceae > Acidovorax > Acidovorax sp. FG60. Next base: position 179,246 of record NZ_JBMDJC010000005.1, read on the forward strand.
GCGTCACGCACATGCCCACCGGGGCCAGGTTAAAGGCCAGCTCCAGTGCTTCGTTCAGGGTGGCATAGGGCGGTGCGGGCATGGGGTGCGATTCTGCCGCAGGTCGGCGGCGCGGCTCGGGTGAGAAGGACCGGTTTCAGGCAGTGCGCTCGTGCGTTGTCACCACGCGGTTGCGGCCCTCGCGCTTGGCGTCGTACAGCGCCCGGTCGGCCGCAGCCAGCCAGTCGGCCCAGGTTCCGCCGGCGGAGGTCACGCAGGCCAGTCCAATGCTCACGGTGACGGGGATGTCCTCGCCCAGCGCGGACAGCCGGATCTGCTGCACGGCCCCACACAGGCGCTGGGCGATGGCGCTTGCAGCACTGGCGCTGGCGTCCGGCAGGTAGACCAGGAACTCTTCACCGCCCATGCGGGCCAGCAGGTCCGAATCGCGCAGCTGGTGGCGAAGTGCGTCGGCCGTGGCGACCAGCACGCGGTCGCCCGCCGCATGGCCGAAGCGGTCATTGATGTGCTTGAAGTGGTCCAGGTCGAGCTGCGCGATGGCGCTGCCCACGGGCAGCCGCGCAGGCAGCATGGACATGGCCCAGCGCCGGTTGCCTACACCGGTGAGCGTGTCGGTCTGCGCCACTTTTTCCAGGCGCACTTCGGCGCGCTCGTTGGAGAGGGACGAGACCATGAGCGCAACGCCAAAGTGGCAGAACATCTGCACGGAGAATGCCAGCGCAAAACCCTGTGGGCTGGCGGTGTGCGTGGCGATGTACAACAGCTGCAGGGCAAAGGTGCCCGCGCTGGCCAGGAGCAGCCCGGCCAGCAGGGGACGCGATGGCAGGGGTTCGGTGCGGCGGTCGTGCCACACCTCCCAGGCTGCCGCGGTCAGTGACACTGCGGCGGTCAGGTGGAAGGCGCCTGCGCGCAGCAGGTTGTCCAGCGGAAACTGCGTGACCAGGCCCAGCACCAGCCAGCCTCCGGGAACCAGTATCAGCACCGCAGGCAGGACGCGCCTGCGGCCGCTCAGTGCCCGTGCACCTGCCCAGAAGAGGGTGTACCCCAGTGCCCCGAGCAGCAGGCTGGTGTGGGTCCAGAACCAGAGCGGCAGCATGGAATATTCACCCTGGCCTGCCAGTTCGGCACCAACGGCCAGCAGCAGGTAGGCGGCTGCCAGGGGCTTGAGCCCTTGCGGGCGGCACGAATGGCGGCTGACATGAAAGATGCTCAGCGCCCCCGCCACCAGCGCGGTCTTGTAGAGCAGGAGGATGGTCGGGAGGTCAAGCTGCATACCCATGTCGCAATGCGGTGGCGGTGGGGGATGACGTTGGGGAAGGCTTTTGCGGGAGCGCATATCTTGGCAGCAAAACAGCGGCGGGCGCTACCCTGGCGCTACCCAACATTACCTGGCGCGAAGCCTGTGCCAGCGCAGCCGCCATTGCCGCCGCACCACCCGCGCCACGCGCCATGCCCACGAGGCGCGGGCGCGCTCCAGCACCGCGTGCTTGAGGCGCATCCAGTGGGCATAGGTCCAGGCAAACCAGTGCAGCTGCATCAGGGCGGGCTGGGTCAGGCTGAACAGCCGCGCCACCACGGCGGTGCCCACTACCTTGGCCAGCACGATCACCAGCATGCCCAGTACCACGTGCCCCCGGCCCACCGCCCACAGGGCGAGCAGCTTGACGGGCAGCAGCAGTGCCGTGGGCAGCAGAAACACCGCCACCGCCGCCCAGGGGGGCAGGGTGCGCACGCAGCCTTCAATCCAGCGCAGGCCGGGCCAGCGGCCGATGCGCGCCAGCAGGCGCTGCAGCGGCTCCCAACCCCATTCCTCGAACAGGATCAGCAGCGCCAGCAGCCCGCTGCCCAGGCCGGTCAGCATGCGGGCGGGCCAGCGCAGCAGGTGGTGCAGGAGGTTTTGGATGATTTTGGCCTCTGGCGCTTATCTATCAAGCGCTAATAGCTATTATTTTCATAGCTATTGGCTGTGCTTACACGCCCCGTGCGCGCTCGGTCTTGAAGCGTGCACGGAATTCGGCGAACGTGCCTGCGTCCAGCGACTCGCGCACCTCGCGCATCAGGTTCAGGTAGTAGTGCAGGTTGTGCACGGTGGTCAGCATGGGGCCCAGCATCTCGCCGCAGCGGTCCAGGTGGTGCAGGTAGGCGCGGCTGAAGCCCTCGCGCCCGCCATCGTCCCACGACACGCCCGAACTGCCCGCGCAGGCGTAGCAGGTGCAGCTGGTGTCCATCGGCCGGTGGTCGGCCTTGTGGCGTGCGTTGCGGATTTTAAGGTCGCCAAAGCGCGTGAACATCGTGCCGTTGCGCGCGTTGCGCGTGGGCATCACGCAGTCGAACATGTCCACGCCGTCGGCCACGCCCTGCACCAGGTCTTCGGGCGTGCCCACGCCCATCAGGTAACGGGGCTTGTGTGCGGGCAGGCGGTGGGGCGTGTGGGCCATGATGTCCAGCATCTCGTCCTTGGGCTCGCCCACGCTCACACCACCCACGGCGTAGCCGGGGAAGTCCATCTCGACCAGGTGCTCCAGCGACTCCTGGCGCAGGTTCTTGAACATGCCGCCCTGCACGATGCCAAAGAGGGCGTTGGGGTTCTCCAGCCGCTGGAACTCATCGCGCGAGCGCTTGGCCCAGCGCAGGCTCATTTCCATGCTCTTGCGCGCCTCGGCCTCGGTGGTCTTGTGGCCCTTGGTCTCGTACGGCGTGCATTCGTCGAGCTGCATCACGATGTCGGAGTTGAGCGTGGTCTGGATCTGCATGCTCACCTCGGGCGACATGAAGAGCTTGTCGCCGTTGACGGGGCTGGCAAAGGTCACGCCTTCTTCGGTGATCTTGCGCATGGCGCCCAGGCTCCAGACCTGGAAGCCGCCCGAGTCGGTGAGGATGGGCTTGTCCCATTTTTCAAAGCCGTGCAGGCCGCCAAAGCTCTGCATTACATCCAGGCCCGGGCGCATCCACAGGTGGAAGGTGTTGCCCAGGATGATCTGCGCGCCCATGTCGTGCAGGCTGCGCGGCATCACGCCCTTGACGGTGCCATAGGTGCCCACGGGCATGAAGATGGGGGTTTGCACCACGCCATGGTTGAGCGTGAGCGTGCCACGGCGTGCGTGGCTGGTGGGGTCGGTTTTGAGGAGGTCGAACTGCAGCATGATGGGCGGCATTGTCCCAGACAGGCTACCCTGACCTCGCTCAAGGTTATGGACGGGTTTTCGACGAGGCCGTGGCTACACTGGACCAAGGTACTACAAGGAGAACACCATGCTCAAAATCCTCATCGCCGTGGACGGCTCCGAACTCTCCCTGGATGGCGTGCACCACGCACTGGCGCTGGTGGGCCAGGGGCTCCAGGCCACCATGGTGCTGGCCAATGTGCAGGAGCCCGCCACGCTCTACGAACTGGTGACCACGCGCGACCCCGACCTGATCGCCGCCGCCAGCCTGGAGGCGGGTGACCATCTCATGGCGTCGGCGCGCGCACTGCTCGATGCGGCCGGGGTGGCTTATGAAACCGATGTGGGTGTGGGCGATGTGGCGCACACGCTGGTGGACATGATCGAGCGCTCGGGCTGCGACATGGTCATCATCGGCGCCAAGGGCCAGGGCGCCATCACCAGCGCGCTGCTGGGTTCGGTGTCGCAGGAGGTGGCGCATGCCAGCCCGGTGCCGGTGACCATCGTCAAACACGCCGAGGTGCTGGAGAACACAGACAGCGACGTGGCCGAGGACTCGGAGGCCTGAGCGCTCCCAGAAAAGAAAAGGGCCGCTGTGTGCGGCCCTGATCGGGATCTTTGAGGAAGCTCGCCTGGTTTCAGGCTGCCTTGCGAAACGGCTCCGCAGGGCGCTGCAGCTTGCCGTGGGGCAAGGTGGCCAGGCGCGAGAACATGCGGCGCACATAGCCGCGCACCCACAGGCATTTGTTGAGTTCGTCCACCGGCAGTGGGCCCGACACCACCACGATGTCGTTGGCCATGTCCTGCGCCCCAGCAGCGCGCAGGCGGCGGCGCGTGTTGTTGGCCCAAGACTGGATGCGCGTGGGGCTGCCATGCTGGTGCACTTCGCCCGTGTGCGCATCGAACGCAATGGCCACCGTGTCGGTCTTGAGCTTGAACCTGCGCTCACCCGTGACGGCACTGGGCGCCTCGCGCATGTCGTAGAGGTAGTAGCTGCCTGCCTTGAGCTGGTATTGCATGTCCATGGGTGTGTTCCTCTTTGTCGGCATTGTCGAGGGCGCACGGTGTGGGCAATGGCAGGTAAAACGGTGGGAAAGGGGCTCTTTTTGAACGCCTCTCACAGATGGCCACGCCGGTTTCTGTGCGCGTGCCATTGTGGCGGCCTGTCGGCGCCGTCACGCAAAACTTGAGGACGATGTCGTAACGAGTTGTGAACAATCCAGCGCGGAGTTCGCTGCGCTTTGCCTTGTGCGCAGCCTGTGAGACTGGCGCAGCCCCAGGCGCGGGCAGCCGAGCCAGGGCCGCCCTGCAGCGAGGGCTGCGTCCCCCTTCCCGAATGGCGCAGCCATTCGAGAGAAGGGGGAAGGTGCGCAGCGCCTCAGGGGGATGGACTCTAGAAGTCCACCAGACTCAACCCCACGCTGAATACGGTCCGCTTGCGGTTGTAGTCGATCATGCTGTCGCCGTAGCCACTGAACAGCTGCGTGTGCAGGCGCAGGTTGCTCTTGTTGCCAAACAGGCCCGTGCCCACGGTCTGCAGCCATTCCAGGCGGACCGAGCCCCGGTCGCTGCTCGACAACGAGTGGCGCAGCGTGGCGCCCACCGTGTTCTCCTTGTTGACGTTCCAGAATGCCGACAGCTCACCCCGCCCGATGTAGTCACTGATGCCGGGGTTGTCGTCGCTGCCCGAGCTTTCGGGGATGCGCTTCCAGATGCGCGCGTTCACGCTGACGCTGTTGCCCAGCTCCATGCCCGTCATCAGGTAGGCGCGGTTCCAGCTGCGCGACAGGGGCTTGCTCTGGCCGTTGGACTGGTGCACCAGTCCGATGCCGCTGTAGCGCCACTTCCAGCCAAACGGCAGTTGTGCCGTGGTGGGGTAGACATACATGACCTCGGGCTCGTGGTCGGTGGCGCGGAAGGGGCGCGAGATCTCGGGGGTGAACAGCTGCCAGTATGACTGCTGGGAGTAGCCGAACCACACCGAGTCCTTGAGCGTGGGATGTCCCTGGGTCAGCAGCCCTTGCGCAACCTTGGTACGCACCGACAGCTGGATGCGGTTCTCGGTGCGGCGGTAGGGCGTGGACTCGGTGGCCGAATGGTCGGCTGCATCCGACGTGGGCTGGCGGTTCACATTGCTTGACGCCACCACCGACACGGTGATGGGCCGGTAGCCCCGGAAGCTGAAGGTACCGCAGTCGCTGCCCGACTCCAGTTCCCAGAAGCGCGAGAGGTCGCTGTACTGCGGATCGCGGCAGCCCTCGGTGCGGGCCACGTCAATCACACGGGTGGCGGGTAGCGTGGTGTCCACCGGGGGCGGCACGTCTGTCGAGGCCGACGCCGTGGCGCCAGGCGCGTTCCAGCCTTGCTGGTCGGTGGCCCACTGGTCAAAGCAGGCCAGGCGCGCCTGATTGTCACTGGACAGGGCGGCGCAGCGGCGCCAGGCAGCGTCGCCGCTCGGGGTGGCCGAGCCGCCAGCAGGCGGGGTCTGCGCCAGCGCGGCGCCGGCAGGCGTCAGCGCAGCGGCCACCAGCAGGGCCAGCGTGCCACGCCGGTGGCCGCCGCTGCGGCGAGGTGAGGCTGGCGCGGCCGTCATTGCCAGCCCACCTGCTTGCGCAGCACAAAAGGAGCCGAGGGGGCCGAAGGGGTGGGGTTGGCGTTGTTCCATGTTCCGCGTATTTCCTTGCCGCAACTTCCATCGACCACCTGGCCTGTCCAGGTGGCGCTGATGTTCGTGCCATTGATCGATTCTTCCAGCGTCAGGTCGCCGCCATCGACGTCGCCGCTGACCTGCGCCGTGGCGCCATTTCTTTGCACGGTGCCACGCACGCTCTGTGCCAGCTCGGGATGCGGGCCCAGTTGCAGTGTGGCGGTGGCGCCAGGTGCATCCGGGGCTGCGCCCTGCAGTTGGGCCAGCCAGCGCCCTTGCAGGTGCTGGTGGTCCATGTCTGCCGCCGACGGGCATGCTGCCGTGGATTTTGGGTCATTTTGGCTACTGGCGCTTGTAGGATAAGCGCTGATAGCTATCAAAACAAAAGCAACTGCCAACAGCGGCGTGTGTCGGTGGATGTCGGGCGCCATGGGTGGAGTGCGTTATGGTGGGTGCCGTGGCTGCGGTGGGGCGCTCATTCCGGGGTGGCGGCTGCGGCTGCAGTGGCTGCGGTGGTGGCCTGGGCCTTGGCCGCAAATTCGGCGCGCAATGCCTTGAGCTTCTCGCGCGGATCTTCGCGGGCGGTGGTCTTGTCCAGGCCCATTTCGGCAATGAAGCGGCTGGGCTGCGCGGCCACCATCTCGCGGCCCTTCTTGCGCCGCTTGGTCCAGCTCACGGCCAGGGTGCGCTGGGCGCGGGTGATGCCCACGTACATCAGGCGGCGCTCTTCCTGCAGGCGCTGCAGCGTGTCGTCGCTCACCTTCTGCTGGCGGCCTTCGTCGTCGTCGAGCTTGAAGGGCAGCATGCCCTCGGTCACGCCCACCAGCACCACGTGGGGCCACTCCAGCCCCTTGCTGGCGTGCAGTGTGGAGAGCGTGACCATGTCCTGCTCCTGCTCGCGCTCGCTGATGGTGGACAGCAGTGCAATGGTCTGCGACACCTCCAGCAGGCTCTTGGTCTCCTTGGCCACCATGGCACCGGCCGTATCGTCGATCTGCCCGCCCGCGCGCTGGGCCATCCAGTCGCAGAACTCCATCACGTTGCTCCAGCGGGCGGCCGCCACTTTTTCGCTGTCTTCGTTGTCGTACAGGTGCTGCTCGTAACCAATTTCCTTGAGCCATTCGTTCAGAAAGGCGCGGGCCTCTTCGGCGCCATGGGTGCGGCGCGCGCTGTACTCCAGGTAGTTGATGTAGCGGCCAAATTCGTGCAGGCCGTCCATGGCACGCTTGGGCACCGCCGCTGGCAGCATGCCGTTGAACAGCGCGCCGAACATGCTCTGCTTGTGCTGCGTGGCAAACGCGCCCAGAGCCGCCAGCGTGGTGTGGCCGATGCCGCGCTTGGGCGTGGTGATGGCGCGCAGAAACGCCGGGTCGTCGTCGTTGTTGATCCACAGGCGAAACCAGGCGCACAGGTCCTTGATTTCGGCGCGGTCGAAAAAGCTGGTGCCGCCCGACACCTTGTACGGAATATTGGCCTTGCGCAGCGCCTTCTCGAACGGCTTGGCCTGGTGATTGGCGCGGTACAGGATGGCAAAACTCTTCCAGTCCGGTGGCGGGTTGCTGGCCGCACGCAGGCTCTGGATGCGGGCCACGGCGCGCTCGGCTTCGTGTTCTTCGCTGTCGGCGTCCACCACCCGCACGGGCTCGCCTTCGCCCAGTTCGCTGAACAGGGTTTTGGGGAACAGCTTCGGGTTGGGCCCGATTACGTTGTTGGCCGCACGCAGGATGGCGCTGGTGGAGCGGTAGTTCTGCTCCAGCTTGATGACCTTGAGGTGGGGGTAGTCCACCGGCAACTTCTTGAGGTTGTCCAGCGTCGCGCCGCGCCAGCCGTAGATGGACTGGTCGTCGTCGCCCACGGCGGTGAAGTGCCCCTTTTCGCCCACCAGCAGTTTGAGCAGCTCGTACTGCGTGGCGTTGGTGTCCTGGTACTCGTCCACCAGCACATGGCCCAGGGCCGCCTGCCACTTGGCACGCACCTCCGGGAAGTCGCGCAGCAGCCGCAGCGGCATGCCGATCAGGTCGTCAAAGTCCACGCTCTGGTAGGCCGCCAGGCGCTCTTCATACCGGGCCATCAGCGTGGCGATGATGCGTTCGTTGTCGTCCGCCGCCTGGGCCAGCGCCTGCTCGGAAGTCAGGCCCATGTTCTTCCACTTGCTGATGACCCACTGCCATTGGCGCGCGGTGGCCATGTCGGTGGTGCCGCCCGAGGCTTCTTTCAGAATGCCCGTCACGTCATCGGCGTCGAGGATGCTGAACTGGGGTTTGAGGCCCAGCACATGGCCGTCCTCGCGCACCATGCGCACGCCCAGGGCGTGGAAGGTGCACACCAGCACATCCTTGGCGCGCCGGCCGATCAGGCCCTTGGCGCGCTCGCGCATTTCGGCGGCAGCCTTGTTCGTGAAGGTGATGGCCGCAATGCGCTTGGGGTCCATGCCCTTTTCGATCATGTGGGCGATCTTCATGGTGATCACCCGCGTCTTGCCCGAGCCCGCCCCGGCCAGCACGAGGCAAGCCCCGTCGGTGTAGTGGACAGCCTGGAGCTGGGCGAGATTGAGACCGGCAGACATGGGAGGGAGGGCAGCAGAGCAGCGGGGAGCGGGACAGGGAGGGCGGGTGTGGGCGGCGCATGCCCAGGGGCGGGTGGTGGCGCGGCCGGGTCAGGCCGCGCAAGGGCGCAATGATACCGGCGCGGTCCGGCAGCCTGTCTAGCCCGTGCCCAGTCGGGGTGGCCCGCTTGTGCCGGGCGGGCGGCTGACAGGCCCCTGACGGGTGGGCGCCACCAGCACCTGGCGGGCCGGACGCTCCGGGAAACCCCGCTAGGGGCTTTGTTTTCACAATTTGATACTCGCAGGCCAGTGCATCTCTTGCCGGGATGCTGGTGTAGAGAACCGAGCCCCGCCATGAACCCCACTGACCAGCCCTCCACCGCTCAGACCGCCGCACCGGGCATCCCGGACGCACGCCGCCGCTGTGTGCACCTTCGCGCATGGAGCGCTGTGGTGGCATCCGGTGTACTGGCCTGCACGGCCCTGCTGCCGGCACAGGCCCAGATCGGCAGCACCGTGCCTGTGCGCGTGGGGGTCGTGGGGCCGTTCACCGGGCCATCGGCCGATTTTGGCGTGCCCATGCTCAACGGCATCAAGCTGGCGGTGGACGAAATCAATGCCGTGGGCGGCTATCTGGGCCGCCCGCTGGAACTGGTCATCAAGGACGACACGGCCGACCCCGACCAGGGGCGTAAGGTGTCGCAAGAGCTTCTCAATGAAAAAGTGGTCGCCACCATCGGCTTTTGCAACACCGGCGTGGCGCTCAAGGCCATCGACCTGTTCCAGGGCGCCGCCAGCCCCCTCATCGTGCCCTGCGCCACGGGCACTGCCGTGACGGCCAAATACCCCGCGCCCGACAGCTACATCTTCCGCGTGCAGGCGCGCGACGCGATCCAGGCGCCCTTCCTGGTGGACGACATCGTCAAGCGCGGCTGGGACAAGGTCGCCATCTTTGCCGACAAGACCGGCTATGGCGAAGGCGGCTACAACGACGTGGTGGCCGCGCTGGCGGCCAAGAACCTCAAGCCCGTGCATGTGGCGCGTTTTGACCTGGGGGTGAAGGACCTCACGGCCGAGCTGACCGCCGCGCGCAACGCGGGCGCCAACGTGGTCTACAGCTACACCGTGGGGCCGGAAAACGCCACCATCGCCAACGGCAAGAAGGCCCTGGGCTGGAAGGTGCCGCAGGTGGGGCCGTGGCCACTGTCCTTCCCCTTCTTCCTCGAAGGCGCCAAGGACGCGGCCGAGGGCGCGCTCATGGTGCAGACCTTCATCGCCGAGCCCAGCAACGAGCGCCGTGCATCGTTCCTGTCGAGCTATACCCGCAAGTACCACGGCAAGGTGGCTGTGCCCATGGCAGCGGCCAACGCCTACGACGCCACCTACCTGCTGATGTATTCCTTCCTCGGCATCCGCGACGGCAACCTCACCGGCAAGGCCATCAAGGAGTCGCTGGAGGGCAAGATGAAGACCTACTACGGCGTGGTCACCACCTACGACAAGCCCTTCAGCGTGCAGGACAAGGACGCGATCACGCGCAACATGCTGGTCATGGGCATGGTCAAGAACGGCGCCATCACCTTTGCCTACCCCGAAGACGCCAAGCGCAACCTGATCATCCAGCGCAAGCAGTGAAGTGGATGCGCCTTCAACCGCAACGCTGGCTGGAGATCCTTGCCGTGCATTCGCCATGGGTGATGGCCCCCACCTGACTTTGCGCTGACCACACCGGGCGCCGCAGACCCCGGCCGCAGGCGCAGCAAGGACAATGGGACCGTGCTCTCCGTCCTTCTCATCACCTTCCCCTTCTTTGCGCTGGTGCTCTGCGGCTATCTCGCCGCCCGGCGCGGAGTGCTTCCCCAGCCGGCCATCCCGGGGCTCAACGCCTTCGTGCTGTACTTTGCACTGCCCTGCATGCTGTACCGCTTTGGCGCGAGCACACCCATCGCCCAGCTGCTGGACCCGGCCGTGGCGGGCGTGTATGTGCTCTGTGCGCTGGTGATGGTGGGAGCCACGGTGGCGCTCACGCGCAAGGCGCACATCGGCTGGAACGACGCAGCCTTTGGTGCGCTGGTGGCCGCTTTTCCCAACACCGGCTTCATGGGCGTGCCGCTGCTGGTCGCACTGCTGGGGGCGCAAAGCGCGGGCCCTGCCATCGTCACCATCGTGGTGGACATGGTCATCACCAGCTCGCTGTGTATTGCGCTCTCGCGCCTGGATGGTGCGGGCACCCACGGCGTGGGGGTGGCGCTGAAGAACGCCTTCAAGGGCATGGCGACCAATCCCATGCCCTGGTCGATCGCGCTGGGCGCACTGGCCTCGGCCCTGCAGTTCAAGCTGCCCGGCCCGGTGGACAAGACCATCGCCATGCTGGCCGACGCGGCCTCGCCTGTGGCGCTGTTCACCATCGGTGCCGTGCTGGCGCGTTCGCAGATGAACCAGCACGAGCAGGTGCCCGCGCGCGACTATGTGCCGGTGGCGCTGGCCAAGCTCCTGGTGCACCCGCTGCTGGTGTGGGGCGTGGGCACGGCGGGCATGGCGATGGAGGTGCCGCTCACGCCCTTTGCGCTGACGGTGCTGGTGCTGCTGGCCGCGCTGCCCAGCGCCAGCAACGTCTCGCTGCTGGCCGAAAAGTTCGGCGCCAACAATGGGCGTGTGGCGCGGATCATTCTGGTGTCCACGGCGCTGGCGTTTCTGAGCTTTTCAGCAGCGGTGGCGCTGCTGACCTGATTGCTATATTTATGATAGCTATTGGCGCTTTTCCATAAAGCGCTGGCGGCCCAAAATGCTTGAATTTTTGGCGCTGCCTTCTACCCGCGCCGCGTTCCCGGGCCGCGCCGCATCCAGGCGCCGGTCGCCAGCAGCCCCAGGCAAAGCACCACCAGCGCCCAGGGCGAGTTGACGGGGATGTTGCTGGAGGCCACTTCTTCGAGCACCAGGTCGTCGTGGTAGCCCGCCGCGTCGAAGGTGAAGAAGCTGCCGGTTTTGAGTGCGATGGTCACCTGGCTGGAGGTCGCCGTAAAGGTGCCGTCAAAGGGCTCCCACTGGAACTGGAAGACGCCGTTGAGCGCGAGGTTCGACACGTCGCGCCGGGCAATCAGCGTGTCCAGCGGGCCCGGCGCCGCGTCGATGGTGGCTGCGCCCACAGCGCCGTCGTAGGCCACCACCTCCCACCAGGTGGCGTTGCCGCCGGCATTGCCCGTGACGCCCCCCGACCAGGCGCCGCGCAGCCGGTACACCCGCCCGGGCGTGACCGCCACGGTCTGGAACAGGCCCCCGTGTGCATTGCCCGCGCCACTGCCTTTTTTCTGCGCGTGGGACGTTCCGGCGCCTCCGAACGGGCACTGGGTGGGCACCCAGATATCGCAGTCGTTGCTGTGTATCCAGGTGCCGTCCCAGAAGCCCGGCGGCGCCGTCCAGGTACTCCAGCCAGCCAGGCCGGCCTCGAAGTTGCCGTTGGTGAGCAGGTTCTGGGCACGCACGGCGGTTCCCCCCGCCAGGAGGAGCAGCAAGATCAGGGCACGAACAATGGCTGTCATTGGTAGGGCTTTCTGAAAGTCGAGGGGGAGCAGGGGGACGGTGCGCGGGGCGCCATGCCCGCCAATACCGAGCTGCAAAGAGGCGCAGTATCTGGGCCGATCCCCCCGGATGCAAGTTTTATCGGGCAGGCGGGCAGCGCAAGCTGGGCCGACCGGGCGGCCTTGCCAGGCCGGTGTGCCTCACGCCGACGGGTTGCAGGTCACGCCACGTTTTGTGCATTTCGTCGCAAATGTCTCGCGGGGCCTGGGCGGGCTGGCACAGTGCGGGTCGGTCTGGGCGTGTCCCAGCTTGACCCCCCCACAGAAAGCCCCTTCATGAAAAAACTGATTCTCTTCCTGGCCGCGCTGACCACCCTGGCTGCACACGCTGCCGACCTGCGCATTGAAGTCACCGTGCCTGCGCAAAAGCAGGGCGCCGTGCTGGCCGCACTGTTTGACAACAGCGAGGGCTTCCCGCGCGGCAAGCCGCTGCAGGTGGCCACGGCCCAGCCGGGCGATGGGAAGGCTGTGGTGCAGTTTGTGGGCCTGCCCGAAGGTGACTACGCCGTTTCGGTGTTTCTGGACGAGAACGCCAACATGAAACTCGACGCCAATGTGTTTGGCGTGCCGACCGAGTTATACGGCTTCAGCCGCAATGCGCGCAGCGCGCTGGGCCCACCGCAGTTCGCCGACGCGGCCTTCCGCGTGGGTGCCGATGTCAGCCCCCAGGCCATCGAACTCAAGTAAGCCAGCCAGGAGCCCGCGATGACCCACCCCCATCCACCGCGCCGCGCTGTTCTGGCAGCCCTGGGCTCCAGCCTGCTGCCCACGCTGAGCCACAGCGCCGATGCGCCCCATGCCTGGCGCAGCAGTTACACCCCCTACAACGGGCCTTTGAAGGCGCCGCTCGCCAGTGGCCCGCTGCCCGTGAGGGGGCGCTGGCCCGCTGCCCTGCAGGGCACGCTGTACCGCATTGGCCCGGCCCGGCGCGAGCTCGGCGGCGTGGCCATGAACCACTGGTTTGATGGCGACGGAATGCTGCAGGCGTTTCGTTTTGAGGGCGGCAACCTATCAACGGCCACGTCGCCCCGGATTTCGCACCGAGGCGCCCTGCTGGCCACCCCCAAGCTCACAGCCGAAGAGGCCGCCGGTCGGCTGCTGTACTCGGGTTTTGCCACCACGCTGCCCAACTCGCCCCCGCTCAGCGGGCCGGACGACGTCAACCCTGCCAACATCAATCTGCTGGCCCTGCCCGCGCGCAAGGAGCTTTTTGCGCTGTGGGAAGCGGGTTCGGCCCTGGCGGTGGACCCGGTTACGCTGCAGGCCCAGGGGTTCAAGGCCTGGTCGCCCGAGACGCGGGGCGCTCCCTTCTCGGCCCATCCGCGTGTGGCGCCGGATGGCACGGTGTGGAATTTTGGCTATGTCCCGGGCTCGGGGAAGCTGCTGGTGTACGACATTGCACCGACTGGGCAGTTGCGCCGCCAGCATGTCCTGACCACGGAACAAGCAGACATGGTGCACGACTTCGCCATCACTGAGCGGCACTTGGTGTTCCTGCTCATGCCGCTGAAGTTCAACGGACAGCCCGGTGCCGGCAGCCCGCTGCCGCACTACCGCTGGGAAGACAAGGCGCCGCTGGTGGTGTTGCTCGTGGGCAAGGCGGACTTCAAGGTCCAGCGCTTTGAGTTGCCCGCCACCGGCCTGTTCCACCTGGCCAATGCCTGGGAAGAGGGTGGCACGGTGCAGGTGCGGTTTGTGGCGCAACCCGACATCCTGACCGCGTTGCGCCATCTGAACGTCGATGCCCCCCGCAGCACCTCGGTAGCGGCTGCGACGCAGTGGGCGCACATCACGCTCAACCCGTCCACCGGCCAGGCGCGGCTGGAGACACCGGGGCTTGCCCACGTGGAGTACCCGCGCATCCACCCGGCTCGCAACGGGCTGCCCACGCGCTTCACCACCTTGCTGGCGCGCAGCCCGGGCATGGACGCGCAAGTGCAGGGCTTTGACACGGTGCTCACGCTGCAGGGCGACAAAAAACCGCAGCGCCATCGGTACGGCGCGGGCTGGATTGCAGAGGAGCATGTTTACATCCCCGCCAGCACCACCGCGCCCGAGGGCCGGGGCTGGGTGCTGGGCACCGCCTACCACTGGCCGACGGAGCGCACGACGCTGTCCGTGTTCGACGCCCAGGCGGTGAATGCCGGGCCGGTGGCCAGCGTCACGCTGCCCTATGGCCTGCCGCTGGGGCTGCACGGGCAGTTTGTGGCTGCTGGAGCTTGATCAAGGTGCTGGCTCTTGGCCAGCCCGGTGGCTGGCGCCAGTGATCAGGACTGGGCAGGCGGTCACGGTCTGCGCATGGCAATAACTTGCTTGCCGATTCAGTAATCCCTTGTAACACTTTCTGTTTTACGCAAAAAAGGGATTCAAGAATGAAGCAAGTGATGTTGGGTGCGCGGGCTAGTGTCGTCGCGATGGTGGGATTGCTCGTGGCGCAGGGCGCAGCCGCGCAATCCATGGGTAGCGTGTCCTACGCGCCCCTGGCGGCCTCGAACGTGCCCACGGTGTCTGAATGGGGGCTGATCGGAATGGCGGTTTTGGTGGCCCTGGCGGCCTATCACGCGATGCGCGCCCAGGGCGGCCGTGCGCTGAAGGCCTGGACAACGGGTCTCCTGGTTTGCGGAGTGCTCTCAGCGAGCCTTTGGAATCACCCCGCCATTGCGACCCCCGCGCCGGTGGAGATCGCCTTTGACCAGGCCACAGGCGGCGTGGCCAACATTCCCCACAGCACCGAACTCTTCTTCGGGGATTTCTTTCATATCTATACCGCCCAGAACCTGACGGACCGCGCGCAGCGGGTGACCGGCGTCAGCGTCATGTCCGGACTGGTTGTGCTTCCTCCCACGGGCTTCACGCCGGAATGCACCGTGGGCTTGGTGCTGCAGCCCAACGAAGTCTGTTACATCAAGGTCTACAACGACAATCTGCCCGGTTGACCGGCGTCATATCGCGAGCGGGTCCACATCCACCAGCCACCGTATCAGCCCCTTGTGCTCGGGCTGACTGCGGGTGGTTTGCAGCACTGGCTGCCACGCGGCCAGAAAGCGCTGCAGGGTGGCGCGGCTGCTGCTTTCCATGAGCATCTGGGCGCGTTCCACATTGGCCACACGCTGGATGGTCAGCGGCACGGGCGGGAACAGGATGACCGTCCCATCGGGCAGCCCTGGCAGCTGCGCGGCGTGGGCGGCGGCGGTGGCTGCTGACAGAAAACCCTGCGCCACCTCCTGCGTGCGGGCATCGGCCCGCACCAGCGCCTGGTACGAGAACGGCGGCATGGCGGCCTCCTCGCGCTCCTTGAGCTGCTGGGCGGCAAAAGCCTCGTAGTCGTGCGTGCGCAGCGCTTCGAACACGGCATGTTTGGGGTGAAAACTCTGCACCCACATCTCGGGCTGCGTGCCATGCACCGCTTGCGCGGCCATGTAGGCTGCATCGCGCCCAGCCCGGCCTGCGGCCTGCATGAGCAGCGCAAACAGCCGCTCGGCCGCGCGGAAGTCGCTGCTGAACAGCGCGCCATCGGGCTGCACCGCGGCCACCAGCGTGATGCGCCGGAAGTCGTGCCCCTTGGCGATCATCTGCGTGCCCACCAGCACATCCACCTCACCAGAATGCACCTGCGCCAGCTGCGCCTCCAGCGCACCCTTGGCCTTGGTGGTGTCGGCGTCGATGCGGGCGATGCGGGCCGGCGTGCGGTCGGGCCGCAGCACTTCGGACAGCAGGGCGCCCAGTTGCTCTTCGAGCTGCTCGGTGCCCCGGCCCATGGGGTGGATGTCGGGGCTGCCACAGGTGGGGCAGTGGTAGGGCACGCGCACGGTGTAGCCGCAGTGGTGGCAGCGCAGGGTGCGGTCGGTCTTGTGGAAGACCTGGTGCGCGCTGCAGTGCGGGCAGTCGCTTTTCCAGCCGCAGTCCACGCAGTGCAGCACGGGAGCGTAGCCCCGGCGGTTCAGCAGCACCATGCTTTGTTCGCCGCGCGCCACGCGTTCGGTGATGGCCTGCAGCAGCGGCGCGCTGAACACCGTGCGCCGAGGCTGCTGGTTCATGTCCACCCGGCGCACACGCGCCAGGGCGCCGGCACCAATGCGGCTGGGCATGTGCAGCCGCACATAGCGGCCGCCTTCGGGGTCGTCGGCCGTAGGGGGGCGGCTGGCGTACCAGCTCTCCAGCGACGGTGTGGCCGAGCCCAGAATGACCTTGGCGCCCTGCTCGCGCCCACGCCAGATGGCCAGATCACGGGCCGAGTAGCGCGCGCCCTCTTGTTGCTTGTAGCTGGGGTCGTGTTCTTCATCGACCACGATGAGTTTCAGCCCCGGCAGGCTGGCAAACACCGCCATGCGCGTGCCCAGCACGATGCGTGCGCTGCCGCTGTGGGCGGCCAGCCAGCTCTTGAGGCGCTGTGGGTTCGTCATCCCGCTGTGCAGCGACACCACGGCACCGGGGCCGAAGCGCGGGGCAAAGCGGCCCACAAAGCGCTCTTCGAGCTGGGGGGTCAGGTTGATCTCGGGCACCATCACCAGGGCTTGCGCGGTGGGGTCGGCCTCCAGCATCTCCTGTACACAGCGCAAATACACCTCGGTCTTGCCGCTGCCCGTGCTGCCAAACAGCAGGAAAGGGCCTTTTTCAGCAGAAATTCGGGCCTTAGAGCTCTCCTGTTCTGGGGTAAGTGCTATGTTTTCAATAGCATTTGAAGCGTCGCCCCCTGCCTTGGCCGGGCGGCGCAGGCGGCGGGCGAGTTGTTCGGGGCGCAGGTCGCGCAGCTGGGGCGGCAAGGCGGCCGTAGCGACTTCGCCCAGGGCGCGCTGGTAGTAGCGCGCGGCGAATGCCACAAGGCGGCGCCAAGGCAGGTCCAGCGGCGCCACACCGTCGAGCACACCGGCAATCGGCCGCAGCGTGGCGCCGTCAGGCAACTCGCCGGTGGCCTCGTCGGTATCCCACACCACACCCAGTACCTCGCGGGTGCCCAGTGGCACGCGCACCAGCGTGCCGGGCGCGAGCGGGTGCTCACTGGCGTAACTCAGCAGATCGCCCACGCCGCTGTGTGACGGGGTGTGCAGGGCAACCTGGACGATGGTGGAGGGAGTAGGCACAGCAGAGGGCGGGTTACAGCAGCTTGTGGAGGTCGCGTGGAGGTTTAGGTGCTAAGTGCTTGATTTGATGAGGGGGCCCAAGTAATCCCGACTTTCTGTGGATAACTTTGTTGACATCCTGTCCGGACACCCTGCCAGCCCGCATGAATGCTGGCTGCGAACAGATTGCCCGGAAATGCGGCACACCAAAAAAATCGTTATGAATCAAGCATCTGAAGAAATTTCCCACGAATTTTTGTGCTAAGCCGTTGTGACGGAGGTATGTTGCGCCGCATCACGGTTGGTGTGCATAAGTCGGACACGAGGGCTTCGTCAAGAGGACAGATGGCCCCCTTTTCGTGCTAGCGGTGGGGTGTCATGTTCACGCATTTCTTCGATATGGCCTGCAAGTGCTTGATTTCACAGGGTATTTGTAAGAAATCCAAAATTTCTGTGGATAACTTTGTTGATATCCCTTGGGTTTGGCCTGCAAGCCCTTGAAAATCCGTGCTTTGGCTGGATTGCCTGTCAAAAAAGCAGGGGATTTAAATCCATATAAATCAATGACTTAGCGGTTGTGCAAAGTTTTTTTACAAGTTGCCACCTGCAGTGGCTCGGGGCCGGTGGATGCTCCAATTTTGTGCATAAGTTCGCCTTGGAAGCGGGCTCGCCGGCACCTGAAGATCTTGAACAGGTTCTAAGGATTGTCGCAGGGCCTGCCGGGGCACTGTGCGGTGGGGCTGGTGTCGTCACAGGTACCCGGTGATGGCGGCCGATGTCGCTTTGCTTCAAGACGGCGTGGGCCCGCGTGGCGACGATGCGGCCATGGCTAACAACTCTTCTCCTTCCCTTGCAATAGCTCCCTCCATGGAGCGCGATGGTTTTGTGCTTGCCCGGCTGGACGATGTGGTGCAGGCCGCACGCGCCGACAGCCTGTGGTTCATGACCTTTGGCCTGGCCTGCTGTGCCGTCGAGATGATGCACGCCGCCATGGCGCGCTACGACCTGGACCAGTTCGGCATCATTCCGCGCTCCAGCCCACGCCATAGCGACCTGATGATCGTGGCCGGCACGCTGACGAACAAGATGGCGCCCGCCATCCGCAAGGTGTATGACCAGATGCCCGAGCCGCGCTATGTGGTCTCGATGGGGTCGTGCGCCAACGGCGGCGGGTACTACCACTACAGCTATTCGGTGGTGCGCGGCTGCGACCGCATCGTGCCGGTGGATGTCTATGTGCCCGGTTGCCCGCCCACGGCCGAGGCGCTGCTCTACGGCATCCTGCAGTTGCAGGCCAAGGTCAAGCGCCCCCGTGTGATCCAGCGGTAAAGCGGTCGCAAAGCGCGGCGGCCCCTTCAACTGCGCCGCAGCAGCCAGTCGGCATCGTCACCCGGCTGCTGGGTGTGGGCCTTGAGTGCAGCAGGAGGGCGTTCGAAAAGGCTGCGTGCCTCGCGGCTGAAGTGTGCCTGGTCGGCGTAGCCATGGCGCAGCGCTGCATCCAGCGCACCCGCATCGCCGTCGCGCATGGTCAGCAGGGCGTGTTCGGCCCGCAGCATGCGCTCGATCTCGCCAGGCCGCAGGCCTACCAGTTGCCGTGTGCGGCGCTGCAGATGCCGGGGCGTCCAGCCGAGCGTGGTGGCCAGGGCCTGGCGTGCGCCGCGCTGCCAGTCCTGCTGCAACACCTGCAGCCAGGCGGCGTGCCGGTCTGCCACGGCGCCCCAGCGCGGGGTGAGGAAGGCCACACACAGCGCCTTGCGCGCACCATGGTCGGGCGCCGCGTGGACGGCTGCCAGGAATGGGTGCCACTCCTCGGGCAACCAGGTCACCGCGTCCGTGATGCGGTCGGTCAGCGGCGCCAGGTCCTGCCCGGTCAGCAGCCCCAGCGCGCCGGGCTGGAACGCCAGGCAGAACGAATCGCCATCGCGGGAAGAGACCGAGTGGTAAGGATGGCGGTGGGCGCCCGAGAGCGTGATGGCCGGCAGGGCCGCTGCCGTGGCCGTACCCGCACACTCCACAAGCTGGGCCGTGCCCCGCGTGAGCCAGATGATGCCGGGGTAGGGGCTGGGCGGCACGCGCGTGTCCGCCAGGGTGTGGGGCGGCTGGCGGCCCAGGTCGCGCCAGAAAAAGGCGCGCACGCAGTCCGCGAGCGCGCCGGGTGGGGCTTGCAGGGCCGAGGCGGGCAGCGCCTGCGGGCCGGTGGGTGGCTCCGCTGGCGGCGGTACGGGCTGTTCCATTGCCATCACCTGGTCCCTGCCGGGTGCGCCGCGCGGTCTGGAGCCCTCGCCCGGGGGATCAGCCCTGGCGCTGCGCGCGCGAGTGGCTGTGCACCGCCTCTACCAGCGCCGCCACATGCTCGGGTGGGGTGAACTGGCTGATGCCGTGGCCCAGGTTGAAGATGTGGGTGGGGCCGGTGGTGTTGCGGTCGGTGTGGGGTTTGCCGAAGCTGTCGAGCACTTTGTGCACCTGTTGCACGATCTGCGCGGGCGGCGCAAACAGCACGTTGGGGTCGATGTTGCCCTGCAGCGCCTTGCCCGGGCCTCCTGGCTGGCCGCCCACGATGGCGCGGGCCTTGCCCAGGTTGGCCGTCCAGTCCAGGCCCAGCACCTCGCAGTCGATGTCCTTCATGTCTTCCAGCCAGATGCCGCCGCCCTTGGTGAAGACGATGCGCGGCACGTCGGTGCCGTCCACGCCGGTGCGCTTCAATTGCGCCAGCACGCGCGTGGTGTAGGCCAGGCTGAACTCCTGGAACGCGCCGTCGGCCAGCACGCCGCCCCAGCTGTCAAAAATCATCACGGCCTGGGCTCCGGCGTCGATCTGGGCGTTCAGGTACGCGGCCACGCTGTCGGCGTTGATGGCCAGGATGCGGTGCATCAGGTCGGAGCGGCTGTACATCAGGCTCTTGACGAGGCGGTAGTCATCGCTGCCCTTGCCTTCGACCATGTAACAGGCTAGTGTCCAGGGGCTGCCCGAAAAACCGATCAACGGCACGCGGCCGTTCAGGGCCTTGCGGATGCTGGTGACCGCGTCGAACACGTAGCGCAGCTTGTCCATGTCGGGCACGGCCAGCTCGGCCACGGCGGCTTCGTCGCGCACCACTTTGGCAAAGCGCGGGCCTTCGCCCTCGGCAAACGACAGGCCCAGGCCCATGGCGTCAGGCACGGTGAGGATGTCGCTGAACAGGATGGCCGCATCGAGCGGAAAACGCTCCAGCGGCTGCAGGGTCACTTCAGTGGCGTAGTCCACATTGGTGGCCAGGCCCATGAAGCTGCCGGCCTGGGCGCGCGTGGCCTTGTACTCCGGCAGATAGCGCCCCGCCTGGCGCATGAGCCACAGGGGCGTGTAGTCGGTGGCCTGGCGGCGGCAGGCACGCAGGAAGGTGTCGTTGGCAAGGGGGGCGAAGGTCATCCTGCGATTGTCGCAGGCCGACCGCCGGCCTCGGCACCCGGCCTGGCGGCAGAAATTGATGCGCATCAAGCCAGGGCGCACGCGGAACCGGCTTCGCCGGTCCAGGCGTGGCGTCCCCCTCCCGTGGGAACCGGCGCAGCCACTCAGGGGGGGGCTTCACCGTTCTGCGATGTAGTGCGACATGCGGACGGTTTCGCCGGGCGCCAAAAACGCCCGCACTTCGGTTTCCAGCGCCTGGTCGGCCATGGTGGCGCGTGCGCGCTGGTGCAGGTAGTCCGCCCAGGATTCAACGATGAAGCGTTCCACGTACCGCGAGGGTTCACCCAGGTCCTTGTACACCCGCCAGAATGTGGCGCCGTCGCGCCTGCGCGGGGCCTTCATGCGGCTGATGGTGTCCAGGAAGGCGGCGTCGGTGCCGGGGGCGATGCGGTAGCCCACCTCCACGGCCACGGGGCCGGCCTCGGGCAGGGGCTCGGCCTCGATGAAGAGTTCATCCCACGGTGTGGCCTGCGTCACTTCGTGCAGCCCACCCATGCGCAGCGGCATGGGGCGTGCCAGCAGCAGCCCCACACCCATGAGCGCAGCGGCCACGTACAGCGTGGGAGCCAGGCCCACGATGTCGGATGCGGCGCCCCAGAATGCCGAGCCCATGGCAAACGCGCCCAGCGCGGCCACCATGTGCATGGCCACGGCGCGGGATCGCACCCACTGTGGGGCACTGGCCTGCGTGGCGGTGTTGAAGGTGGACATCGCCGACATCCACGCCGCGCCCGCAAACAGCATGGCGATGTAAACCACCCACGCCACCTTGGTCAGCGCTGCCACCAGCATGGCGGCAGCAAAAACCACGCCGCCCACGCCCACGATGACCTCCATGCCAAAGCGCGCGCGCAGCCGCCCCAGCACCAGGCCCACGGCCACGGCACCCGTACCCAGGCAACCCATCAGCAGCCCGAAGCCCTGCGCACCGGTGCCCAGCTGGCGCTGCGCAATCACCGGCAGCAGCGCCCAAAGGGCCGAGCCTGCCGCGCTGAACGCCATCACGCGCACCAGCTGCGCCAGGATGATGCGTGAGTGCCAGGCAAAACGCAGGCCACTGAGCGTGCCGCCCCACAGGCGCTCGGCGGGCAGCTTGGACGGCGGGTGTGCCTTGGGCGGCCAGCGGCGGATGGACTCCCACATCACCAGCGTTGTGGTCACCGTGACGGCAAACACCCAGCCCGCACCCAGCTGCGCAAACACCAGCCCGGCCAGCGTGGGCCCCACGGCGCGTGCGGCGTTGTAGGCGATGCTCACGGCGGTGATGGCCTGGGGCCACTCGTCGCGCGGAACCGGGTCGATGACGGATGAGTTCCACGCAGGCGTCAGCACCGCCGTGCAGCAGCCACACACAAACACCAGAAACAGCACCGACGCAGGCCCGCCCCAGCCGCCCAGCACCAGCAGCGTGAGCAGTGCACAGGCGCCCACCTGTGCCATCAGCGCGCCCGATATCAGCCTGCGCCGGTCGGTGGTGTCGGCAAGTACACCGGCAGGCAGGGCCAGCAAAAACATGGGCAAAAACACGGCCGTCTGTACCAGCGCCGCCAGGAACGACGAGCCCGTCAGCTCCACCATGAGCCACGCAGCGGCCATGGTCTGCATGCCGCTGCCCACAAAAAAGATGCCACCGCAGATCCACAGGCCTCGGAAAGCGGGTTGGCGCAGGGGGCTCCACAAAGAGGTCGGGGGTGATGACATGGCGTGTGGGCAAAGAAAAAGGCGGACCAGAAGGAATGCACTGGAGCAGCCACGCCCACCGCTGCGACCTTTGCCAACGCGTCCCGCCGTTGGGTGCGGCCCTGTGCAGTCAATCCCCAAAACGGGGGATGACGCTGAGGCGGGGCGTTTGTTAGTATTTGTGCGTGTTGTAGCTATTTGTATAGAGCCGTGGCAAGCCTAGGTCAATTCACCGACGGAGGAGAGGGTATGTTGAAAAAAAGCATTATTTCTTTGGGGTTTATTTGTGCGGCTGGATTTGCACATGCAGATCTCAAAAATATCAGCGCGGGCGGAGTTCATTCCGCAACCAATCTGGAGGCCATCGCTTGCACTATAGCCGGGTACGATGGGGCGTCGTACCGTGGTACCAAGGTGCTGTATATCTTTGCCGAATCGATGGGTACTGGGCGTGATCCCATGCTCAAAGTCAGCTCGCTGAAATACAACTATGTGATGCAGAACGACGACTGGGAGGAGGAATACTATGTCAATGGTTCAGCACGAACCCCTGTACCGGCGTCTTTGTATTCCAGCTTTTTGCGAATTCCTAAGCGGGCTACCGACGCGGCAGTCATCTACTTTGCAGACCCAGGGGAGGCTGTTTGTGCTTTCACCAAAGAGTATGCAAATGATGGAAACCTTTATCAGGTTCAAATTTCTATTACCGATGTCACGGCGGCCATTACGGCGGCAGGAATCCGATCTTCAGCAAACGATGCCGCTGTGGATCCAAATGGAATGCTGCGAGCTGATTTGAACCAGCTCATGGAAATTCAGGCAAATACTGAAAAATAGGAAACTGCGATTCCAGGGGTTTGGAAAGGACCGTTGGTGGCGATGCCGTCACCAGTCTTGGTCTGTTCGCGAGGTGTTCCGGCCCCCGCGCAACCGGTAAGTGCGCGGCACATCGGTGCGGCTTGCCACCAGGGCTTCCGCCCGTTTTTGCATATCGGCCAGCGCGTGGTCCAGGGCCTGAACCGTGCCCGTGTTCAGGCCCGCCAGCAGTTCCTGGTTAAGCGCCTTCACCTGGGGGAACAGCTGATCGTGCAGCGCCTGCCCGGCCGGGGTGAGCGATAGCACCGCCTGGCGCCGGTCGCCCGGCATCGCATCGCGGGTGAGCAGCTTTTTGGCCAGTAGCGACGTGATGGCGCGTGACGTGCGCGACCGGTCCAGCCCCAGCCGCTGGGCCAGCTCGGCCGGGGGCATGCCCGGGTGCTGCGCCAGCATCATCAGCAGCCCCCACTCGCGCCGCGTGATGCCGTAGCCCCCTTCGCACAGCCGCACCACCAGGCTGCCCGCGACGGCCAGCAGTCGGTTCAGGCGGTACATCAACAGGTCGTTGGCCGCTTCCGGATGGGTCAGGCGGTGGCCCGGCTCGGCGGGGCCTGGGGGTGCCGGGGTGGGCGCGGACATCAGGGTATTTCCGTGCAATAGTTGATTAGATCAATCGATTGTGTGGCCAATACAGTGCGCCCATCAACCTGCGCGATGGTGCAGGGCCCTGCAATTGTCCATGGAGACTTTTCGACGATGCGCAAACCCCTTTCTTCTGTACTGGCCATAGCGCTGGCCCTGGCCGCCTCCATCACGCAAGCGCAGGAAGCCCCGTTGCGCATCGTGGTGGGCTACGCCCCCGGCGGTTCCACCGACCGCGTGGCCCGCATCGTGGCGGACAAGCTGGGCAGCAAACTGGGCACGCCCGTGATCGTGGAGAACAAGACCGGCGCGGGCGGCCGGCTCTCAGCCCAGGCCGTCAAAGCCGCGCCCGCCAACCAGCCCACGCTGCTGCTGGCCAACCCCGCCGTCATGCTGGTGGCGCCTCTGGTGTTCCCCGATGCGGGCTACGACCCCGAGCGCGACTTCCGCCCCGTGAGCCATGTCAACAGCTACGAATTCGGCGTGGCCGTGGGCAGCGCCGTGCCCGTCAAGGAACTGCCACACCTCATGGCCTGGCTGCGCGCCAACCCCGACAAGGCCAACTTCGGCGTGCCCGCCACGGGCAGCCTGCCGCACTTTTTCGGCCTGATGGTGGGCGATGCCGCCAAGGTGCGCGCTGAGGTGGTGGGCTACCGGGGCTCCGCGCCGCTGCTCAACGACCTGCTGGGCGGCCAGGTGCCCGTGGCGTTCGACACGTTTGACACCCTGCTGCCCCAGCACGAGGCGGGCAAGATCCGCATCCTGGCGGTGTCGGGTGCCAAGCGCAGCGCGCTGGATGGAAAGATCCCCACCTTCAAGGAAAGCGGCCTGGACCTGGCTGCGACCGGATGGAACACCTTCTTCGCGCCCATGGGCATGCCCAAAGCGCAAGCCGAACGCCTGGCCGCGCTGATCCACGAAGTGATGAAGGACCCCGACACCCAGCGCAAGTTTGAGGCGGCCAAGATGGAGCCCGTGGTGGCGACCATGGCGCAGACCGAAGCCATGCTCAAGGCCTACCGCGCGCAATGGGCGCCGGTGGTGCAGCGCTCGGGCTTCAAACCATGACCACCCGCCCGAACATCATCTTCATCGTTGCCGACGACCTCGGCTATGCCGATCTGGGCTGCTACGGCGGGCGCGACGCGGCGTTTGGCCCGGTGTCGCCGGTGCTCGATCAGCTGGCGGCCAACGGCCTCAAGCTCACGCAGGGCTACTCCAATTCCCCCGTCTGCTCGCCCACGCGTTTTGCGCTGATGACGGCGCGCTACCAGTACCGCCTGCGCGGCGCGGCCGAGGAGCCCATCAACAGCAAGAGCCGGGGCAGCACCACGCTGGGCCTGCCGTCCGAGCACCCCACGCTGCCGTCGCTGCTGCGCGCAGCGGGCTACCGCACGGCGCTGATGGGCAAGTGGCACCTGGGCTACCCTCCCGCGTTCGGGCCGCTGCGCTCGGGCTACGAAGAGTTCTTCGGGCCCATGTCGGGCGGGGTGGACTACTTCACGCACTGCAGCTCCAACGGCACGCACGACCTGTACCTGGGCGAGGAGGAAAAGCAGCAGGACGGCTACCTCACCGACCTCATCACCGACCACGCGCTCGACTATGTGCAGCGCATGGCGCCGGGCGCGCAGGCTGGAACACCATTCTTCTTGAGCCTGCACTACACCGCGCCCCACTGGCCGTGGGAGACGCGCGAAGACGAGGCGCTGGCGCAGGAGGTCAAGGGCAACCTGTTCCATCTGCACGGCGGCAACATCGAGACCTACCGCCGCATGATCCACCACATGGACGAGGGCATCGGCCGCATCATGGCGTTGCTGGAAAAGCAGGGCCTGGCGCACAACACGCTGGTCGTGTTCACCAGCGACAACGGCGGCGAGCGCTTCTCGGACAGCTGGCCCCTGGTGGGCGGCAAGATGGACCTGACCGAAGGCGGCATCCGCGTGCCCTGGATTGCCCACTGGCCTGCTGTGATTGCGCCGGGCGGCGTGAGCGCGCAGACCTGCATGACCATGGACTGGTCGGCCACCATGCTCGACGCCGCAGGGGCCGGCGCACATGTGGACTACCCACTGGACGGCCGCTCGCTGATGCCGCTGCTGCGCGATGCGGCGGCGCTGGACGCGCCCCCGTTGTTCTGGCGCATGAACCACCGGGGCCAGCGCGCCATGCGCCAGGGCGTGTGGAAGTACCTGCGCGTGGACGGCAACGACTACCTGTTCAACCTGGCCAACGATGAACGCGAGCGCGCCAACCGTGCGCCCGTGGAGCCCGAACGCCTGCAGGCCATGCGCGCCGCGTGGGAGGCGTGGAATGCGTCCATGCCCGCCATTCCTGACGATGCGACGGTGAGCCTGGGGTATTCGGTGAAGGACATGCCGCAGCGCTGAGCCTGGCGGGACGGCAGGGCTTGCCCTGTTGCCCGCCCGGCCCCCTTGCCGGTAGATTGGGCGGCATGCCCGCCGCCACCCTTGTGCCCTCGTCCCCCGCTGCTCTGCGCCAGTGGACCACCGACGTGGTGGCGCCGCCCGCGCGCCTGGACTACTGGGTGGGCGCGATCTGCGAGGCGTTTCTGGAAATGGATTGCAGCTCCCGCGAGGCGCCGCTGTTTGGCGGGGAGCTGCAAAGCCTGCCGGTGGAGACGCTGTCCATCAACCGCGTGCGGGCCTCCACCCAGGATGTCTTTCGCACGCCCGCCGGTATTGCGCGCAGCCGCCAGCTGCCTTTCTACCTGATCGGCCAGGCCGAGACCGCGTGGCATGTGCGCCAGGACGGCCATGCGGCCCACCTGCGCCCGGGCGATGTGGTGCTGCTGGATTCGGCCCGGCCCTATGAACTGCACTTTCCTGAAGGCGTGCACTGTGTGTCGCTGCAGCTGCCGCGCGCCTGGGTGGGGCAGTGGCTGGAGCAGGCCGAGGCGCCCGGCCCGCGCGTGGCCTGGCGGGACCAGGGCTGGGGCCAGAGCCTGGGGGCGCTGGCCGTGCAGCTGGCGCGTGACCCGTCCTCGGCGCAGGCCTTGCCGCCAGCATTGCTGTCCGACCACCTGGGGGCGCTGTTGTGCGCTGCGCTGGAGCCGCCCCAGCCACCGGCACCCACTGCGGCGCGCAGCCTGCATGCCCATCTGTGTGCGCTGATCCGGGCGCGCATCGACCAGCCGGGCCTCTCGGCCCCGGCGCTGGCGCAGGAGGCGGGCGTGTCGCTGCGCACCCTGCACCGGGCGTTTGCGGCGCAAGGCCACACCTTTGCGGGCGCGTTGCGCGAACTGCGCCTGGCGCGTGCAGGCGAGCTGCTGCGCCGCCCCCAGCTGGCCCATGTGGCCGTGGGCGAGATTGGGCGGCGCTGCGGCTTTGCGGACCCTTCGCATTTCGCACGCGCCTTCCAGCGCGCCATGGGCGTGTCGCCCGCGCAGTGGCGGCGCGGCGGCTGATTCCGTTTCCAAATCATCCGTGTCGTTGTTGCTTCGCCTTGCCGTGCTACAGCACTGTCTGCGGCTTCGCGCCTAGACACGAATGATTTGGAAACGGAATGAGGCCAAGCGTTGAAACGGCCGCGCTGGCCTGTGGGTGAGCGCTCTGGCACATCCAGCACAGCAGGCTGGCACGCGCGGGCCATTCCGTGCCACCGGGTGTTTCTAAGGTAGCGGCAGGGCGGATTGCCCAGTCCTGCAACACAACCCCAAGGAGACACACATGCCGGATACCTATGTCCTGGTCCATGGCGCCTGGCACACCGGTGCCGAAATGGAAGCCACCGCCACCCACCTGCGCGCGCGCGGCCACACCGTGCATTGCCCCACGCTGGCAGGCAACCGCCCCGGCGACGACCGCGCGGCCACGGGTCTCGCCGACGCGGTGGATTCGCTGGCTGCCTTCATCGAAGGCCAGGGCCTGATCGACGTGCGCCTGGTGGGCCACAGCTACGGCGGCATGGTCATCAGCCACATGCCTGCGCGTCTGCCTGGGCGCATCCGCCGTCTGGTGTACTGGAACGCCTTCGTGCCGCAGCCAGGCGAATGCCTGAACGACCTGGTGCCGCCGCATTACCGCGCGCTGTTCGACCAGGTGGCGGCCAGCAGTGGCAATGCCGTGATGCTGCCGTACCCCATCTGGCGCGAGGCCTTCATCAACGATGCCGACGAGGCCCTGGCGCAAAGCACCTACGCGCTGCTCAACCCTCATCCCTACCGCACCTTCACCGAACCCGCGCAGCTGCCCGTGCCGCTGGCCGCGCTGGAGGTGGGCAAGAGTTACCTCAACGCGCAGCAGGACACTGCGCTGCCGCACAGCCTGCCCTGGCACCCGCGCCTGTCGGAGCGGCTGGGCCTGTTCCGCCTGGTGGAGTGCCCGGGCAGCCACGAGCTGTGTTTTTCCGACCCGGCATCGGCTGCCTTGCACATCGAGCGGGCAGGGCGCGACTGAAGGGAACCTTCTAGGTTGGATTGATTTTTGGTGTTATTGGCTCCTAGCGTTTGATGGGTAAGCGCTGGTAGCTATAAATTCAGAAGCGTTTCGCTTTTCCCTGCCTCCAGCAGCCGCACGAGCAGCGGGTGCATCACCTTGCGGGCGCTGTAGATCAGGTGGAACTGCTCCTGCACATCGGGTGCGGTGCCCACCTGCACCAGCCCGTGGGTCTGTGCCAGGTGCTCGCCCAGCGACACCGGCGCGGGCATCACACCCATGCCGGTGGCGGCAAAGGTGCTCAGCAGCGCGCTGTCTTCAAACTCCCCAGCGATGCGCGGACGGATGCGTTCGCGTTCCAGCCAGTGGTCGATGCGGGCGCGCATCGCGGCGTGGTCGGTGGGCAGCAGCACGGGCACCACGGCCAGGCTGTGGGGGAAGTTGTTGGCCGCCGCCTCGGCCCACAGCGGCGGCGCGTACCAGGCGATGGCGCTCGTGCCCAGCAGCTGGCTGGTGGTGCGCAGGGCCGGGTTGGGCGGCGCGGCGCGGTCGGCCAGCACCGCGTCGAGCTTGTGCAGCGCCAGCTCGCCCAAGAGGGGCTGGAACTCGCCCTCGTGGCACAGCAGGCGCAGGTGGGGTTCGTCCAGCACGGGGGTCAGCAGCCGGTGCACGGCCAGCTTGGCGATTCCGTCGGAGATGCCCAGGTTCAGCCGCAGCGTCTGGCCGCTGGCGGCCTCGCGCACGCGCACGGGCAGCAGCTCGCCCAGCGCAAAGATGTGGTCGGCCTCGTGCAGCGCGGCCACGCCCGCGTCGGTGAGCACCAGGTTGCGGCCCTCGGTGCGCAGCAGGCTCACGCCCAGCGACTTTTCAAGCTCCCGCACCTGGGCGCTGATGGTCTGCATGGCCATGTCCAGCCGCTCGGCGGCGCGGGCGATACCGCCCTCCTTGGCCACCACCCAGAAGTAGAAAAGATGGCGGTAGTTGAAGCTCTGGCTCATGGGTTCTTCCGAGGGAAAAGGGTTTGGTTCGTAAAAAACGAACCAATACTACTGTGATAACAGGTTTTAAAGAAGTACATCAGCCCCTACAGTCCGGGGCTTGGGCGTCCGGCGTGCCTGGGCGTGTGAGGGCATCTTTGGAGAAACTCGATGGAAACAATCGGAACGTGGTGGATGTGGGCGGGATTTGCCGTCTTCGTGGTCATCGCCATTGGCGTTGACCTGCTGGTCATGGAGCGCCAGGGCGCGCACAAGGTCACCATGGGCGAGGCCGCGCGCTGGAGCCTTTTGTGGTTCTCGCTGGCGTTTGTGTTTGTGGCCATTCTGTGGTGGTACCTGGACGGAAGCCAGGGCCGTGAGATTGCCAACACCGTCTCTATGCAGTTCATCACCGGCTATCTGGTCGAAAAGAGCCTATCGGTGGACAACATCTTTGTCTTCCTGATGCTGTTCAGCTACTTTGCCGTGCCGCCGCAGTACCAAAAGCGCGCGCTCATCATCGGCATCATCGGTGCCATCGTGCTGCGCACGCTGCTCATCCTGGCAGGTGCCTGGCTGCTGGCCACCTTCCACTGGCTGCTGTATGTGTTCGGTGCGTTCCTGGTCGTCACCGGCGTGAAGATGTGGTTTGCCGCTGGGCAGGAGCCTGACATCGCCACCAACCCGGTGCTCAAGTTCCTGAAGAAGCGCATTCGCATCACCGACCAGTTCGATGGCGAGAAGCTCTCCACCATGATCAACGGCGTCAAGCACTTCACGCCCCTGTTTGTGGTGCTGGTGCTCATCGGCACCACCGACATCATCTTTGCGGTGGACAGCATCCCGGCCATCTTCGCGATCACCAGCGACCCGTTCATCGTGCTCACGGCCAACATCTTTGCCATCCTGGGCCTGCGTGCGCTGTACTTCCTGCTGGCTGACCTGGCCAACCGCTTCCACCTGCTGGCCTATGGCCTGGCGCTGGTGCTGGTGTTCATCGGCGGCAAGATGCTGCTCATCGACTTTGTGAAGATCCCGATCGGCTATGCGCTGCTGGTGACGGCGTCGCTGATTGCTGGCTCGATCTTCCTGTCGCTGCGCAGCTCGGGTGAAAGCGCCCATGGCGCTCCGGCCCTGCCGCGCAAGGACTGAGTGCAGTGGTAAGCCAGATGCTTTGTTCATTGCGCCGCTGGCTGCGCGCCCTGGAGCCACGCGCCCGCGCACACCTGGATCGGGACTGGCTCATCCGTCTGCGCCCCTGGCTGGAGCGGCGCGAGCTGTTTCGCTTTCAGCGCCAGCCCCTGGCGCGCGGGGTGGCGGCGGGCCTGTTCTGTGGGCTGATCCCCGGGCCGCTGCAGATTCCGGGCACGCTGCTGGTCTGCGCCTGGCTGCGCGGCAACATCGTGGCGGGCGGGGTGGCCACGTTCTATACCAATCCGCTCACCACCGTGCCGCTGTATGCGCTGGCCTTCTATCTGGGCGCGTTGGTGATGCCGGGCACCCAGACTTTGCCCGCGTGGAGCAGCGTGGTGCCGGGCGGAGACTTCTCGGTGCAGGCGCTGGGCGCCTGGATGCAGGCCCTGGGCACACCGCTGCTGGTGGGCCTGCCCACGCTGGGCCTGGTGATGGCGGCGCTGGGTTATGCCACCGTGCAATTGCTGTGGCTGGCGCCCGCCCTGCAGCGCAAGCGGCGGCTGGCACGCAGCCGCTGAGTGCCCTGCGACAGGAGCGTGGCATTTGCCTGCGCCACCGTGGAACTGGCGCTGCCAGGCCACGGGTGGCGTCCCCTCCGGGGGAAACCGGCGCAGCCGTTCAGGGAGTTAATCGAGTTTCACGTCCACCTTCGTAATGACTCGGCCCCACTTTTCCCGCTCGGCACGCGCAAAGCTGCCCATCTGGGCGGCCGTACCGGGCATAGGCTCCACGCCCAGGGCCTGCAGGCGGGCCTTGGTGCGCGTGTCGGCCAGGGCTGTCTGCAATGCCTTGCTGAAGTTGGCCACCACATCGGCCGATGAGCCCGTGGGTACCACCAGGCCCTGCCATGCAAAACCTTCAAACCCTTGCAGGCCCTGTTCGGACATCGTGGGCACATCGGGCATGGTCGTCACGCGCTGCGGGCTGGCCACACCAATGGCCTTGACCTTGCCGCCGTTGAGAAACGGGTACACCGTGGCGCTGTCGATCCACATCGCGGGTACCTGACCACCAATCACATCCTGGATGGCCGGCGCTGCGCCGCGATAAGGCACATGCGTGAGCTTGAGACCGCTTTGCTCGCGGAACAGTTCGCCCACCAGATGGTGCGGGCTGCCCGGCCCGGCGGATGCCCAGTTCACGCCATCGGCCTGCCCCTTGGCCCAGGCCATGAATTCCTTGAGGTTCTTGGCGGGCACGTTGTTGGACACCACCAGGAACATCGGAAAGCGCACCAGCAGGCCCACGGGTTGGAAGTCCTTCTCGGCGTTGTAGGCGAGCTTGCTGAACAAGAACGGGTTGGCCGCCAGCGTGGCGAAGTCGGCCGAGAACATGAGGTTGCCGTAGTCCTTGTTGCGGGCGCTGTACTCGGCGGCAATGTTGGTGCCCGCGCCGGGCTTGTTGTTGATGACGATGGGGCGGCCCAGCGTGGCCGACATGGATTCGGCAATCGTGCGCGCCACGATGTCCGAGCCTCCGCCCGCCGCGTAGCCCACCACCCATTCGAGTGGCTTGGTGTCCTGGGCATGGGCCAGGGGGAGGGTGGTGGTCAGGGCCAACCCGGCAAGGGTGGCGAGGAAGTGTTTGCGCTGCATGTGTTGTCTCCGTGGTGTTGTCAAAAAATCAAGGCAAAGCCCGGGCCTTGCACCATCTGCGCGGTGCTGAAGCCGTGGGGTGGCTGGGAATCGGGGGTGCCGGACCGCAGGTAAGCGGCTAGGCAGCCACCGCGTGGGTGGGCACCACGGGCGTGATGGCCGGGGTGCTGCGCCGGTCGGCCATGGGCACGGCGCTGCCGCGCGCCAGTTGCAGTGCGTGCTGCAGCGTGGCCTGGTCACCGATATGGTTGGCCAGCAGCAGCACCAGGCGTGCGTTCATGGCGTGGCTCTCGGGCGTGGACAGGCCCTGGTGCGCCGCAATCAGCGCTTCATAAAAGTCGTCGCAGGCCTGCAGGTTCGGTTGGGTGTTCAGCATGGGCATGTTCCTTGTCGTCTTCCTGGTCAGACGGCTGCGGCCGTGGCACGGGCCAGTGCGCTGCGCACAGCCGCTTCGGTGGGCGTGCGCCAGCGTGCGCACACATGCTGGTCGGGCCGCACCAGGTACACGGTGCGCGGCAACGCATCCAGCCGCTGGGCGGCCAGCGCCTGGTGGTCGATCACATCAATGCCGATCTGCAGCACCTTCACACCGGGCAGGTCACGCGCCCACGCGGGGGCTGGGCCGAACACCAGCAGCGTGAAGTCCGGCCCCAGCTCGCGCAGCAGCCAGGTAGGCTGGTTTTGCCGGGTCAACGGTGCGTCCAGCAGCACGGCACCGGGCACCTGGGTGCCTGCGAAGTGATCGGTATCCGGCGTGTTCAGTGGCGACTGGTGCAGCGTGGCCGGCACCGACAGGCGCCCGCTGTTGACGATGCGCCGTGCAAACGCATGCTCTCGCGCCAGATGCAGCGCCGCGTCGCGGAACAGGCGGCTCACCTCGCTCTTGGGCGTGATGAAGTCGGTGGCGCGCGTGGAGTTGCACAGGTTCTCGTCGGCCGCGTATTCGCGCTCGGGGCCATAGGTGGCCAGCAGGGCAGCGTCTGCGCGGCCCTTGAGCACCCAGTCGAGCTTCCAGGCCAGGTTCTCGGCATCCTGCACGCCGCTGTTGGCGCCACGTGCGCCAAAGGGCGAGACGCCGTGTGCGCTGTCCCCCGCAAAGATGACGCGGCCGTGCACGAACTGGTCCATGCGCAGGCAGGCAAAGGTGTAGACACTCGCCCAGTCCAGCTCAAACTGTGCATCCGCGCCCAGCAGCGCCTTCACGCGCGGGATGATGTTCTCGGGCTTTTTTTCCTCTTCGGGGTCGGCATCCCAGCCCAGCTGGAAGTCGATGCGCCACACGTTGTCGGGCTGGCGGTGCAGCAGCACGCTCTGGTTGGGGTGAAAGGGCGGGTCAAACCAGAACCAGCGCTCGGTCGGAAAGTTCGCCTCCTCGGCCAGCTTCACGTCGGCGATCAGAAAGCGGTCCTGAAAAATGCGCCCCTTGCTCTCCAGCCCCAGCATCTGCCGCGTGGGCGAGCGTGCGCCGTCGCAAGCCACCAGCCATTGCGCATCCATCTGGTAGGCGCCCTCGGGTGTGTCGATGGTGAGCAGCGCGCCGTCTGCGCGGCTCTCCACAGCAGTGACCTTGTTGTGCCAGCGGATGTCGATGCCCGGCAACTGCAGCGCGCGCTCCACCAGGTAAGCCTCGGCGTAGTACTGCTGCAGGTTGATGAAGGCGGGGCGCTCGTGGCCTTCTTCGGGCAGCAGATTGAATTCATACAGCTGCTCGTCCTTCAAAAACACCTTGCCCAGGTTCCACGAAATGCCCTTGTCCACCATGCGCTGGCCCACGCCCAGGCGGTCCCAGATCTCCAGCGTGCGCTTGGCAAAGCAGATGGCGCGCGAGCCGATGGAGAGCTTGTGGTCGTTGTCCAGCACCACCACGCGCTGCCCGCGCTGGGCCAGGTCGATGGCGAGCGACAGGCCCACAGGGCCCGCGCCGATGACCACGATGGGGTGCTGTGCGGGCGTGGCGCGGTCCTGGTCGGGCGAGCGCACGTAGCCGAAGTCGATGGCCTGCACCTCGGCGCCACTGGCGTGAAAAGCCTCGCGGGGAATGTCTCTGGGGTTCATGTTCTACGACCTTCGTGTTTTGATCGATTGCCTGATGTAGAGCGCTGACCTTTGCAACTGGCGCGCCCCAAGCGAGGGACGCCGAGCAAGGGCCGCCCCGCAGCGAGGGCGTCGTCCCCCTTCCCGAATCGCGCAGCGGTTCGAGAGAAGGGGGAAGGCGCGCAGCGCCTGAGGGGGTTGTTCTCTGCCTAGCCTTCCAGCGATTTCCACATCTGAATGTCGCGTTCAGCGGTCCAGATGCGTGGGTCGGGGTATTGCGTGGCCTCGTCGTACGCCCGGGTCACGTCAAACGGCATGCAGTGGTTGAAGATGACCCAGTGGCCGTACTTGGGCTGCAGCTTGGCGAACGTGGCTTCGTAGACCTTGCGCAGGTCTTCGCCCTGGGCGGCGCTGGCCTTCACGCTCTCGTACAGATCGCTGATGAAGGCGCGCGTGCCCGCCAGGCCCGCCTGCACCTGCTCGGGCGTCTGCAGCGCGGCGCCCCGGCCGGGCACCAGCTTCTCGGGCTTCAGCGCCGCGATGTTGTCCAGGGTCTGCGGCCAGTCCTGGAAATACGCATCGCCCGCATACGGCGTGGCGTCGAACTCCACCAGGTCGCCGCTGAACAGGATCTTTTCCTGCGGCAGCCAGGCCACCGTGTCGCCCTTGGTGTGGCCCCGGCCCAGTTGCAGGATCTGCACCTCCAGCTTGCCCAGCCACAGGGTCATCTTCCTGTTGAAGGTCATGGTCGGCCAGGTCAGGCCGTCCGGCACGCTCTCCACATTCTGGAACAGGCGCGGAAAGCGGCCGATCTCGCTGTCCTTGTCGAACTGGCCACGCTCCACGATCAGGTCGCGCGTGTCCTCGCTGGCAATGATGTGCTCGGCACCGTAAGCGCTGGCCCCCAGCACGCGCACCGCGTGGTAGTGGGAGAGCAGCACGTACTTGATGGGCTTGTCCGTCACCTCGCGGATGCGGCGGATCACGTCCTGCGCCATCACGGGCGTGGCCTGGGTGTCGATGACCATCACCGCGTCGTCGCCAATGATGATGCCGGTGTTGGGGTCGCCCTCGGCCGTGTAGGCATAGGCGTGGTCGGAGAGCTTGTCGAAGCTCACCTTCTTCACTTCGAGGTCGGCGGCGGAGGCAAAGGTTTTGACGGTGCTCATGGTGATGATTTGTTAATGGTGAATGCGTTTATCTAAACGGAATGTGTTGATGTTAGGCAAGAAATTCGTTCATGTCTAACGCATTTGTTTAGGTGTAAACCCGAGGGGCAGATGGATGCTGCGCTGCGTGGACAATCGCCCCATGCCCACCACGATCCCCGACCTGCCCTCCGCCGACGACGAAGACACGCCCCGCAGCCCGCGCGGCATTCAGAGCGTGGAGGTGGGCGGCCAGCTGCTAAAGGTGCTGGCACGCACCGGCCGGCGCATGGCACTCAAGGACCTGGCCCGTGCGGCCGACATGACGGCCGCCAAGGCCCACCCCTACCTGGTGAGCTTTGGCAAGCTGGGCCTCATCGAGCAGGACGCCGTGAGCGGCCACTACGGCCTGGGCCCCTTGGCCATGCAGCTCGGCCTCATCAGCCTGCAGCAGGTGGACCCGGTGCGCCTGGCCATTGCCGAGCTGCCCGCGCTGGCCCAGCGCATTGGCTACACCGTGTCGGCCTCAGTCTGGGGCGACAACGGCCCCACCATCATTCGTGTGGAAGAAGGCCCCACGGCCGTGTACGTGGCCATGCGCCATGGCACCACCGCGTCGGTGCGGCACACGGCCACGGGCAAGGTGTTTGCAGCCTTCGGCCCGCGAGAGCGGGCAGCGGCTGCGCTGGCGGCCGAAGGGTTTGCGGGGGCCCTGGATGAACCCGCGTTTGCGGCCGAACTGGAGGCGGTGCGCCAGCACCAGATCAGCGAGGTGACCGACCAGCTCCTGCCCGGCATCAGCGCGCTGGCAACGCCGGTGTTTGACGGGTTTGGGCAGCTGGTGTTGTGCCTGGCGGTGATAGGGCCCAGCGCCACGCTGCAGACGGGGCCGGGCAGTGCTGTCGCAGGCCATCTGCGCGACACCGCGCGCAGCCTGTCGCAGCGCCTGGGCGCCGCGCAGGGCACCAAACCCTGAGCCGCCGTCAGCCGCCGCGCAATATGCGCGCCTTGATGCGGCTGAGCGCCACCGGCGTCACGCGCACATAGCTGGCAATGTCGCGCTGGCGCACCTGGGCGGCGATCTGCGGGTGCTGCTGCAGAAAGCGCCGGTAGCGCTCTTCGGGCGACAGGGTGAGCAACTCCATCTCGCGCTGCTCCTTGCGCTGGCCGTACATGCGGTAGGCATTGCTCAGCGCGCGTTGCCACCCCATGTGGCGCGCGGCCAGCGCTTCCAGCGCGGCATGGTCGATCTGCTCCACCGTGCAGGGCCCGCCTTCCGCCAGGGCGGTGTAGCTGGTAACGCCGCCCGGCTGCAGTGCCGTGAGGCTGGCAAAACACATGCCGGCCGGCACAAACCCCTTGACCCAGGCGTCACCTACGGCCGTCTCGTACACCATCTTGATGAGTCCTTGGTTCACCACAAACACCCGGGGCTGCGCCTCGCCCGCGTGGAACAGCACCTCGCCCGGCCGCAGCTGCCGCACCGTGGTGGCGCGGTCCAGAGCCTCCCACTCGGGCAGCGGGGCCTGTGCCAGTTGCTCCAGCACCGTGTGGGTGGAATGAGAAAAGGTCGGCAAAAGAGGACTCCGTTAACCCAGGTTATCGCCAGCACAGCACGCCATCGGCAGACTGCGGGCCATGTCTTGATTGTGCAAGGAGAAGTTGGAATGCAACGTTTGCTGCTGCCCCCTGTGGTCTGGTTTGCGTCGGTCGGTGCGATGGTGATTTTGCAGCGCACCTGGCCCGTGGCCGTGCTGCCCGCCGATGGGCGCGTGCTGGCCTGGTGGGCGGGGGGTGTGCTGGTGCTGGCGGGCCTGGCCATGGCCCAGTGGCATGCTCGCCTGTTCAAGCGCATCGGCACCAACATCAACACCTTTGGCGAGCCCGGCACGCTCACCACAGCAGGCCTGTTTGCACACACGCGCAACCCCATGTACCTGGGCATGCTGCTGGCCCTGGCGGGTGTGGCGCTGGCGCTGGGCACTTTGTCGCCGTGGTTGCTGGTGTTGCAGTTTTTTGTGCTCGCGCAGTGCTGGTACATCCCGCTCGAAGAGCGCAAGCTGGCGGCCCGTTTTGGACGCCAGTACGCGGACTACTGTCGGGATGTGCGGCGCTGGATCTAGGCTCCTTGAGAGCGCGCCAGTGCCTGGTCAACGTCCCACAGGATGTCGTCCAGGTCTTCAATCCCCACCGACAGCCGAACCATGTCCGCGCTTACGCCAGCGCGGGCCAGCTCTTCTTCGCTCAGTTGGCGGTGGGTGGTCGATGCGGGGTGGATCACCAGCGTCTTGGCGTCGCCGATGTTGGCCAGGTGGCTCAGGAACTCGCAGGCGTCGATGAACTTCTCGCCCGCCGCAGCGCCCCCCTTCACGCCGAACGTGAGGATGCCCGAGGCGCCCGGCGCCCCGTCCACAGCACGAAACTGCTTTTGCGCCAGATCGTAGTACGGCGAATCCGCCAGACCCGGGTAGTTGACCCACGCCACCTGCGGGTGGCTCTGCAGAAACTTCGCCACGGCCAGCGCATTGCGGCAGTGCTCGCGCATGCGCAGGTGCAGCGTCTCGGCGCCCTGCAACAGTTGCCACGCGTTCATGGGCGAAAGCACGCCGCCAAAGGTGCGGTTGACCTCCATGCGCGCCTTCATGGTGTAGCCGAAGTCGCCAAAGGTCTCGTAGAACTTCACGCCGTGGTAGGCCCGGCTGGGCTCCACCATCTCGGGGAAGTTACCGTTGTCCCACGGGAACTTGCCCCCCTCCACCACCACGCCGCCCATGGTGGTGCCGTGGCCGCCGATGTACTTGGTGGCGCTGTGCACCACGATGTCGGCGCCCAGCGCCAGCGGGTTGCACAGGTAGGGGCTGGCCACCGTGTTGTCGATGATGAGCGGCACGCCGTGGGCATGCGCCACCTCGGCCACGGCGGCGATGTCAAGCACGTTGACCAGCGGGTTGCCGATGGTTTCGCCATACAAGGCGCGGGTGTTGGGGCGCATGGCACGGGCAAAGTTCTCGGGGTCGGCCGGGTCCGCAAAGGTGGTCTCTATCCCTAAGCGCGCGAAGCCCACGCCCAGCTGCCCCACCGTGCCGCCATACAGCGTACTGGCCGCCACGATGTGGTCCCCGGTCTTCAGGATGGCCAGCAGCGCCGCCATCTGCGCGGCCATGCCGCTGGCACAGGCCAGTGCGGCACGGCCGTTTTCGAGGCTCGCAATGCGCTCCTCGAACACCGCCACCGTGGGGTTGCTGATGCGGCTGTAGACGTTGCCAAAGGTCTGCAGGTTGAACAGGCTGCTGGCGTGCTCGGCGTTGTCGAACACAAAGCTCGTCGTCTGGTGGATGGGCGTGGCGCGTGCGCCGGTCACGGGGTCGGGCTGGGCGCCGGCGTGGATGGCGCGGGTGCCAAAGCCGAACTCGCGGTCGGCGCCGGAGGGATGGTTGGAGGACATGGTTTTGAATGAAATAGGCTGCTAACGCTTGATGGATAAGCGCTAATAGCTATGAATTTGATAGCTTTGAGCTTGACTGCGAATTGGCTAGTAAGGCAGCTGCCGCAGGCGCTTGGCGCTGATGACCCGTGTGTTCACGCCCATCCAGCCCAGGCCGCCAAACAGCCGCGCGTGCTCGATCTTCACGCAGCGGTTTTCGATCACCTGCAATCCGGCGGCCTCGGCGCGTTGCCTGGCCGCTTCGTTGAACACGCCCAGTTGCAGCCACAGGCACTTTGCGCCGATGGCGATGGCTTCATCGGCCAGCGGCGGGATGTCCTCACTTTTGCGAAAGCAGTCCACCATGTCGATCTTCTGCCTCTGCGCCGCCAGCGCGGCAGCGGCTTCGGTCACGCTGGCGTAGGCGGTTTCGCCCAGGATCTGCCCGCCATCCCGTGCGACGAGCGGATTCACCGGCACGATGCGGTAGCCATGTGCCTGCATGTACTTGGCCGCGAAATAGCTGGGTCTGTGCCATTGGGGCGACAGTCCCACCACCGCAAGGGTGCGGCAGTGCGTCAGAATATCGCGCAGGGTGCTGATGGTGTCGGGCGTGTGTTTCATACATGGCAGTGTATGGGGGCGAACCGCTGCGGCGCCAGACCCCCGCGTTGTCCACCCACACTGCCATCAACACGGTGGCACCGACCCAGAATCCGAGGAGATCCCGTGCAGAACCCACCACGCGCCCGCCGCACCACTGGCCTTGTCGCCACGGCTGTTGTCTTGTCCACCTTTGCCCTGAGCGCCTGCACACCGCCCCGTGCCCCCGATGTGCCCAAGGTCCAGCGCGTCACGACCTACGCCTGTGACCGTGGCCCCATGATGGTGGTGCACTGGCCCGCCCAGCCCGATGGCCCTGCGTTGCTGGAAATGAATGGCCGCACCGTGCCGCTGCAGCCTGAGCGCGTGGCATCGGGTTTTGGATACGGTGATGGCGGCACCTACATCCGTGGCAAGGGCAACACCATGTACTTCCACACTCCGCGCGCTCTGCGGGTGAACTGCGTGGCGCGCTGAAGTTCTTTTTCAGCTGGCCGATTTGTACTTGATGCTGCAGCCGTAAGGCTGCGTCGTGGCCGCCGAAATCGGCTTGCCAGCCAGCGTTTCTGCCAGCCCCACCTTCACATAGTTGGTGGCCTTCTCGATGTCAGCCGGGCGCGCCGAAGGGATGCTGTCGATACCGCCTGCATACACCAGCACGCCCTGCGGGTTGACGATGTACAGGTGTGGCGTGGTGCGGGCGCCGTAGCTCTTGCCCACGGTGCCTTCCTCGTCCATCAGCACGGCGGTGGGGGTGGCCTTGCGCTCCTGCTTCCAGGCCATCAGCTTGGCGGGCTCCAGGTAGTCGCTGCTGGCTCTTTCGGTGGAGTTGATGGACAGCCACACCACGCCTTTGCCGGTGGCGTCTTTCTGCGTGGCGGGCATGTTGCCGCTGTCGTAGTGCTTGCGCACGAAGGGGCAGCCGGGGTTGGTCCATTCCAGCACCACGTGTTTGCCCTTGAAGTCCGACAGGCGCACGGTTTTGCCCGACGTGTCCTTGAGCGTGAAGTCGGGTGCGGGCTGGCCCACGGTGGCGGCGGCCTGGGCGCCCAGGGCAACCAGGGCGGCGGTGGCGATCAACGTACGGCGAAGCAGCTTCATGGCAGGGTCTCCTAGCGGTTGACGAGGGGGCGAAATGTTCTGGCAATCAACAGGGCAGCGTGAAGTCGGCTGCTCGGCACGCAATGACCGGATTGCTCCTCAGGCAATCAAGTTGGACGGGGTCGGGGCTCGCCAGGGGGGACTCCTGGGCGAGCCTTTCTGTGCGCCCACAGCCACAGCCCCACGCCCGCCGCGATCATCGGCAGGCACAGCCACTGCCCCATGCTCATGCCCAGCGACAGCAAGCCCAGGTGGGCATCCGGTTCGCGGAAATATTCGGCGATGAAGCGGAACAAGCCGTAGCCGAACAGGAAGGCTGCGGCCACCTGGCCCGGGCGGCGCTCTTTGCGCGCGTACACCCACAGCAGGATGAACAGCAGCAACCCTTCCATCAGAAACTGGTAGACCTGCGATGGATGGCGTGGCTGCAGCGAGCCGCTGTGCGCAAACACCATGCCCCAGGGCAGGTCGGGGCTGGCAAAGCGGCCCCACAGTTCGCCGTTGATGAAGTTGCCCACGCGCCCCGCAGCGAGGCCTGCGGGCACGCAGGGCGCCACAAAGTCGGCCACCTGCAGCCAAGGGCGCCTGCGCGAATGCGCAAACCACAGCATGGCTGCCACCACGCCCAGCAGGCCACCGTGGAACGACATGCCCGGGGTCCAGATCATCAGGATTTCCAGCGGATGGCTCAGGTAGTAGGCGGGCTTGTAGAACAGGCAGTAGCCCAGGCGCCCACCCACCACCACGCCCACCACGCCAAGGAAGAGGATGTCCTCCACATCCTTGCGTGACCAGGCGCCAGGGCCGCTGATGGAGGCGAACGGTGCGTGGTGCAGGCGCAGACGGCCAAGCAGCAGGAACAGCCCGAAGGCCGCAAGGTAGGTCAGGCCGTACCAGTGAACGGCCAGCGGTCCAAGCTGCAGTGCGACGGGGTCGATGGCGGGGTAGGTCAGCATGGGGCGGCGTTAGGGCTGGGGGTTTTCAAATACATCGCATGCCTTGCGCTTGCAGCGTTCCTGCCCTATAGCTGGGAGATGGTGGCGCGCACCTCGTCCACGCTGAGCACCTCGGTCAGTACCACCGGCGGCTTGCCGGGGCGGTAGAACACGTACACCGGCACGCCGCTGCGTCCAAGCTGGGTCAGCGCCGCCGTAATGGCGGGGTCGCGGCGCGTCCAGTCAGCACGCAGCAGGGCTACGTTCTTGGTCTGCAGGTCGGCCAGCACATCGGCGTTGGCCAGCGTGGTCTTCTTGTTGTATTGGCAGGTCACGCACCAGGCGGCGGTGAAGTCCACAAACACCGGGCGGCCCGTGGCCACGATCTGCTCGGCCGCGCCGGGTGCCCAGGGTTGCCAGCCGGTGGCCGAAGCCTGCGTGGACGGTGTGGCGGCCTGCGCGGTAGGAATGTGCGTGATGTGGGGCGCAAAGGCCCAGACCAGCAAGGCCATGGCCGCAATGGACACCGTGGCCATCCACACCCGCGCCTGCCCGGCCAGCGACAGCGCCCACACCACCAGCGACAGGCCCACCAGCAGGATCAGCAGCGCACCGGCGCCATCGATGCCGCTTTGCTGGCCCAGCACCCACACCAGCCAGACGACAGTGGCCAGCATGGGGAAGGCCATGAGCTTGCGGAAGGTGTCCATCCACGCGCCGGGGCGTGGCAGGGCGCGCGCCACGGCGGGCACAAAGCTGGCTGCCAGGTACGGCAGCGCCAGCCCCAGCCCCAGCGCCGCAAACACGGCCAGCGCCTGGGGCGCGGGCAGCGTGGCGGTCAGGCCCAGGGATGCGCCCATGAACGGCGCCGTGCACGGCGAGGCCACGGCCACGGCCAGCACGCCGGTGAGGAAGCTGTCTGCCACCGGGTGGCGTGCCTGCAGGCTGGCCACCGAGGACGGCAGGAAATGCCCGAACTCGAACACGCCCGCCAGGTTCAGCGCGATCAGCGTGAACAGCGCCGCCAGCGATGCCACCACGGCGGGCGACTGCAGCTGAAATCCCCAGCCCACCGCCTCGCCCGCCGCGCGCAGGCCCAGCATGAGGGCGCCCAGGGCGATGAACGACAGCACCACGCCCGCTGTGTAGGCGATGCCGCTGATGCGGTGCGCGCGCCGGTCTTGCGCGTGCTGGGTAAAGCCCACCACCTTGATCGCGAGCACCGGGAACACGCAGGGCATGAGGTTGAGAATGAGCCCGCCGAGCAAGGCGCCCAGCAGCGCGGCCGTGAGGGTGAGGGACGAGGCGCCGGAGCCCATGGCCGGCGCGGCAGCGCCGCTTGCCTGCGCGGCATTCGCCTTGAGCGCGGCCTCCAGCGCGGGCGACACGCTGGCAACCGACGCGCCCTGCGGCCAGGTGCCCAGCACCTTCAACTCGGCGCGGTAGCCGGTGCGCGTGTCGGGACCGGTGGCATGTGCGGGCGACTGCTCGGCCAGCACCACGGGCATCAGGCTGGGGCTGGCGCTGCGCTGGGCGGACAGGGGAATCTGCGCGGTCCACACGCTGCCGTTCCAGGCCTGCTTCCACTGCGCAGCGTTGTCGATGACCTCGGCGGTTTCGGGGAACAGGTCCAGTGTCTTGCCACGCAGCGCCACGGGCAGGCCCTGCACGCTCACGTTCAGCAGGTTGCCGTCGGCAATCTGCGCCTGGCTGTCCGGCACGATGCCGTTGGTGCCGGCCAGCACGGGTTGGGGTTGTGCTTTGGCGGCCGCCTCAAAGGCGGCACCGTTGAGCGCCGTGGTGCTCTGGATGGGCAACTGCAGCGTGAATTCGCCTTCTTCGGGAATGCACTCCTTGCGGCACACCAGCCAGGAGGCGCGCAGCTTGATCGTCGCGTCCTTGGCCAACGGGCTCGGGGCAAAACTGCTGGCCACGGTGACGGGCACGGGCAGCAGCACCGTGCCTTCGTAGCCATAGTTGGCCAGCGTGCCGATGGGGATCTTCTTGGGCAGGGGCCAGGCGATCTCGCCCGCGTCCAGACCGGCTGGCAGCGTCCAGGCCAGGTCGGTGGGCAGGCCAGAATCGCCAGGGTTCTTCCAGTAGGTGTGCCACTCGGGCTGGTGGGTGATCGAGAGGCCCAGCCACAGCGGCTGGCCGGGCGCCACGCCCTGGGGCGCATGGGCCAGCAACTCGGCGCGAACATAGGGCGTGGTGACCACGCTGGTGCCCTGTCCGCTGGTTTTTGGGCTAAATTGGGCGTTTGCGCCCGTCCATAAAGCGCTTGCAGCTATCAAAAACAGAGTAACTGCGAGGCGGTAAAGCGGGCGTGAAGGCATGGTGCAGTGTGGGAGCTGGCAGGGCGGGTTTGGTTCCGGCGCCCCTGTGCTCTGCCTGCGGGGCGATCAGACTGGCGGAGGGGGATTCCCCGGAACCTTCCGCCAGCCAGGCGCCTATTGTGTCGCCAGGCTCAAATCCGCACGCGGGGTCCACTTTTCGGGCTGTTTGCCAGCCTTGGGGGCCGCTACGAACAACCGCTCTACTGGCAGCTTCTGCGCCACCAGATAGGCGCGGATCGCCTGGCCGCGCTGCGTGGCCAGTTCGGCGGCCATGGCCTCGGTGGCGGGCTGGTTGGCCAGCAGCAGGGCTTCCATCTCGGGCACCGTGAGCTCCTTGGCCAGGCCGACCAGGTTGCGCGGCTTGGGGATGTCGGCGCGGCGGTACACCTCCTTGAGCAGGACGGGGTATTCGGCGGCCGATACGGGGGCGGTATCGCCCGGATTGGCGCGGCGTTTTTCGGCCAGCACCCGTTGTTGCAGGCTCTCGCGCCGCAGGCCTTCGCGCTCATCCTGCAGGCTGGCCGTGCCGGTCACAGTGATCTTGAGCGCGGGGCGGTCGGCCAGGGCCTTGGCCACCTTGTCCAGGTTCTGCTGCGCCTCGGGTGTGAGGGTGGCGCTGCCAGGGGCAAAGGGCACGTGGCTCATCTCGTCGCCACCGCCGAAGGCGCTGGCCAGCAGGCTGAAGGGCGAGGTCAGCGCCTTGCCGATGAGGTTGACGATGATCTTGAAGATCACCGGGCCAATGCGGAACTGCGGGTCGTTGAGCGAGCCGCTGATGGGCAGGTCCAGGTCGATCACGCCCTGGCGGTCAGCCAGCAGGGCCACGGCCAGCTTCACGGGCAGGCTGTTGGGCGCGCCCTCCACGGGCTCGCCAAAGGTCAGCTGGTTGAGCACCAGCCGGTTGCTGGCGGTGAGCTGGCCGTTGGGCAGCACCTTGTAGTTCACGTCCACGCTGAGCTTGCCGCGCTCGATGCCATGGCCCGCGTATTTGACGGAATAGGGC
Organism: Acidovorax sp. FG60; assembly: GCF_057808995.1. Taxonomy (NCBI): domain Bacteria; kingdom Pseudomonadati; phylum Pseudomonadota; class Betaproteobacteria; order Burkholderiales; family Comamonadaceae; genus Acidovorax; species Acidovorax sp. FG60. The sequence goes on from NZ_JBMDJC010000005.1 coordinate 223,572, forward strand.
GTGAGCGGGGGCAGCTCCAGGTCGCGCACCTTGCCCACGATGTCGAGGGCCAGCGGTTTGGCCAGCGGGTTGAGCTTGCCGGTGACTTCGAGCGATGCCGAGCCCTCGGCGCGGCCGCGCAGCTCCAGGTCGGCCAGCATGGGCTCGCCACCCGAGGCTTCGGACGAGAACGCGCTGAGCTTGCCAGTCAGCTCCGACAGGTCGGCCGAGTAGTTGGGCTTGATGAAAAAGTCCGAGAACAGCACCTTGCCGTTGACCAGGCTCACGGGGCCAAAGACCACCACAGGGGCCAGCGGGTCGGCCTGGGCCACCGCAGCAGGGGCAGGGGCTGTGGGCGCTGCCGATGCGGCTGTGGCGGGGGCCGATGCCGTGGGGGCGGCCGTGCTGGCAGCGGCGCTGGCCGCATTGGCCGCCCGTGCCTCGGCCGGGGTCTTGGCAATGTCGCTCAGGTTGATGCGGCCGGCCTCGTTGATGGTGACCCGGGCAAAAAAATCCACCAGGCTGGTCTCCTTGACCTCCACGCGCGGCGCGGTGCCGGGGGCGGTGGCCACGGCCAGGCCGCGCAGGTTCAGGCTCTTCCAGGCCAGCAGTTCCTCACCCACCTGGGCTTCGGTCTTGGGGGTGAAAGCGGCCGTACTATTGGCCTGGAGGTCTTCCACCACGGCATCACCGCTCAGACGCAGGCTGACTCCTTTGTCAGTCTGCGCCAGGGCCACCTGGCCCCGGTAGCCCACATCGGCGCGCAGCAGTTCTACCGACAGTTGGCTGGCCAGGTAGCCGTCCAGTGCGTGCAGCGGCAGGCGGGTGGCGTCGAGCTTGCCCTGGGTGGCCAGCGGCTGCAGGGCCAGCGTGCCCTGGTAGTCGAGCTTGCCCGGCGCGGCCTTGCTGCCCTTGCCCGGTGCGGCGGCGCGGGCGGTGAGCGTGAAAGCTTCGGGCTTGCTGCCGTCGCTGGCCAGGTTGCGGGCGGTGATGCCCAGGGCCGTCACGTCCAGCGCCACGGGGCGCGGCTGGGCGTTGTCGGCCAGCGAGACGGTGCCGCCCTGCACCGAGAAATCGGCCACGCGCAGCTTCCAGGGCGCGGCGTTGCTGGCGGGGGCTGGGTCGGTCGTTGCGCTGCCTTGCACGGAGGGCGCTGCCTTGAGCCAGCGCTCGAACATCCAGCGCCCGTCCGCGCCCCGTTCCACCGCCAGTTGCGGCTGGCTGATGGCCAGGCGCTCCAGCGTGGCGGCGCGTGCGTCCAGGGGCACTTCGGCCCCGGCAATGTCGAGCTTGCCCAGGCTGGCCAAGGTGGTCTTGCCTTGCTTGACGGCCAGTTGTTCCAGCGCCAAGGGGCCTGCCTTGAGGGTGACGCCGGTGGCGCCTGCCTGCGCGGCTTGCGGTGTGGGCGCTTGCCACACCACGCCCACATCGCCCGTGAGCTGGCCGGACACCGTGGGCTCCAGCGTCTGGGCCAGGTAGGGCGCGGCCAGTTGCAGGGCCAGGGCGTTCAGGGTGGCGTTGACCTGGGCCTTCTGGTCCGTGGCTTCGCCGGTGAAGCTGAGTGTGCTGCCCTGCAGGTTGAGCCCACCCTTGAAGGTAAAGGGTTTGGCGAAGGGGACGGCGACGTCGGCCGCATCCAGCGTGACCTCTGTGGCCTGCAGGGCCGCTGCGGGGCGCGTGGTCTGGTCGGCCCAGCGCAGGGTGCCGCCGCGCACTGCGGCGGTGGCGACTTCTACTACCCAGGCGGGTGCGGCCTTGGCCTTGGCTTTGCTGGAGGAAGCGGGCGAGGCAGAGGCCGATGCTGCGCTGGCGCTGGTCAGTGGCGAAGACGCCGGTTCAGCAGATGCAGGTGCCGCAGGTGCGGGGGTCTTGCCCTTGACCGCCGATGGCGGCGGTGCAGGCGGTGCCAGTTGCGCCAGGTTGATCTGGCCTGCTGCATCGCGCGTGGCGGTGACCACGGGCGCGGTCAGCTCCACATGCTGCAGTCGCACCACCTGGTCCAGAGGGCGCACATCGGCCATGTCGACTTTCAGGCGCTCATAGCTCAGCAGGTCGGCGCCCTGGCGGTCTGCGATGCGTACGCCGCTGGCTTGCACGGTGCCGGTCAGCTTCACGGCCATGCGCGGGTGCTGCTCAAAGGCCACCTTCACATCCGCATCCAGCGTGGCGCCCAACACCTTGACGGGCAGGTTGGCTGGCAAATAGCCCAAGTAGGGCGCGAGGTCCAGCCCGTCCAGCCGAATCTGCGCGTCAGCCTGGCCGGTCTGCGCAAACGGCGTGCCCTGGGCGGACGAGTCAAACCGGCTGCCATTGAGCGTGAACGCCAGGTGGGGCTCGACCTTCACCTCGCGTTGCGACGGCAGGGTGCTGATGAAAGGCACCTTGAGGGCCAAGTCGCGCACCTCGTGGGTTTTATCCACGGCGGTGTCCGAGAAGTCGATGCTGCCACCCGTCAGTGCCAGGTTGTACAGCGCCACCCGTGCGGGGCCTTTGTCGGGCTCGGGTTCGCTGGTGGGCGCGGTGACCTTGGCGATGATGTCGTCCACGTCATAGCGGCCGTCGCCCAGGTGGGTGATGCGCAGCACCGGGTTTTCGATGGTGAAGGCGTCCACCACGGGCGCCAGGCGCAGCAGCGACTGCAACTCGCCATCGGCATAGACGCGGCCAATGGTCAGCTGTGGGGGCGCGCCGTTGGCACCCGCCACGGCCACGTCGCGCAGCGCGAATTCCAGGCTCCAGGGCTCAAAGTCGATGCCCCCCACGGTGACGGTGCGGCCCAGTTGTTCGGACGCAATGCGCTCCAGCGGCCCCTTGACCAGCGGCGGAATGGCCAGCCAGGTGACCAGCCACAGGACGATCAAACCCGCCAGCGCGCGGACGACAGGGCGGAACCAGCGGTGCTGGCGCAGGGAGGCAGACGAGACGGAGCGCAGGGAGATCGGCATGGCGGCAGGCAAAAGTGAGCGCCGCAGCCCCAGGAAGCCGGGTGCAAGAAGTCCAAAAAAGGCCGCGCGCGCGGGCCGCTATTGTCCCCGTTGTGGGTCTGGCGGGGTAAGCCATTGCAACCGGGGGCTGCGGCGGCTCAAGATTGTTGACATTTGAGGAGCGTGCTCGTCGCTGCGCTCACTGAGCAAAGCCCAGTACCACCCGTCGAGTCGTTGCGCTCTTTTTCTCGATTTTGGTCACCACGATGGCGCCGATCTCCGACGTGTTGGCCACATGCGTGCCGCCACAGGGCTGCAGGTCGATCAGCGGCGCGTTGTCTTCGCCACCGATGCGGATGGTGCGGATGCGCCCGGTGCCGCGCGGGGGCTGCACGCTCATGCTTTTGACCAGCGCGGGGTTGGCGTCCAGTTCTTCGTCGCTGATCGAGGCCACGGTGAGCGGGTGCGCAGCGGCCACCAGGGTGGCGATGGCGGCGGTCAGCTGCTCCTTGTCCAGCGGGTCGGTCATCGCAAAGTCCAGCCGCGCATAGTCGGGCGTGATGGAGCAGCCGTTGACCAGCTGCGGCACCACATGGCACAGCAGGTGGCTGGTGGTGTGCAGCCGCATCATGCGGTGGCGGCGCTCCCAGTCGATGCGGGCGGTAACGGCGGTGCCGGGCGCGAGCTGCGCCACGCGGTCTTCCTGCCCGGGGGCGGGGATGTGCACGATGTCGCTGATGGGGTTGCCTTCGGCGTCCTTGCCCTTGCGGGTGTCGGCGATGGCGATCTCGGTGCCATCGGCCAGCACCAGCACGCCGCTGTCACCCGCCTGGCCGCCGCCCAGGGGGTAGAACACGGTCTGGTCCAGCACGATGCCGGTATCGGTGACGGCGGTGATGTGGGCGCTGCATTCGCGCAGGTAGGCGTCTTGGCGGAAGAGGTCTTGGGTCATGCGGTGATGGTAGCGGGATGGGCGGCGGCGCGCGGCGGTGGGGCGGGCGCTATGCTGGGCTGCAGGGGTTTCTGCCACGCATCATTCCGCGCCGCTCCACCTTCGGTTTTTCATGAACACGCCCTTGCCCTCATCGCCACAGTCGTCTTCTTCGGCCCCACTTTCGCGCAGGGCGGTGTGGGTCTCGCGCACGCTGGACGTGCTGTTGCTGGGGCTGTGCGTGGCATTGGGGGGCCTGTCCTACTACACCTTCTCGCTGTACTGCGAGAGCTTTGGCTGCCTGGGCGTGGGGCTGTTGTGGATGCTGTGGGCCGGGCTGGCAGCGGTGGGCTGGGTGGTGGCTCTGGTGGTACGCGCCTGGCAGCGCCGCCGTGGCCTGGGCAGCTGGGCCAGTGGGTTGGCATCCACCGCTCTGCTGGTGATGGGCGTGGCACACCTGCTGGTCTGGCTGGGCAAGATGGCGCTGAAGTGACGCGGCCCGGAACAGGCCCTAACATCGCGGCATGACCGCTGCCGCCGCGCCCCAATCTGCACCACTCTCCTTGCCCTCGCACTTTTGGGCCGACCTGTCCACCCGCGACTTTGCCGCGCTGCAGCACAGCGGCCAGGCCGATCAGGTCGTGGCGGTGTTGCCCGTGGCCGCCGTCGAGCAGCATGGCCCGCACCTGCCGCTGTCGGTGGACGCCACGCTACTGCAGGGCGTGATCGACGCTGCATTGCCGCAACTGCCTGCCGACCTGCCCGTGCTGTTTTTACCGTCACAGAACGTGGGCCTGAGCCCGGAGCACATCCGCTTTCCGGGCACGCTCACGCTGTCTCCAGCCACGGTGATTGCGCTGTGGACCGAGATCGGTGAATGTGTCGCCCGTGCGGGCATCAAGAAGCTGCTGCTGTTCAACGGCCACGGCGGCCAAGTGAGCGTGATGGACATCGTCGCGCGCGAGCTGCGCACGCGCTGCGACCTGATCGTCTACAGCGCCAGCTGGTTCAGCCTGCCGCTGCCCGAGGCGGTGGCGGGCCAGTTCAGCGCCCAGGAGCACCGCTTTGGCATCCACGCGGGCGAGATCGAGACCTCGATGATGCTGCACTTGGCACCCGGCACGGTGCACATGGAGCATGCGCGGGATTTCCGCTCCACGTCGCAGGACCGGTCGGAGCGCTACGCCATTCTGGGCAACGGCAAAAGCGCCAAGCTGGGCTGGCAGATGCAGGACTACCACCCGGCCGGTGCAGTGGGCAATGCGGCTGGAGCCACGGCCGACAAAGGGCAGGCGGTGGTGGACGCTGCGGCAGGGCAATTGGTGGCGCTGCTGCAGGAGCTGGTGCACCTGCCGTTGCAGACTGTGCGCCCCGAGACCGAATGAGCGCATTTGCGCAACCCCTCCCGTCCGTCCCCGCATGACCACGATCCGGCGCGCCATCTTCCCCGACGATCTCCCCGCAGTCACCGCGATCTTTCGCGAGTACGTCCAGAGTCCGACCGCCAATCTCGATTTTCAGGACTATGAGCAGGAGTTCGCGGAGCTGCCCGGCAAGTACGCGGAGCCCGATGGCGGTGTTCTGCTGGCCGTCGTCGAGGGCCGTGTGGTGGGTTGCGCGGCCCTGCGCCGCGTGGAGGACGGCACCTGCGAGTTGAAGCGCGTGTATGTGCGGCCTGTGGCCCGGGGGATGGATCTGGGGCGGAAGCTGGTCGAGGAGATGCTGCGCGTCGCGAGGGAGGCCGGCTACCGGCGCATGTGCCTGGACGTGCTTCCCGAATTTGTCGCGGCCCAAAGGCTCTATGAATCCTTGGGCTTTGTCACGGCTGAGCCCGTGAGCTTCAACCCGGTGCCGGGAACCCGGTTTCTGGCGCTGAATTTGTAGAGGGGCGGTAAGGTCCCCCAACACGGATTCCGGTGTGGGAGCGGCCTGGAGTCGCGGTGCTGCTGCCTGGCGCAGTTTGGGGGGCAGGAATGTCAGTTTGCTATAAATTACATAGCTTTTAGCGCTTGTCCAATAGGCGCTAGAAGCCAAAAACACCCAAAATTCCGACCGCAGGCGTCAAGCATGCGTCACCCATCCCGCATGCTCCAGCTCGTTCAGGTGCGGCAGCGTGTTGAACGTCTGCAGCATCAGCCGCTTGGGCGAGATCGAGAACTCCGTCACCGCGCTGTTGCGGATGCGCATGTTCAGCGCAATGGTCACCTCGGGTGCGGTGCCCAGCACCTCGCCCACGGCCGTGGAAATGGGGCCGCCACTGCTTACCAGCAGCACGTTGTGGCCCGCGTGGTGGTGGCGCACATGGTCGAGCACAGCGCGCACGCCAGCAGAAAATTCGTTCCACGTCGGCATGCCCTGCGGACTGATGACGCCCGCCATCCACTGCGCCAGCGCGTCGCACAGGATGCGAAAGTGCGCGCGGTACAACTCGGGCGTATCGGCTTTGCCCAGCGGCTGAGGGTGGATGGCCGCGATGAGTGCATGGCTGTCGTATTCGTTGAGGCCCGGCAATTGAAGCACTTGGGGCATGGCCTGCAAGCCTTCGGCAATGCCTTCCAGCGTTTGCGTGTGGCGGCGCAGCGTGCCGGTGATGACGGCGTCGAACGCCATCCCCCGCGCTCGCCAGTATTCGCCCAGGCGCACGGCCTGTTCGCGCCCGCGCGCGCTGAGCACGTCATAGTCATCTGCGCCAAACGAGGCCTGGCCGTGGCGCACGAGGTAGAGGGTTCCCATGCGGCGGATTGTGGCCAGAACAGGGCCCTGGCGCTTGTCACACAAGCGACCAATGCTACTGAATGAATAGCATGGTAGCTTGTGTGTGCAACGGGATCAGCCTGCCAGAACGCCGCTGAACATCGGAGCGTCCACGTTGCCGCCTGTCAACGCCAGGCCCACATGCAAGCCCTGGAGCTGGTCGCGTTCCTGCAGCGCTGCCGCCAGCGCCGCAGCGCCTGCACCCTCGGCCACGTTGTGCGTGTCGGTGAACAAGGCGCGCATGGCGGCGGCCACTTCGGTATCGCTCACCTGCACGATATGGTCGATGTGCCGGGCCATCACGGCCAGGGCTTCGGCGTCGGCCACGCGGCAGGCCATGCCGTCGGCGAGCTGGGTGGTGACGGGCGCCTCGACCACGCGGCCGGCGGCCAGCGAATCGGCGTACGTGGTGGCGTGGCTGCTCACAACGCCGACCACGCGCACCGAGTGCTGCAGGGCCAGCTTGGCCGCGATGGCCGAGCACGCACCCGAGCCTTGGCCGATGGGCACATACACCACGTCGAGCTGAGGCACGGCGCGCAAGAACTCCCACCAATACGTGCTCACGCCGCGCAGCAGGTCGGGGTGGAAGCTGGGCACCATGTGGGCGCCGCGCTGGGCCGCGAGCTGGATGGCGTGTTCGCGCGCTTCTTGGAAGTCGTCGCCGTGTTCGATGAGCGTGACGCCCAGTGCGCGCATGGCAGCGTTTTTCTCGACCGAATTGCCGCGTGGCACGACGATGGTGCAGGCCACGCCGTGGCGGCGCGCGGCCCAGCCCATGCTTTGGCCGTGGTTGCCGCGTGTGGCGCTGATCACTTCCATGGGCAGCGAGCCGCGTTGTGCGAGCTGGTCAAAGTAGGTCAGCCCGCCGCGGATCTTGAAGGCGCCCACGGGCGTGTGGTTCTCGTGCTTGAGCCAGCAGTCGGTGCCCAGGCGCTGGCTGAGCAGGCCCCAGCGGTACTGGGGCGTGGCGGCGAAGTCGCGGTACACCACCTCGGCAGCGGCTTCGATGTCGGCCAGGGTGGGCAGCAGGGCGGTGGGGTCGAGGCGGGTGTTCATGCGGCGGCTTTCTTTTCAGTCAACAGTTTGAGGGCCAGCAGACCCAGGACGGTGCCCATGAAATAGCGCTGGGCGCGCATCCATGCAGCATTGCGGTTGAGGAGCAGCGCCACGCGCGCTGCGCCCAGCACCAGCAGTGCGTTCACGGCGGCACTGGTGCTGATCTGCACCGCGCCCAGCGTCAGGCTTTGTTGCAGCAGCTGGCCGCGCTCGGGGTGCAGGAACTGCGGGAAGAACGACAGGTAGAACATGGCCACCTTGGGGTTCAGGAGGTTGGTCATGAAGCCCATCAGGAACAGCGTGCGCGGGCTGTCGTGCGGCAGGTTGCGCGCCTCGAAGGGAGCAGCGCCGCCGGGTTTGACGGCCTGCCAGGCCATCCACAGCAGGTAGGCGGCACCGGCGTAGCGGATGGCGTCAAACGCCAGTGGCACGGCGGCGAGCAGCGCAGTGAGGCCCAGCGCCGCTGCCAGCAGGTGCACGACAAAACCCAGCACCACTCCGGTCAGCGAGACAAGCCCGGCGCGCGGCCCCTGGGTGAGGCTGCGCGAAACGCAATACACCATGTTGGGGCCCGGCGTGAGCACCAGTACCAGCGCGGCGAGTGTGAAGAGCAGCAGTTCCTGTACAGAGAAAAGCATGGCGGTTACTCCTGAGGGGTGAACGACGAGAGGGTGACCGGACCCCGTGGCGTGCTGAGCTGCGCGGTGAGCCGGGGCGTGTCGCCGGGTGTGATGGCGACGCAGTTTGCTACCCCCACCGCTTCGCACGCGGCCTGCAGCGTGGCGGCCTGCGGATGCTGCAGCGTTAGCCGCTGCAGTTGCACGCCGCTGGCGGGCAGGCTGCTGCACGGGTGCACGCCGCCCCACTGGATGAGGGTGGGCAGGCAGCCGTCCATGAGGCGCAGGCCATCGTGGCGCACGGTGATCTGCCATTGCAGCAGGCCGTTTGGCGTGGGCCGGCTGGCGGTGACGATGGCGCCGCGCTCGATGTCGAGCGCCCCCAGCGCGGCACACCGCTCGGCCACGTCGGGCACGGAGGCCACCCAGTGGATGAGCTGCGGGCCGTGCGCTGCCACCTGCTGCTGCAGAGCCGCATCGTCCATGTCAAACCAGCGCCTTGCGCCCGCTGGTATTGCGGGAGTTGCTCCTGTGTTGATAGCAATGATCTCCAGATAGATGCGCGAATGCGCCGGGCTGGAGACGTTGATGATGCGGTTGTGTGTGCCCATCAGCGGGTGTTCACCGCCCGCAGTGGGGGGGATACCCAGCGTGCGCTCGCACCACGCCACGCCGCTGGCGAGGTCCGTAGCCAACACAACCAGGTGGTCCACGCAGGGTGGGTGCTGGGGGATGGCCGTGGTCACAGCAGCACCTCGCCCGACACGCAGGTGACCGAGCTCCCGCCCACCCAGATGGTGTCGCCGTCCTGCTGCACGTACACCCGCCCGGCGCGCCCCAGGCAGGTGCCTTGGGCGGCCACATACTGCGTGGGGGCCAGCCCGGCGCCGATGAGCCACTGCGCCAGCGCGGCATTCAGGCTTCCGGTGACGGGGTCTTCGGCCAGGCCGTTGTTGCCGGGGAAAAAAGCGCGCACCTCGAAGGCGATGCCTTCTGCGTCCGTGCTGCCGATGACACCCACTTTTCCGCGCGGTCCCACCACGCCCACATCGAGTTGGCCGAGGATGCTGGCGTCGGGCTTGAGCGCCAGCACCTGCTCAGCCGAGCGCAGCATCACCCCGCGCCAGTTGGGGCCGTTGTCGCACCAGGCGTGGTGCAGGATGTCGCTGCGGTCCACCCCCAGGCCCCTGGCAATCAAGGCCACGTCGTCTTCCGCCAGCGGGCCGCTTTTGATCAACGCAGGCGCGGCAAAAGCCAGGCGGTCGCCATCCTGGCGCAGCGTGACCAGGCCCACGCCGCATTCCTGCACCACCTTGCCTGCTACCTGGGGCTTGCCCCCGGCCTGCAGCCAGGCGTGGCAGCTGCCCAGCGTGGGGTGGCCGGCAAAAGGCAGTTCGCGCCCGGGGCAGAAGATGCGCACGCGGTAGTCGGCACCGGCGGCGCGGCCTTCGGGAGTGGGTGGCAACAAGAAGGTGGCTTCGGACAGGTTGGTCCAGTTCGTGAACTCCTGCATGGTCTCAGTGGACAGGCCCGTGCCATCGAGCACCACGGCCAGCGGGTTGCCCCGGTAGGCCTGGGCGGTGAAAACATCGACTTGATGGAAGGGGCGCTGTTGCATGGTGGTCCTTGGTAGAAAAATCGGTGATGCGGCCAGTGAGGTGACGGTGGAGGCACGCCGGGGGCTTACCGGGTGTGTTGCCCGGTGTTTTTGGTGTGGATTCGGTAGGCCCCGTCAGGAGCCCGCAGGCGTGAAATTCAGCCGCTGGGGCGCGGCACGGAAGCCATCAAATTCATAGCAGCACCGTGCCCTCGATGCAGGTGACTGCGCGCCCGCCCACCCAGATCTGGTGATCGTCGTCCTGGCGGATGTGCACGCGGCCGGCGCGGCCCAGGCATTCACCCTGGGCGACCAGATAGCTGCGTGGCGCCAGGCCATCGGCAATCAGCCACTCGGCCAAGCTGGCGTTCAAGGTGCCGGTGACCGGGTCTTCGGGGTTGCCCATGGGGGCGGCAAAGGCGCGCACCACCACGCCGGGCTGGGCGGTGTCGCTGGCGTTGGGACCGACATGGATCACGCCCACGTCCTGGCCCAGGTCTTTCAGGCGCGCGTGGTCCGGCCGCAGGCCCAGCACGGTGTCCGCGCTGTCGAGCAGCAGGCCCAGCCACACTGGGCCGTTGTCCAGCAGTTGTGCCCCCAGGATCTGCGGGGGGCGCAGGCCCAGCGCGCTCGCAATCAGCGGCACCAGGGCCGGGCTGGGCGCGCTGCGCTTCAGGGGCGGGGCGGCAAAGGCCAGGGTGCCATCGGCCTGCGCGATACGCACCAAACCCAGCGCGCACTCCTGGATCACCATGCCCTGCTGGCGTGGCGTGTTGCCCGCCTGCAGCCACGCATGGCAGGTGCCCAGCGTGGGGTGCCCCGCAAAGGGAAGTTCGCCATTGGGGCTGAAGATGCGCAGGCGGTAGTCGGCACCCGCGGCGCGCCCGGCCTCGGTGGCGGGCAGCAGAAAGGTGGTTTCCGACAGGTTGGTCCACGCCGCAAAGCGGCGCATGTCGCTGTCGCTCAGGCCCTCGGCATCCAGCACCACGGCGACCGGGTTGCCAAAACCCGGGCGATCGCTGAACACATCGATTTGCTTGAAGGGACGCTGGTGCATGGGGGGCTCCGGGATCACGACAGGGGCTGGTCCAGCACCCCGCGTGCGCCGGGCCGGGTGCTGACCGTGTTGTACCACCGCTCCAGGTGAGGGCGCGCCACACGTTCTTGTGGCAGGCCCCACCATCGGTGGATCTCGCAGGCCACAGGGATGTCCGCCATGGTGAACCGGTCGCCCGCCATGAAGGGCTGGCGCGCCAGATGCGCATCCAGCAGTCCCATCAGAGGCTCCGTGGCCGCCACGGATGCTGCAATCAGCCCGTCGTCCCGCTGGGCCGCTGGGGTGCGTATCCACTGCACAAAGGCATCGCGCCCGGCCGGGTTCAGGGTGGTCTGCTGCCAGTCCATCCATTGCTCGGCCACGAAGCGCTCACGCAAGGTTTCAGGGTACAGCTCGCCCGGAGAGTGCCGTGCGCACAAGTAGCGCACGATGGGGTTGGATTCCCACAACACGGTGCTGGTCTCGTCGTCTTCCATCAGCGGCACCAGGCCATTGGGATTGCGCTGCAGATAGTCGGCCTCGCGCACCAGCCCGAACTGGCCGCCCGCGTCGGTGCGCTGCACCGTGATGCCGAGTTCTTGCGCAGCCCACACCACCTTGCGCACGTTGATGGACGACAGGCGCCCCCAGAGCCTCAGCATGTTGAATCAACTTTCATGTGCGTTGAACGAACTGTGATGTATGAAGCGGGCGTGGCCCGGCCAGCGGCCGCCGCGCAAGGGCCGCCCCGCCGCGCTGGCGGCGTCCCCCTTCCGCATCGCACAGCGATGTCAGAGAAGGGGGAAGGCGCGCAGCGCCACAGGGGGTTGTTCACTTGTTATCGCGGATGGCCGCTGCCAGCGCAGCAATGCCGGTGGCAATCTGCTCTACCGTCGATGTGACAAACGACAGGCGCAGGGTGCGCGGGTCGGCGTTGTCGGCGTAAAACGCCGCGCCGGGCACGAAGGCCACGTTGCGCTCCACCGCCTTGGGCAGCAGTTCGACGGCACTCATGCCTTCGGGCAAGCGCACCCACAGGAACATGCCGCCATCGGGGCGGTTCCACTGCACACCGAGGCCCTGCATTTCCTTGTCGAGCGCGGCCAGCATGGCCTCGCACTGCTGCTTGTACAGCGCGCGGATGGTGGGCACATGGCGGTCCAGGAAATTGCCCTTCATCACCTCTGCCACCAGGCGCTGGTTGTAGCCGGGCGTGTGCAGGTCTGCGGCCTGCTTGGCCTGCAGCAGCTTGGGGTAAACCGCCTTGGGCGCCACCACAAAACCCAGGCGCAGGCCGGGTGCCAGCACCTTGGAGAACGAGCCCATGTAGATGCAGCCTTCAGGGTTGCGGGCCGTCAGCGGCGCGGGTGGCGGGTTGTCAAACCACAGGTCGCCGTAGGGGTTGTCTTCCACCAGCGGCAGATTCAGTTCAGCGGCAGCCTGCACCAGGGCGGCGCGACGTGCTTCGCTCATGGTGCGGCCCGTGGGGTTCTGGAAGTTGGGCAGCACGTACAAAAAGCGCGCTCTGTTGGCACCCGTGCCCACCTTGGCCTTCAGGTCGTCGATGAGCACACCTTCGTCATCGCTGGCCACGGACACCACGGCAGGCTCCATGGGCGTGAAGGCCTGCAGCGCGCCCAGGTAGGTGGGTGTTTCCACCAGCACGCGGCTGTCGGTGTCGATCAGCACCTTGGCGATCAGGTCCAGCGCCTGCTGCGAGCCGGTGGTGATGAGCACCTGGTCGGCATCCACATCCCAGGGCAGGAAGTCCGCGATGGCCTGGCGCAGCGGGCCATACCCTTCGCTGGCGGCGTATTGCAGGGCGGCGGGGCCGTCATTGGCCAGCACGGCGGCCGAGGCTTCGGCAAAGGCCGAGACCGGGAAGGTCTTGGGCGAGGGCAGGCCGCCCGCCAGGCTGATGATGCCGGGCTTTTCCGTGACCTTGAGGATTTCGCGGATGACCGAAGGGTTCATGCGCTCGGCGCGGCGCGCCAGGGTCCAGGTGCTGGTCTGTGGAAGGTCGTTCAGTTTCACTCTCGTTCTCCTCCGGGCGGTCCCCAAAAGACTACCCATGTTGCAAAGTCGTCAGAAAAATTCTCAAAGCGGTGGTGCTGTCCCGCAGGTACAAAAAAGGCGTCTCCGGCTGCAAAGTGGTGGCGGGCTTCACCTTGCACGAATTCTCCGCTTCCACGCTGGATGAAATACAACTCGTCCTGCGCGTGCGGCTGCTGCGGGTCGTGGCCGCGTGGCGCATACAGCTCCGTGCGCATGCTGCCGTGGCGCAAGAGTTCCACGAACCGCTCACCGGCCGGGCCAGGTAGCTGCTGCAATGCGTGTTCCACGGAGTATTTCACAGGAGTTCCCATCTTCCTGGTCAGTCCACGATGAACAGGGTTGCCCCTTGGGGTGAGCTGGAACGGTGGGGCTCGGCGTTGTCCGCCACCTGGTAGCTCAAGCCCGGCGTCAGCGTGAAACGGCGGCCGTCGGCCAGTTCGGTGTGCAATTCTCCGCTGAGGCACAGCAGCACATGGCCCTTGACACACCAGTGGTCCGAAACGTATCCGGCCGTGTACTCCACCATGCGCACGCGCATGTCGCCGAACTGCTGCGTGCGCCAGAAGGCCTGGCCTGCCTGTGCGCTTTTTTCTTCGCGGGGAATGCTGGACCAGTCGGTGGTGGCAAACGGGATGTTGTGTATCTGCATGGCTGTCAGTCTTTCACGGAAACCACCGCTTCAATCTCCACCGCGAAGCCACGCGGCAGGGAGCCTACGCCCACGGCAGAGCGCGCATGCCGCCCCGCGTCGCCGAACACCTCGACCAGCAGGTCCGAGCAGCCGTTGATGACCTCGGTGTGCTGCATGAAGTCGGGGGTGGCGTTGACCATGCCCAGCACCTTGACCACGCGGCGCACCCTCGAGAGGTCGCCCAGTGCAGCCTTCATCGTCGCGATCAGGTGCAGTCCCACCTCGCGGGCATGGTCCCTGGCTTCTGCGGCGCTGATGTCGCGCCCCACCTTGGGCACGGTGGCCATGTCTTCGCGGGCGGGAGCGCCCTTGCCCGACAGGTACAGTGTGTTGCCGTCGAGGACATAGGCGTCGAAGTTGCCACGGGGTGCGGTCACGGTGGGCAATACCAGGCCCAGCTGCTGCAGGCGTTGTTCCGGGGCGATGGAGGTCATGCGGCGGTTCCTTGGTGAACGGGCATCTTCTTGCCCACAAATACGGTGGCGATCACGGCCAGTGCAAACACCACCGTGACGGTATCCAGCCGCTCTCCCAGCAGCGGCACGGCGAAGAGCAGGCTCAGGAACGGCTGGATCAGCTGGATCTGGCTCACGCGCACGGCACCCAGTGCCAGCGCCCGGTACCAGGCAAAGAAGCCGATCCACATCGAGAACAGCGCCACGTAGACAAAGCCCAGCCAGCTCATGCCGCCGATGGCCGAGGGCATGGCCGGTGCAAACCACCAGGCGATGGGAATGGTCAGCGGCAGGGAGCACACCAGTACCCAGCAGATGACCTGCTCGGCGCCGAGCCTTGGCGTGAGGCGGGCGCCGCCGATGTAGCCGAACGCGCCCGTGGTCATGGCTATGAGCAGATAGATGTTGGCTGCACCCAGGTAGATGCCGCCGGCACGCCACACCATGAAGCCCAGCACCAGGCTGCTGCCCAGCACCGCGCAGGCCCAGAATCCGGCGGAGGGCCTTTGCCGATACCACAGCGCGCCGAGCAAGGCGGTGGACAGTGGCAGCAAGGCGGTGACCACGGCCCCATGCGTGCTGGGCACATGGCGCAGCGCCAGAGCCAGAAACAGCGGAAACCCCACGATCACGCCAAAGGCCGTGATGGCCAGCAGCGGCCATTCTGCTTTCTGCGGCAGGTTGAGGCGCCCGCGCGCATGCTGCAGCCACAGGTAGGCGATGGACAGCAGCCCTGCCACGGCAGCGCGGCCGAATGTGACGAACCAGGGCGACAGCTGCGGCGCGTCGGTGGGCCCCACGGCGAGGCGGGTCATCGGCAGCGTGGCCGCAAACAGGGTGACGCCCACCAGCCCCCAGACCAGCGCCTCGCGTTCTTGTGCGTTGTTCATAGCGCGAGCATCCAAAGGGCAGTGGCAACGAGCACCAGGGCCAGTGCGCGGTTGAACCAGAGCAGGCGCTGGCCCTGCGCCAGCCACTGGCGCAGCAGCGAGCCGATGAGCGCGTAGGCAAAGTTGCTGGTGAACGCAAACACCATCATCACCCCGCAGATGATGGCCAGGCGCTCGCCCGGATTGGTCGAGGGCTGGCCTGCGGCGTTGACCACCCAGCCCGCGCTGAGCGTGAGCGCCAGCATCCAGGCCTTGATGTTCACGAACTGCAGGCCCACGCCCTGCCAGAAGGTCACGTTCAGGCGCGTGGTGTCGATCTCGGTCATCTTGCCTGCCCTGCTGAGCTTCCAGGCCAGCCAGAGCATGTAGGCCACGCCCAGCAGTGTTACGGCCCAGCGCAGCGCGGGCACTCCGGTGATCAGGGCGCCCAGGCCCAGGCCGCTGCCCAGCATGAGCAGCGTCCAGCCTGTGGGCACTGCAAAGCAAAAGCGCAGGGCGCGCTTGAGGCCCAGGTTCGCGGCCAGCGCAGTGGACAAGGTGGTGTTGGGCCCCGGCGAAAAACTCATCGCGGTGCAGAACAGCAGCAGGGCAGTCAGTTCGGGGGCGGTCATGGGCAGGTGGGTCCGGGCTTTATGGCGGGTGGCTTGTCATCGCCTGGGCTTCAATGTAATCTTCGATGTCAGTACACAACCAGTACAGTTAAGCAGCGCAGTTCGTGATCTGTATTGGCTGCGATAACAGTACACAAGGACACCGCCATGCTGATGAAAACCACCACCCAGTCGCTGACCGAGCAGCTGTCGGCGCGTTTCGGCGAGCGCATCCGCAACCGGCTGCTGGCGCCCGGCGCGCGCCTGCCTTCGGTGCGGCAGTGCGCGCAGCAGCATGGCGTGAGCCCTTCCACTGTGGTTGCAGCGTACGACCAATTGCTGGCGCAGGGGCTGGTGGAGGCGCGCAAGAACCGGGGCTTTTTTGTGCGCGAGATGGCCAACGGGTTGCTGGACAGGGGCGCTGAGGACGACGACGCGGGCGCCCAGGAAGTCGAGCGTGCCATGGGCAACTGGAGCACCGCGCACTGGTTTGCCGCGCGGGGCGCCGGGCGCGGTGCAGCGCGGGGGGCGCCGCCCGTCAACGCCACGGCGCTGATTCGGGGCATGTTCCACAAGATCAGCGACAAGCCGCAACCCGGCATGGGCGTGTTTCCGCCTGCCTGGCTGGAGTCCACGTTCATGCCCGCCGCTGTGCGCAAGGTGACCAGCACACGCGCGTTGAATGATTTTTCGCTGCAGTACGGCGAGCCTCTGGGCGACACGGGGCTGCGCCGGGTGCTGTCCAAGAAGCTGGCCACGCTGAATGTGCATGCGGCCCCCGAAAACATCATCACCACCGTGGGTGCCACGCACGCGCTCGACATCGTGAGCCGTACGCTACTGCGCCCGGGCGACCCGGTGATGGTGGAGGAACCCGGCTGGGCGGTGGAGTTTGCGCGCTTGTCTGCTTTGGGCATGCACATCCTGCCGGTGCCGCGCCGTGCCGACGGGCCAGACCTGGAGGTCATGGCGAAGTACTGCGAGGTGCACCAGCCCAAGCTTTACGTGAGCGTGAGCGTGTTTCACAACCCCACGGGCTACTGCCTGTCTCCGGGCAGCGCGCATCGCATCCTGCAGCTGGCCAACCAGTACAACTTCCATGTGGTGGAGGACGATACCTACAGCCACATCGCGCCCGAGCACGCCACGCGCCTCACGGCGCTCGATGGGCTGCAGCGCACCATCTACGTGAGCGGCTTTGCCAAGATCCTCGCGCCCAACTGGCGCATCGGTTTCATGGCCGCACCCCCCGCGCTGGTGGAGCAATTGCTGGACACCAAACTCCTGGCCACGCTGACCACGCCCGCGCTGCTGGAAAAAGCCCTGGCCCTGTGCATCGAACAGGGCCAACTGCGCCGCCACGCCGAGCGCATCCGCACGCGGCTCGACGCTGCGCGTGCGCGCAGCGTGAAGCTGGCGCTGGGCGCGGGCTGCACCTTTGCGGCCGAGCCCGTGGGCCTGTTTGGCTGGGTGGAGACGGGGGTGGACACCGACGCGCTGTCGCAGCGCATGCTCGACGAGGGCTACCTGCTGGCGCCGGGCGCGCTGTTCCATGCAGAGCGCCAACCCAGCACCCTCATGCGCATCAACTTTGCGACCACGCAGGAGGCGGAGTTCTGGAAGACTTTTGCGCGGGTGCGCGATGAGCAGGCACGGTGAGCCGACCCACTGCCTTTGAGCCCATGTCCCAGACTTGCGCTGTCGGCAAATACTGGCGCGGCCCCAGCCAGTGCCACCGTGGAACCGGCTTTGCCGGGCCACCGGTGGCGTCCCCCTTGGGGGAAGACGCGCAGCGGCTCAGGGGGGTTATCTTCGCTCTACTTCCAGGTCGGCCAGCACCCGCAGCAGCGCGCGGTTGACCTCTTCCAGGTCCAGCTCGAACGTCTCGCAGAGGTTGCGAATGGCACTGGCGTCGTCCGTCTCCAGCGCGCAGGCCATCTGCAGGCCACCGGTGTAGGGGCCGGTGCGCAGCACCGTGGCGTCATAGATGCGCTCAGACAAGGGCAGACGGCGCAGGATGGTGCCAAGCGGCTCCCCCAGCAGGTCGTCGATCTGCGACAGCAGACCACACAGGTAGATCTCGCGGCGCAGATCGTTCTCCACGCCCGCGTCGAGCAGCTGTGCGGTGAGTTGGGCACGCATCACCATGGCCTCGCGCACCGGCTGCATGTTGGGGTCGGTGCTGGCATGGGGCAGTTGGTCAGACAGCCAGCGCTTGATGGAGCCGTAGCCCATCATCACCAGGCCCCGGCGCAGCGAATCGATGCCGGTGCGCAGGCCCAGGGCCGCAGAGTTGGTGTACACCATGAAGCGGTACGCCAGGATCGGGTCCTGGCCCATGATGTCTTCAAAGGTTTCCAGCGACTGCTCTGCGTCGATGGCCTTCATGAGCTTGAAGATCACCGCGTGCGATGGCTGCTGGGGATGGTGGCGCAGGCTGTAGAGCACATCTTCGGTGGGCCAGCCGGCCAGTGCCAGGGCGTTGTGCTGGTCCAGGCAATGCTCCATGAGCGCGCGGCTGGCAATGTTCTCGTACATCTGCCCGGCCAGCACCGGGCTGGTGGTGCGCGCGGGCTGCGTGGGGGTGCCGCCAGGGCGTGCGGCGGGGGCCGCCTTCAGGGCCGCCACGGCGTCTTCGGGGCGCAGGGTGAGCAGGCTGTTGTCAAAGCACTGGGCAATGTCGGGCTCGGGCAGCCGACCCAGCTCGCCGCGCCACACGAGCTTCAGGCCCCGCTGGTGGGCGGCCTTGACCAGCGCATAGATGGTGGAGTCGGACAGCCAGTTGCCGCGCACCTCGATCCACGGTGCGCCACGTGGCGCGTGCTCCAGCATGTTGGACAGCAGCTGGTGGCTTTGGGGGGACAGCAGAATCGGGGGAGAACTGGCAGACCACAACTCCTGCAGCGTGCGCAGCAGGTGGGCGGTATCGACCAGGGCCGAGGCCTCGCTGTGCACATAAAGCTGGATGGCCGCGAGCTTGCGGGCGCGGTTCCACAAAGGGCGGTAACCCAGAATCAGGCTGCCAAGGACAGATTGGACCATGTGCTCTTAGGCGGTTGTCTCGTCGTTGGGGCCTGTCCCCGCCCGGGGCTGTGCAGCGTGGGCAGGCCCGCTTTAACTGATGAAATTGAACAGGGACAGCTTCTGAACCTGCGCATAGGACTTGAGTGCTGCCTCGTACCCCACCTGCTGGTTCTGGAAGTCTGAAATTCCCTGGATCATATCGAGATCCTCGGCCCGCGAGCGGTCGCCTTCGAGCTGGATGGAGCGCTTTTCCTGGTCACCTGTGATGCGGTCCGCTCGGTTGAGCAGCTCGCCTGCGTAGCCGCGCATGTTGTGCAGGCGTTCCAGGCCAATGTCCATGTTGCCCAGGGCCTGCCCCACTGCCTGCGCCGCTGCATTGCTGTCGGGGGCGCTGCGGATGTCGCGGATCGCGTTGTCCAGGGTGCTGAACATGCTCGGGCTGGGCTGCAGGGTAATGGTGTCCCCGGTGGCGGGGTTGCCCTTGATGTCGAAGCTCAGGCCCGGGATGCTGGTGATGGCGATGGTCACTGGCTTGTCGGTGGGATAGTCGGGCACCACCACGGCCGGTGACACGGCGCCTGTGGTGGTGTTGGTGAGCGTGTAGGTGGCGGTGGTGGTGCCGGGTGTGGCACCCGGGCCGACCGCGCTGAAGGTGATGGTGTAGTTGTCGCCCGTTACCAGGCTCGGGTCCACGGGGGTGACCGCCGTGGTGTTGAGGAAGCGGCTGGAGGGAATGGCGCTGACGCCTGCGGTGTAGACACCATCGCGCTGCGGGTCGAACATGAAGGCGGCTTCGCCATCCAGGGTGTTGGGAATCGACACGCCACTGCTGGCTGTCTGGCCAGGCAGTCCTTCAAAGCTGTAGTCGGGGCTGGTGCTCAGGGGGCCGAGGAACGGCGCGAGCGCGCTGCCCAGGGCGCTGAGCAGGGGAACGCCGTTGGTGTCCTTGCGGTTGGCCACTTCCAGCAGCTGCTCGCGCAGGCCTTGCAGCTGGTTGGCGATGGTGTTGCGGTCGTTGGGGGTCAGGGCCGCACTGCCGGCGTTCACCACCAGTTCGCGGAAGTTCTGCACCAGGTCCACTGCGTCGCCCAGGGCGGACTCGGCCTGCGCGATGGCGTTGCGCTGCGTTTCCAGGGCGCGCTGCTCGGTCTGGATGCGCGCCAGCCGGTTGATGGCGCGTTCGGCCTGCGCGGCCGACACGGGGTCATCGCTGGCCCGCACCACGCGTTTGCCCGAGGTCAGGTTCTCCTGCAGGTTCGACAGGTTGGTCTGGCGCGTGCCCAGGTTGCGCAGCGCGTTGTCATACATGTTGGCCGTGCCAAGGCGGTAGATGCTGTTACTCATGTCGAACTCCTAACTCCTGTCCCGCCGTCAGCGGCCGAGGCCCTGCAGCAGCGAGTCAAAGATGTTTTGCGCAATCTGGATCATTTTGGACGATGCCTGGTACGCCTGCTGGTATTGGATCAGCCTTGCAGCCTCCTCGTCCAGGTTCACGCCCGAAATCGCCGTACGGTCCCGTTCCAGGTTGGCCGCGATGGTGGTGGAAAGCTCGGCCGCGAACAGCGCGCTCTGGGTGCGGGTGCCCACCTGGGCCATGGCCCCTGCGTAGCCGTCGGAGAGTGTGGACTCGTCGAACATCTTCACGTCCCGCAGGCCCATGAGTGCACTCGCGTTGCCCGCATTGCGCGTGAAGATGTCGCCGTACTGCGGGTCCGATGCATTGCCGATGACGACGGTGTCGCCCGTGTTGGGGCTGCCCTGCAGCTTGATCTCCCAGCCGTTGATCGAGATGGGTGCACCCGGCGTGTAGGGCTGCGCAGCGGCAATGGTGGTGGGTGGCGCAGTGCCCCGGTCCAGCACGTCGTATGTGGTGGGCGGGCCGGCCGTGAACTGCAGCTGGATACCGCCCAGGATGGGGGGCAACGCCGCCGGGTTGGCGTTGGGCGGCAGCACCAGCCCCGGCGGGTTGGGCAGGCCCGTGGCTTTGAGGCCCGCCAGCTGCAGCGTGCCGCCGTTGGAGGTGCCCATGGCCGCGTTGATGGGGTTGGCCGCAGCCAGATCACGCGGTGAGTACACCAGCGACTGGATGTTGGCCGCCGCCGTGCTGAACGGCTTGAACAACATGCGCTCGCCGGGGTTGCCGGGCGTGGTCAGGTTGAAGTTCAGGCCATCGATCTGCAGCGTGGCCAGGTTGGCCGCGTCGGTGAACGGGGTGGACGTGCCGTCCGACAAGCGCACCACCTGCCCGGCCGTGCCGGTGGTAAAGCGGATTTCATAGTCCGACGCCGCGAACTCCGTGGGGCCGGTGAAGGACACCGTGCCCACGCCCGCGCCGTTGGTGTGGCCCGGCATGCTGGCGGGCAACGCGAACAGGTCCTTGCCCAGCGCACCGTCCAGCGTCAGGCCCAGGTTGTGCTGGTCGTTCATCGTCATGCCGATGGCCATGGCCATGCGGCCCAGCAGGTTGCGCCCTTCGGCCAGATCGTTGTTGTTAAAGCGCAGCAGGCCCGACATCGAGCCCCCGCCGAGCACGTTCTCGTCCATCTCCACGGCTGGCGCACCGGGCCGGTTGAAGAACAGCTTGATCTGACCGCTGCCGGGGAACGCCGTCGCGTCATCGATGGACAGGCTGGTGGCCGTGGTGCCCAGCACCAGCGGCTGGCTGCCCGCCACAAACAGGCCCACGGTGCCATCGTCAGCTGGGATCTGCGTGGTCTGCACGTACTGGTTGATGTCGCGGATGATCTGGTCGCGCTGGTCCAGCAGGTCGTTCGGAGTCTGGCCATTGCCCTTGGCGCGCGCGATCTGCTCGTTCACGCTGGCCATCTGCCCGGCCAGGCTGTTGACGGCGGTGATGCTGCTTTGCAGCTGTTCGGTCACGGTGTACTGGATTTCGTTGATGCGGTCGGCGGCCGCACGCATGCGCGAGGCGGTTTCGTCCATGCGCGTGAGCACCACGGTGCGCGCAGTGATGTCCGTGGGGGCGCTCACCACGTCCGAGAACGCATTCATCATGTCATTGATGGCTGCACCCAGGCCCGCCGTGCCGCCGCTGAAGACCTCCTGCAGCTGGCGCAGGCGCTCGGCCCGCACGATGTCGGACGACTGCACCGAGCCCGCCGTGGCCGACTGGCGCGTGAGCAGCTCGCTCTGGTTGCGCAGGATGGTCTGCACATCCACGCCCTGGCCGATGTAGCCGCCGCCTGTGAACTGGCCCTGCACGGTCTGCAGCACCACGGTCTGGCGCGAATAGCCGGGCGTGTTGACGTTGGCAATGTTGTGGCCCGCCGTCTGCAGCGCCACCTGGTTGGCCAACAGGGCGCGGGCGCCGACGTTGAGCAAGCTCATGACTCACCTCGCATTTCAGTGATCCCCAGCGCTGCCTGCACCCCCAGCGCGTGAGACTGGCGCGGCCCTAGCCAGCGCCCCCGCGCAAGGGCCGCCCCGCCGCGCTGGGGGCGTCCCCCTCCCGCGAAGCGAGAGAGGGGGAAGGCGCGAAGCGACTCAGGGGGTGTTTGCATGGTCAAGCCTGCGCGCGCAGCGTGCGCAGCACGCTATTGATGGCACCACCGAGCTTTTTGGCGTACTCGGGGTCGGTGGCGTAGCCCGCCTTTTGCAGCGCCGAGGCATAGGCCATGGCCGAGCCGGACTGGGCGACGGATTCGGCCTTCTCGTAGCGCGGGCTGTCCTTGATGAGCTTTGCGTAGTCCCGGAACGAATCCTCGTACGAGTCGTAGGCGCGGAACTTCGCCGTCACCTTCTGGGCCTTGCCGTTGATGTATTCGGTGGTGGTGATCTCGGCCACCTTGCCTGTCCAGCCCTTGCCGGCCTTGATGCCGAACAGGTTGAACGAGTTGGAGCCGTCCTTGTGCTTGATCTCGCTCTTGCCCCAGCCGGTTTCGTGGCCCGCCTGGCCCAGCATGAAGCTGGCGGGAATGCCGCTCTCCTGGGCCACGCGCTCGGCTGTGCCCGAGAGGTGCTGCACAAAACCATCGCGGCCCTTGGGGGCGGGTCCAGCGGCCTCGGCCGGTGTGCCGGTGGCCGAGGACGCTGCGCGGGGTAGCGCCTGCGGCAGGCTCAGTGTGGAGGGCACGGAGAAATTCGCGTCGGCCCCGCCCATCTGGCGCGAGAGCTGGCGTGCAATCGCTTCAGACAGCCCGCCTTGCTGGCCCGACATGCTGACCGAGAGCTGCTGGTCCAGCATGTCCTGGCCCAGGTTGGCCTGCTCGCCTTCCATGAGGCCGGATTTCATCGTGGCGTCGCGCATGCTCTTGATCAGCTCGCGCATGAACAGCGACTCGAACTGCTTGGCGACCTCGCGCGTGGTCTGGGCGTTGTTGGCCGTGCCCGCGTCGTACTTGAGCGAATTGAGCGAGCGGATGTCCACCGCCAGCGCATTGGACGTGCTGCTGGTGGTGCTGGACGAGGGCAGGGTGAGGGCCATGTTTGCTCCCCGGGGTCAGATCACTTCCAGCTCGGCGTTGAGGGCGCCGGCGGCCTTGATGGCCTGCAGGATGGCCAGCAGGTCGCCCGGCGTGGCCCCCAGCGTGTTGAGCGCCTTGACCACGTCTGCCAGCTGGGGTGAAGCCGGCATCTGGATGATGTTTCCCGGTTCCTGGTTGATGCGGATGTCGCTTTGCTGCGCCACCACGGTCTGCCCTTGCGAGAGTGGAGCGGGCTGGCTGATGACGGGCGTGGAGCTGATGGTGATCGACAGGTTGCCGTGTGCAATGGCGCAGGGGCCCAGCGTCACGGCCTGGTTCAGCACCACCGAGCCGGTGCGTGCATTGATGACGACCTTGGCCGAGGGGGTGGACGCCTCCAGGGGCAGTTCTTCCAGGTCGGCGATGAAGCCCACGCGGGCGCCGGGGTCCAGCGGTGCGCGCACTTGCACGGTGCGCCCGTCGAGCGCCGTGGCCAGGCCGCTACCCAGTTTGGTGTTGATGGCCTGCGCCACGCGGCGTGCGGTCTGGAAGTCCGAGGCATTGAGCCCCAGGTTGATGGTGTCGCCCTCGTTGAGGGGTGTGGGCACGGCGCGTTCGACCTGTGCGCCTTGCGGAACCCGGCCTGCACTCAGATGGTTGATCTGCACCTTGCTGCCGCCCGCCGAGGCGCCCGCGCCTCCCACCACCACATTGCCCTGGGCCAGGGCGTAGATCTCGCCGTCGGCGCCGCGCAGGGGCGTGACGATGAGCGTTCCGCCCTTGAGCGACTTGGCGTTGCCCATGGAGGACACGTTGATGTCGATCATCTGCCCGGGCTGGGCAAAGGCCGGCAACTGTGCCGTGACGATCACCGCCGCCACGTTCTTGAGCTGCAACTGGTTCGCCGTACCAGGCGGCAGGCTGATGCCCATCTGCTGCAGGTAGTTGGACATGGCCTGCGTGGTGTAAGGCATCTGCGTGGTCTGGTCGCCCGTGCCGTCCAGCCCCACCACCAGGCCATAGCCCGTCAGCTGGTTGCTGCGCACGCCCTGCACCGCCGCCACTTCCTTGATGCGCAAGGCATGGGCAGGCACCGCCACACCAGCAGCCACGAGGGCCAGCAACAGCCACAGCGCGCGCACGGGGCGTGACAAGAAGGAGTGGGACAAGGCTTTCATGACACCGATTGTGGGCGGCCCCGCCAGGAACTAAAACCCAAAAAGAAGCGGGTTCACCGGCCTATTGCATGGGTTCCCGAGCGGGTGGGAAACGGCGGTGGCGTACCGTGCGCCCGGGCGGTTGGTCCGGGGCAGGCTGCAAGGTGAAATATGAATAAAAATGCCCGCTAGCGCTTTATGGATAAGCGCTAATAGCTATAAATATAATAGCTTTCTTGGGTTGACTGCTTTGGGCCAAGGGACATCGCATAGCCCATTGCTTGTCAAAACTGGCGCGGCCCAGGCGCGGGCCGCCGCGCAAGGGCCGCCCCGCCGCGCTGGCGGCGTCCCTCCTCAGGGGGGAAGGTGCGCAGCGACTCAAGGGGGGAGTCTAGAACGGCGTGATCGTGTTGAAGACCCGGTTCATCCAGCCCAAGGCCTGGGCTTCGTTCTGTGCGCCACGGCCACGGGATTCCACCCGCACATTGGCCACCTGGGTCGAGTTGACAATGCTGCCCGGCTGCAGCGCGCGCGGATCGATGGTGCCCGAGAAGCGCAGCACATCCACGTTCTGGTTCACGCCGATCTGCTTCTCGCCCGTCACGACCAGGTGGCCGTTGGGCAGCACGTCCACCACGGTGGCGGTGATCGAGCCGGTGAAGGTGTTGGCGCTTTCGGTGCCGCCCTTGCCCGAGAAGGTGCTTTCCGAACCGGCGCCGAGCGTGGTGCGGTCGGCCAGCGACTTTTTCACGAAAGGCAGGTTGGTGATGCCGGCCGAGGCCTCCGAGGTACGGTCCACGGTGGACGAGGATTTCTGGCTGGCCGTCACGTTCTCGACGATCATGATCGTGACGTTGTCGCCCACCAACCGTGCGCGGCGGTCTTCGAACGCGGGGCGGTAGCTGGCGTTGTGGAACAGGCCCCCGGTCACGGGCGGTGGTGCACGGTGCACTGCGGCCAGTGGTGGTGGGGTGGTCGGCAGGATGTCCACCGGCGGCGGCGGCGACAGGGTGGCGGCGCAGCCTGTGAGCAGCAGCGCGCCCACGGCGGTGGGCAGGGCAAAAAGGCGTGTGAACGGCAGCATGGCGAACGCTCCTGGTGTCGGCATCGGGATCACAGCTGGCTGAGCTTGGCCAGCATCTGGTCCGAAGTCTGGATGGCCTTGGAATTCATCTCATAGGCACGCTGTGCCTGGATCATGGTGACCAGCTCTTCCACCACGTTGACGTTGGAGGCTTCCAGAAAACCCTGCTTGAGAATACCCAGCCCGTTGGTGCCGGGCGTGCCCTGCTGGGGCTGGCCCGAGGCGGCCGATTCCTTGAACAGGTTCTGGCCAATGGGCTCGAGGCCGGCCGGGTTGATGAAGGCCGACATCGCCAGGTTGCCCAAGGGCTGGGGCTGGGTGTTGCCCTGTACGGTGGCCGACACCACGCCGTCGGCGCTGATGGTCACGCTCGTGGCGTTGGCGGGCACCGTGATGCCGTTGGCCACGGGCAGGCCGCTGGAGTTGACCAGGCGGCCTTGCGAATCGACCTGGAACGAGCCGTCGCGCGTGTAGCCGATGGTCCCGTCGGGCATGGTCACTTCCAGAAAACCATTGCCGTTGATGGCCACGTCTAGGTTGTTCTTGGACTCCTGCAGGCTGCCCTGCACGAAGTTGCGGCTGGTGGCCACCGTGCGCACGCCCAGGCCGAGGTGCAGGCCGGTGGGCAGCTGGTTCTGCTCGGTGGTGTTGGCACCCACCTGGCGCAGGTTCTGGTAGATCAGATCCTCGAACACCGCGTTGTTGCGCTTGTAGCCGGTGGTGGAGACGTTGGCCAGGTTGTGCGAGATGACGTCGAGCTGGGTCTGCTGGGCAGACATGCCGGTCTTGGCGATCCAGAGGGAGTTGATCATGGTGCTTCCTTTTGGCGTGGCGGCGCGGGGCGCGACCTCAGCCGTTCATGCTCAGCAACTGGCTGGCGGTCTTGTCGTTGGTTTCGGCGGACTGCAGCAGGCGCATCTGCTGTTCGAACTGGCGCGATGCGGCAATCATCCCGACCATGCTTTCCACCGGATTCACGTTCGAGCCTTCCACTGCGCCTGCCAGCATGCGGGCGTTGGCGTCATTGGCAATCGGGTCGCCGGACGTGGTGCGAAACAGCCCGTCGTCGCCGCGCTTGAGCGGGTCTTCCGGGGTGGGAGTGGCCAGCTTGAGGCGGCCAATGGCCTGCGCGGGCTGGCCCGCTGCCTTGGCAGTGACCGTTCCATCCGAGCCCAGCGTGACTTCGGCCCCCGGCGGGACATCAATGGGCGCGCCGCCATCGGACAGCACGGGCAGTCCGGTAGGGGTGAGCAGCTGGCCCGTGGCCGACACCTCAAAGGTGCCTGCGCGGGTGTAGGCCTCGGTACCGTCAAGTCCCTGCACGGCAAACCAGGCATTGCCCACGGCCATGGCGTCGAGGTTGCGGCCGGTACGCTGCACGGGGCCGGGCGTGCTCACATGGCCCGAGGTGGCCTCCAGCGCAAACACACGGGTTTTGGAGCCATCGCCCTGGATCGGGACCGAGCGGAAGGTGGACATCTCCGCACGAAATCCCTGGGTGGAGGCGTTGGCGAGGTTGTTGGACAACACGGCCTGCCGGTGGGCGGCCGCGTTGGCGCCCGTCATCGCGGTGTAAATGATGCGGTCCATGGGGGCTCTCCGTTGTCCAGGGCTGTTTCAGTGCAGATTTCTTACGAACCGTTCCCGATCAACGCAAGTTCACCAGGGTGGACATCACCTGGTCTTGCGTCTTGATGGTCTGGGCATTGGCCTGGTAGGCGCGCTGTGCGGTCATCATGTTCACCAGCTCGGCGGTCAGGTCCACGTTGGAGTCTTCCAGCGCGCCCGAGCGCAGCGACCCGAAGTTGCCGTCGGTGGCCGTGCCAGCCACCGGCTGGCCGGATTCAAAGGTGGCGACCCAGTTGTTGCCGCCTACCGAAGCCAGGCCCTGCGTATTGCGGAAGCTCGACAGCGCCAGCTGGCCTTCTGCACGGGTCACGCCGTTCGAGTAGCGGGTCATGATCATCCCGTTGTTCTCGATGTTGATGCCCGTGAGCTCGCCCGTGGTGTAGCCGTCCTGGCTCAGGTTGGAGACCGAGAACTTGTTGCCGCTCTGTGAGACTTTGTCCAGGCTCACCGCCACATCAAACGCGGGCAGGTTGTTGGGGTTGGGCGGGGTCGGGTTCACGTTCAGCGTGAGCGCGAAGCCCGTGGCGGGGGGCGTGGCCACGGGGGCCGTGATGGCGCCATTGTTGTCAAACGTGATCTGGCCTATAGGAGTTGCCACCACGGGAGGCACTGCCGTGGGGTCGTCCAGCTGGTCGTACACGTCCCAGGTGTTGTCGGTGGCGGTCTTCTGGAAGTACAGGCTCACTGGCTTGGCCACGCCCTGGCTGTCGAACACGTTGATCGACGTGCCGTAGGTGGCGCGCGGTGTGGCCGGGATGGGCGGCGTGGCGGCAGGGTCGCCGGCCGCATCGGTGGCCGTGGCCGGCAGGTTGAATGCTGCCGTGATCGTGGTGGTCTGCTTGGCAGGGATGGGCTCGGAGGTGGGGAACACCATCGGGATGGGGTCGGTGCCCGAACGCAGGCCGGTGACCGGGTCCACGGGGTAACCCATCACGTTGGCGTTGTCGTTGGTGATCATGTTGCCCTCCTTGTCCAGCTTGAAGTTGCCGGAGCGGGTGTAGGCGGGTGTGCCATCGGGCAGCGTGAGCGTGAAAAAGCCGTTGCCGTTGATGGCGACATCCAGGCTGTTGCCCGTGATCGTGAGATTGCCCTGTGTGAACTGCTGGGAGACCGCGCCCACTTCGACGCCGATGCCCGCATTGGTGCCGCCGGACGAGCCGATGGCGGACGCCACCATTTCGGCAAACTCGGCCCGCGAGGCCTTGAACCCGACGGTGTTGGAGTTGGCGATGTTGTGCCCGATGACGTCGAGGTTCTTGCTGGCGGCGTTCAAGCCAGAGAGGCCTTGCTGAAAACTCATGGTGTTCTCCTGATGGGGGCTATCACTGAATCGGCCGGGTTAGACCAGGGCCTTGATCTGGCTGTAGTTGATGGTTTTTCCGTTGGCCAGGGTCAGCACCAGCTGGCCGTCCTCGGCACCTGCGGCCGTGACCTTGGACAGGGCCAGCGACGTGCTGTCGATCTTGGTCGAGCCATTGACGGCACTGACGCGGAACTGCAGTCCCTCGGTGGAGCCGGTGTACTTGCTGGCATCCCACTCGAAGGTGTGGCGCCCTGCAGCTTTGGCACCCAGGTCCATGGTCTCGATCACCTGGCCGCCAGCGGTCATCACCTCGACCTTCACCTTGGTGGCGGCCGAGGCCAGCTCAAAGCCACCCTTGCCGGCCTTGTCGGCCACGGCCAGCGTCGAGCCTTCGGTCATCACGTTGCGGCCAATCAGGGCCGTGCCCTGCATCACCTGCAGCGAGTTGAACTGCGCCGACATGCTCTCCATCGTCTGGTTGAGCTGCTGGATGCCGGTCACCGTGTTGATCTGCGCAATCTGCGAGGTCATCTGGGCGTTGTCCAGCGGGTTCATCGGGTCCTGGTTGTTCAGCTGTGCAACCAGCAGTTTCAGGAAGCGGTCCTGCGCGGCTGCAGGGTCGGTGGCGGCGTTGGCCTTGGTGCCGGTCGCATCGGTGACCGTGGGCGCGCTGGTGGCGGAGTTGAGGATCATGGTGGCGTCCTAGAGTTACTGGCCCATCTGCAGGGTCTTGAGGAGCAGCGACTTGGCCGTGTTCATGACCTCGACGTTGTTCTGGTAAGAGCGGGAGGCAGAGATCATGTTGACCATTTCCTCCACGGCGTTGACGTTGGAGTGCGTCACATAGCCTTCCGCGTCTGCCGACGGGTGGCTGGGGTCGTGCACGCGGCGGCCGGGAACGTTGCTTTCGTTGATGGAGCTCACGCGCACACCGGCCGAGCTGTCCGCGCCCATGGGGGCGGTCTGGAATACCACCTGGCGCGCCTTGTAGGCCTGGCCGTCGGGGCCTGCCACGGCATCGACATTGGCCAGGTTGCTGGCCACCACGTTGAGCCGCTGCGACTGCGCGCTGACGGCGCTGCCCGAGACGCTGAAGATGGAGAACATGGACATGGGGAGACTCGCTTTCTGCGCTGCACTGCGGATGGCTTATTGGCCCTGGATCGCGCTGAGCATGGTTTTGGCGTTGCCGTTGATGAAACGCAGCGTGGCTTCGTAGCGCACGGCGTTGTCGACAAAGTTGGCGCGCTCGCGGTCCAGGTCCACCGTGTTGTTGTCCAGGCTGGGCTGGGTCTGCACGGAATAACCCAGCGTGCCGGGTGCGCCGGTGCCCGTGCTGGCCGCTGGCAGCGGAATGTGGCGGGGGTCTGTGGCGCCCTTGGCCCCCAGGTTGCCCGTGGTGCCCACCGAGCCACCCGTGGCCAGGCGGGTCACGCCCGAGCCCAAGCCCGTGGCTTCGCGCATCGCATCGCCAAAGCTGAAATCGCGTGCCACGTAGCCCGGGGTGTCAGCGTTGGCGATGTTGCTGGCGATGGCGCGCTGGCGCTCGGCACGCAGCACGAGCGCGTTGCCGAGAAAGTCCAGCCGGTTGGTCATCTTGTCAAGCATGGTTGCCTCACACCCTGGGTTGCAATAGGAGCCGGTTGGGGGTTTCCGGCGTGGTTCGATTGTGAAAGCCGCCGCTTTTTTCTAAAGCGCGAAGAACGCGGAAATGGGTGCGCAGTTTCGGGTTTTGCGCAGGGCTCGCCTGCCTATAGTTCCAGTCGTGAAAGAGTCTTTGCCGCCCCGCGCGGTCAGACCTGTTGACCTGCGATGCCCAGGAGGCCCCATGCCATCGATCTTCGTTTTCCCCTTCGTGTCCCCTTTGGTTCGCGCTGGCGCTCTGGCGATCGCCGGGCGACGTGCTGTGGCTCGGCACGCTCTGGCGGTGGTGCTGGGGTTGACTGCAGTGGCTGGCAGCAGCGGGGCCGCGCTGGCCCAGGCGGCAGCCGACCCGAGTGCCGACCTGGGCCCGCTGACCCAACGCTGGCTGGATGACGCGATGTCGCGCAACCAGGCCTCCGGCTTGCCGCTGCGTATGGAAGTGAGCGTTGGCTCACTCGACTCGCGGCTGCGGCTGGCGCCGTGCGCGCGGGTCGAACCCTACCTGCCGGTCGGCGCCCGGCTGTGGGGCCGCACCCGCCTGGGGCTGCGCTGTGTCGAGGGGCAAACCGCATGGAACGTTTACCTGCCGGTGACCGTCAAGGCATTTGGCCCGGCTTGGGTGCTGACCGGCCCGGTGGCTCCGGGGACGGTGCTGACCGCCAATGACGCCACCGAGGCGGAAGTGGACTGGGCCGAAGAGTCGGCAGCCGTGATGGCCAACCCGGAAATGTGGGTCGGGCAGGTCGCCGCGCGCCAGCTGGTGGCCGGCCAGGCATTGCGCCAGACCATGGTGCGGCCCCCCCAGCTCTTTCGCGCAGGCGCCCAGGTCAAGGTGATTGCCCAGGGCCCCGGCTATGCAGTCACCTCCGCAGGGCAGGCCATGTCGGCAGGCGCTGCGGGGCAGATTGTTCGCATCCGCATGGATAATGGCAGGATAGTCAGTGGAACTGTGAATGAGGTTGGGACAGTGGTCGTCGCTCTTTGATGACGGGGCGGTGATAAATGGCTAAAGTCCGGGCCAAATGGGTCGAAAACATTGCTACTGTGCCCCACATCAAACGGGGTGGTGGAGAGAGCGATGAAGATTGGTCAAAAACCGGAACTCCCGGGCGCCTTGGCGCAGACGGGGCTTGCCAAGCAAGCCAAAAGTCCTGCCAGCGCTGCTGAAGGAGCCGCCAAAGACGCTGCGGCTGTGTCAACCGCCGGTGTGCCCGTCACCGTCTCCACCGCTGCCCGTGCGCTGGACCAGACATCCCGTTCCACAGGTGATTTTGATGCGAGCAAGGTCAAGGCGGTGCGGGCGGCCATCGAAAAAGGCACTTTTTCGGTGGACGCCGAAGCCATTGCCGACAAGATGCTCTCCAACGCCCAGGAAATCCTGGCCCGCTCGCGCGGTTGATTCCTCAGCGTCCCGCACGCACCTTTATTGACAGACTTGGCAGGCAGGCGCTATCCACCTCACAATGCGCCATGTCCCTGGAAGAATCCCTCTCGGCTGTTGAACAGCTGATCGAAAAAGTCTCCGCCGCCCTTCTCGCGGCAGACCCCCAATCCCTGGAAAAGAACAGTGTGGCCCTGCGGGATGCAGCGGCCCAGTTCGCGCGCGTTCTGGAGCAGACTGCAGCCAGGGGTCTGCCCGTGCCGGCACAGCTGCAAAAGCGAGCCCGGGCCATTGACGATATGCTTGCCGTGCACCGCGAAAGCCTGGCGCGCCTGGCCGTGAATGCCGATCGCCAGGTGGCAGGCTTGGTGCCGCAGGCGGGCACACCCTCCACCTACGGCGACGGTCGGGGCGCACAGGCCGGCAAGCCCGGCGTGGCCCGTATCTACAAATCGGCTGGTTGAGCCAAAAAAAGATAGCTGCTGGCGCTTGTCCCTGTTGGCTTTGAGAGGAAAAACCTCTCAAAGCCACGGATTACAAGTGCAAGCAGCTATTGTTTTGACCGTTACCAGTGAAGGCCGGAGGATTGAACTTCGATGTCTGCTCGGCGCGGTTACCCCTGAAACGGTCGCAGCCCCCGACCAGTGCCACCGTGGAACTGGCTCCGCCAGGCCACTGGTGGCGTCCCCCTTCAGGGGGAAGGCGCCGAAGGCGACTCAGGGGTAGTCAATGCGCCCGCATCTTGGCCCGCAGGCGTGCGATGGACTGGCTGTGCAGCTGGCATACCCGAGATTCGGTCACCCCCAGCACGGCCGCGATCTCCTTGAGATTCATGTCGTGCTCGTAGTACATGCCCATGATGTGCTGCTCGCGTTCGGGCAGGGTCTTGATGGCATTCACCAGCGACATCTTGAGCCGTTGGTCGCGCAGCAATTCCAGAGGGTCTGCGTCGGCGTCTGCCACATGGCGGTCCAGAAAGCCGTCATCGTCCTCGTTGCCATGCGTCATGTCCTCCAGATACACCAGTTGTGTACCCCGAACCTTGCCGAGCAGGCTTTGGTATTCGACCAAGCTCATGCCCATCTCGCTGGCAATTTCAGACTCCAGCGGGCTGCGGCCCAGCTTCTGCTCCAGCCGGTGCACGGCGTGTTCGATGTCTTTCTGGCTCTTGCGGGAGCTGCGGCTCATCCAGTCGCCCTCGCGCAGCTCGTCGAGCATGGCGCCGCGGATGCGCTGGGTGGCAAAGGTCTCGAACTGCACACCCTGGGCCACTTCGTAGCGCGACAGGGCTTCCGCCAAGCCCATCATGCCAACCTGGATCAGGTCGTCCAGCTCCACGTTGGGAGGCAGCTTGGCGATCATGTGGTGCGCGATTCTTCGCACCAGCGGGACGTGCTGGCGGATCATCGCATCACGATCGAGCTGGCCTTTGGCGGTGTACATCAGATCAACGGCTCCGGACAAATCAGATCAATGGCTCCGGACAAAATGCGCAGGCATGGCTGCCAAGTTGCTGGGTGGCAGCGCTGTCAGCGACTCACTGATAGTGCCCGCATTTTCCAGCAGTTGCAAGGCCAGGCGCTGGAGGTCCTGAGGGTTCTGTGTGGCGATGGTGGTCGTGCGGACCGGGCCGCCCAGGTGGCGTTCCGCGCAGTCCTGCAAGGTCATCAGTGCATGCTGGGTCTTGCGCCGTTCTGCGGGCGTGGTGCCGCGCAGCAAAGCCGCCACCATACAGGGCAGTCCTGTGTGCATCGCGATCTGTTTGAGGCTCTTGTAACTGGTCAGCACACCAGCCGAGCCGTCGCCCATCACCACCAGCGGTACGGTGGCGGTGTGCGTCAGCAGCGGCCCCAGCGTGGCCGCAGGCGCGTGCAGCACGATCAGCCCGTAGGTTCGGAAATAGGGCAGCAGACAGGGCAGGGGTGCGGTCTCGTTGCGGCTGGCCTCGCGGCTGACGCGCTGCAGGCCTTTGGCTGCGGGAATCACTGCCAGCGATGAGGCCATGGCCCCCATGTTGAGGCTGACGCCCTCGTTCCACGGCGCTTGTTGCAGCAGGTGCAGCAAACCCGGGTACTCGTCCGTCTCCTGCGCTGTGCCGTCGAGCACCACGACCGGGTAGCCCAGGCGCTGCAGGCTGGCGCAGATCTGCCAGAGCGTCTCCAGCCCGGTGCCCGCGTTGTCCTGGCTGGCAACAGCCACCACGCGCAGCTCTGACTGCGGGGTGAAGCTGTGCAGGCCGGCTGCCTGGTGAAAACCGATATCAAGCATCGACCAGCCCCCGTTCGTTCATGGTGTCGGGCGAATGCGAGAAGAAGAAATTCAGGTCGGTCGCCTTGGGGTCGAAGGCCGACTTGGCAGGCGCGCGCATGGAGGTGCTGATGAGCTTGTGCGCATCGGCACGTTCCCAGTCTTCCGGCACACGCTGGCCGTTGGTCACGCCGCGCAGCACCATCTGGTGGCGGATCAGTGCGTCGATGGCGGGGCCCAGCTTCACGGCCTCGTCCACCTTGGACAGGATGGCTTGCTGGGAACCTTCGGTCTTGAATGCGGTGAGCACGTCATCGAGCGTGTCGCCATGGCAGCCTGCGTTGAGCACCAGCAGGCGGTTGACGTGGGGCAGGTCCAGCACGTCCAGCATGTCGCGCTTGCGCGGGTCGCGGGGGGCCACGCCGGTGGTGTCGATCAGCACCATTTTCTTGCCGCTGAGCAGGCCCAGGAGGTCCTGCAGCGCGGCGCGGTCGTGCGCCAGATGGGCCACGATGCCCAGCATGCGGCCGTAGCTGCGCAGCTGCTCGTGCGCGCCCACACGGTAGGTGTCCAGAGTGATCAGGCCCACGCTGCCCGGGCCATGGATGCGCGCACACAGCGCGGCCAGCTTGGCCGTGGTCGTGGTCTTGCCCACGCCGGTGGAGCCCACCATCGCGAAGATGCCGCCTTGCTCATACAGCGGAGGCTCGGCCAGGTCGGTCTTGAGGTTGCGCTCCAGCACATCCATCAGCCAGCGCACCGACTCGGCGGCCGACAGGTCTTCCGGCATGCGCTCGAGCACGGCGCGGGCCAAAGATGGGGAGTAGCCTGCACGGATCATCTTGAGCATGAGGTTGGACTGGATCGGGTTCTGGCGCGCCTGGCCCAGCCAGGCCATGGTGTTAAAGCGGTCTTCGATCAACTCCCTCATGGCATGGAGTTCATTCATCACGCTTTGCTGGTTGTTGTTCGACTGGGCCAGGTGGGCGCTGGCGGCTTCCTGCCGGCGGCGTGGAGGCTCCGGTGGAATGTCCATGGGGATGCTGCGCAGCGGGTTGTGGCGCACGACGGCGGGTGCTGGCATGCGTTCGCGCTCGGGCTCCTGGTCGCGGCTGCGCTCCGACAAGGTTTGTGGTTCGGCCGGGCCGTTGAGCGCCTCGTGGCGGCGGCGCAGCATGCGCTCGCGCACGTAGTCCTGGAACGACAGCGTGCTCATCGCCAGCTGCTCGGTGTCTTCCTCGACTGCGTTGCGGCCCAGGGTGCTGGCTGCGGCGGTCTGGCTGGCGCGCTGGGGGGCGCTGCGCGCCGGTGTGGGGGCCAGCAAGGGCGGGTTGCTGGACGCGCCTGCACTTCCATCCAGGGCCGACAGCGTGTCTTCGGCCGTGGCCACAACCTCGACGCCGTTGGCCGTGGGGCGGTTGGACAGGATGAGGGTGCCCTCTCCAAAGGCCATGCGCGCCTTGGCCAATGCCTCGCGGGAGGTGGGGGCGGTAAAGCGTTTGATGTTCATGCTGATGCACCTCTAAGGATCGGCCCAATGCGGATGGTGTGGGTCTCTGGAATTTCACTGTGCGCAAGCACTTGCAGCCGGGGCGCCACACGGCGCACCAGGCGGGAGATGGCGTTGCGGATCTGGTCGGGAACCAGCAGGCAGGCGGGCAGGCCCATCTCTTCCTGCTTGAGGGCCACCTCGGCGGCCTTTTGCGTGAGGATGTCGGCCACGCCGGGGTCCAGAGCCGGTCCTGCTGCGTTGCCCAGGGCTTGCACCAGCAGGCGTTCCAGGCCAGGCTCGATCGCAATCACGTTGAGTTCGCGGGTGGGGCCGTAGATCTGCTGGACGATGGCGGGCGACAGCGCAATGCGCACGCGGCGGGCCAGCTCGACCGGGTCTGTGATGCCACCGGCGTGCTCGGCCAGCGTTTCGATGATGGTCCGGATATCGCGGATGTGCACAGACTCTTCCAGCAGCAGCTGGAGGACCTTCTGGAACGTTGCGATGGAGACCATTTTGGGGACCACTTCTTCGATGAGCTTGGGGGCCAGCTTGGCCACGTGCTCCACCAGTTGCTGGGTTTCTGTGCGACTAAGAAGCTTGGCGGCTTGCACTTGCATCAAGTGTGACAAATGGGTGGCCATCACGGTTTCGGAATCAACGACGGTAAAACCCGCCATTTGTGCGGCTTCCTTCTGCCGTTCGTCGATCCAGTGGGCTGGCAGGCCAAAAGCGGGGTCGGTGGTGGGCGTGCCGATCAGGGGCGTGGTGATACCGCCGGGGTTGATGGCCAGGAACATGCCGGGGAAGGCTTCGCCTTCGCCCACCACCACGCCACGCAGCGTGATGCGGTAGCCGCTGGGCTTGAGTTCGAGGTTGTCGCGCACATGCACGGCGGGCGGCAAGAAGCCCACTTCTTGCGCAAACTTGCGGCGCACTCCCTTGATGCGGGTGAGCAGGTCGCCCTGGCGGCTCTTGTCCACCAGGCTGATCAGGCGGTAGCCCAGCTCCAGGCCCAGCAGGTCTATGGGTTGCAGGTCGTCCCAGGTGGCTTCGCCATCGCTGACCGGGGCGGGCGGTGCTTCGACTTCGGGCGGCACTTTCTGGCGTTCGTACAGCACCCAGGCGGCGTAGCCCAAGAGGCCACCCATGGTCAGGAACACCATGTGGGGCATGCCGGGGATCACGCCCAGCAGCAGCAGGATGCCGGCGGTCACGCCCAGCACGCGGGGCGACATGAAGAGCTGCTGCACGATCTGGCGGCCCATATCGTGGTCCTTGCCCACGCGCGAGATCACCATGGCCGCAGCCACCGAGATCAGCAGCCCGGGAATCTGTGCCACCAGAGCATCACCAATGGCCAGCAGGATGTAGCTATCAGCCGCCTGCTTGGCCGAGAGGTCGTGCTGCAAAACCCCGATGGCAAAGCCACCGATGATGTTGATGAGCAAAATCAGGATGCCGGCGACCGCATCGCCGCGCACGAACTTGGAGGCACCGTCCATGGAGCCAAAGAAGTTGGCTTCTTCCGCCACTTCGGCGCGGCGGCGCTTGGCTTCCTTTTCGTCGATCAGGCCCGCGTTCAGGTCGGCGTCCACGGCCATCTGCTTGCCGGGCATGGCGTCCAGGGTAAAGCGTGCCGACACTTCGGCAATGCGCTCGGCGCCCTTGGTGATCACCACAAAGTTGATCACCACCAGGATGGCGAACACGATCAGCCCCACGGCAAAGTTGCCGCCGATCAGAAAGTGACCAAAGGCCTCGATCACCGCACCCGCCGCGCCGGGGCCGGTGTGGCCTTCGAGCAGCACCACGCGCGTGGAGGCCACGTTCAGCGACAGGCGCATCAGGGTGGTCAGCAGCAGCACCGAGGGGAAGGCTGCGAAATCGAGCGGCCGCAGCATGTAGGCCGCCACCATCATCACCATCAGGGCCACGGCGATGTTGAGCGTGAAAAACGCGTCGAGCAGCCAGGGCGGGATGGGCAACACCATAAGCGCCAGGATCGCCACCACCAGCAGTGGTGCCGACAGGCCCTGCAGGGCGCCTGCATTGGTGCCCGCCCATTGTCGAAGAGACGTTACGGAGGTGTTCATACGGCGGCGCCTTGCACGGGAGTGCGGTTCAGCGGATCAAGTTCAGGCGGAACGAAGGGCTCCACCAGGCTGTCGGGCATGCGGCCTTCGCCACGCAGGGCGGCCTTGAGGCGGTAGACATAGGCCAGCACCTGGGCCACGGCGGTGTAGAGCGTGGCGGGAATGGCCTGGTCCAGTTCGGCATGCGCATACAACGCCCGGGCCAGCATGGGCGACTGCAGCACGGGCACGTCGTGCGCCTTGGCCACGTCGCGGATCTTGAGCGCGATGAGGTCGGTGCCGCGCGATATCACTTGGGGGGCACTCATGGTCTTTTCGTCGTACTTGAGTGCCACCGCATAGTGGGTGGGGTTCATCACCACGAAATCGGCCTTGGGAACTGCGCCCACGCTGGCGCGGTCGGCAATCTCGCGCTGCTTCTGGCGGATGCGGCCCTTGGTGTGGGGGTTGCCGTCGGATTCCTTGTGCTCTTGCTTGACTTCCTCGTGCGACATCTTCAGGCGCGACTTGAAGAAGTAGGCCTGCAGCGGCACGTCCACCAGCGCGGCCAGGAACACGACCAGCAGCAGCAGGCTCATGCCCGAAGTCAGCCAGTCAGCCAGCTGGCGAATGGCCATGGGGGAGGGCTGCAGCACCAGCATGGCCACGGTGTCGATGCTGTTGCCCATGAACTTCCAGGCCACATAGCTCAGGATCGCGGTCATCAGCACCATCTTGGCCACGTTGGCCATCTGCTGCTTGGAGAACAGGTTGGCCAGGCCCGAGATCGGGTTGAGCCGGTTGAACTGCGGCGTGATGGGCTTGAGGCTCAGGATCCAGCCGCCAGCGCCAATGGCGCTGATCAGGGCGGCGGCGCTGGTGAGGATGGCAAACACTGCACTGGCCACCAGGCCCACCACCACCATGTCCTGCAGGCGCTTGAGCATGGTGCCTGGCGCCATGACGGTGGCGGCGTCAAACGCCAGTTGCTGGCTCATGGCCCGCTGCATGTGGTCCATCAGCTGGGGCGCCAGCACCAGCAGGCAGGCGGCCCCGGCACCCAGAATCGCGAGGTGGGAGAGATCGCGCGAGCGTGCTCCCTGGCCGTCTTCGCGCGTTTTCTGCAGCTTGCGCTCTGACGCGGGTAGGCTTTTTTCTTGGCTGGATTCCATGGTGGCATGACGGCTGGTGTCATGCCATTGTCGTGAGCAGCCCGGAAATCTAAAGCTGGATAAGGGGGCTGCAGCCCCCTCTTTTCCATGCGGGCCGAAGGGGCCTTGCCTGCGTGGCCTCACCCGAAAAAGGGTGGGTGGTGCCGGGATGGGATACTAAAAAAGATAGCTGCTAGCGCTTTGTGGACAAGCGCTAGCAGCCATTTTGACCGCAAAAAGCCCCGGGCGGGCTCAGAACCCGAGGCTGGCCAGCAGGTCGTCCACCTGGGACTGGTCGGTGACCACGTCGGGGGTGTGCTCGGGGTCCACCACGGGGCCCTGCAGATGCTGAGGGCGGGGTGGCTCGACGGGCACCTGTGCGTTGGGTGGGGCCGTTTGAATCAACAGCTGGACCAGCTGGTCTTCAATGGTGGCCGCCAGGTTGACCACGCGGGCAATCACCTGCCCCGTGAGGTCGTGAAAGTCCTGTGCCATCATGATTTCGGTGAGGTGCGTGTCGGCTTCCTTGGTCACGCGCTCCACATCGGTCAGGAAGTTGAAGATCTCGCCCTTGGCCACGGCCGCCACCGGGTCGGCCACCAGCGAGTTGACGACCCGGCGCGTTTCCGCCGCGATGTAGTCATGCTGGGCTTTGGCCTGTTCGACGCGGTTGAGCACCTTCTCGGCCGCTTCCCCCGTCAACCGCGCGATGTAGGACAGGCGGCTTTGCGCGTCGGGCAGTTCGCCCATGGAGCCGCGCAGTTTGTCGGCATAGCCCAGTTCGTTGAGCGAGTCGTGCAGCTGGCGCGTCAGCTGGCCAATCTTGTGGTGTACATCGGCAGGCGGCTGGCTGTTGTCCGGTGTGTCGTCCATGGTGTCATAGCCCCATCTTTTTCAGGATCAAGGTCACTTTTTCTTCCAGCGTGGCCTTGGTGAAGGGTTTGACGATGTAACCCGCTGCGCCACCCTGGGCGGCTGCCACGATGTCTTCCTTGCGGGCTTCGGCTGTGACCATGAGGACGGGCAAGTGCTTGAGCTTGTCGTCCTTCTTGATTTCAGCCAGCAGCTGAAAGCCGTTCATGTTGGGCATGTTGATGTCCGTCACCACGAAGTCGAACTTGCTGTTGCGCAGCTTGTTCAGGGCGGCCACGCCATCTTCGGCCTCGTCGGCATCGGCAAAGCCGCTTTCCTTGAGCAGATTGCGCACGATGCGCCGCATGGTGGAGAAGTCGTCAACGATCAAAAAACGAAGGGCTGTGGTCACTTGGGACCCTTTCGGTCGAGAATTACTGTGGGCATTGTCATGGGTGGCAGGTTTGGTGACAAGTCGTAACTGTTACCTGCTTGGGGGGGGATTTTCCCGCTTTTCATTCAGCAGTTCTGTGGAAGTGATTTCGGGAATCCCTTTGCCCATGAGTCGTTCTTCGGCCTCGCGGGTCAGCACCGTGATGGTGATGCGCCGGTTGGCGGGTGCGCGCGGGTTGTTTGGCTCCAGCAGATCGCTGGCCGCCAAGCCCACCACACGTCCCAGTTTAGCGTCTGGCATGCCGGCCGACACCAACTCGCGGCGTGAGGCATTGGCGCGGTCGGCCGACAGCTCCCAGTTGCTGTAGCCCCGGTCGCTGTTTCCGTAAGGCACGGCGTCGGTGTGCCCGGCCAGGCTGATGCGGTTTTCCACCCCGCCCAGCGCTGCCCCGATCTCGCGCAGGATGTCGCGCATGTAGGGTTTCACCAACGCGCTGCCGCTGTCGAACATGGGGCGGTTCTGGTCGTCGATGATCTGGATCTGCAGGCCGTCGGGGGTGATGTCGATGCGGATCTGCGACTTGTATTCGTTCAGGCGTGGGTTTTCGGTGATGAGCGCGTCGATCTTGGCCTCCAGGGCCTTGATGCGGTCCAGGTCCTGCTTGGCGCGCTCGGCGCGGGCGGCATCAATGCTCATGCGGCGCTGCTTGGCCTCTTCCACGTCAGAGCGCCGCACTTGTCCGTGCACCTTCGAGAGATCGTTGCCCCCGCCCGGAATCACACTGGAGCTGTTGCCCGCGCCGTCGCCGCCGGTCATGGCCACCTTGAGCGGAGACGCGAAATACGCGGCGATCCCCTGCAGTTCGCCCTTGGCCGTGGAGCCCAGCAGCCACATCAGCAGGAAGAACGCCATCATCGCCGTCACGAAGTCGGCATAGGCGATCTTCCAGGCGCCGCCATGCACCGCATGACCGCCTTTCTTGATGCGCTTGATGATGATGGGCTGGAGTTTTTTTTCTGCCATGGCGTTTGGGGTTTCGCGGCGCGGACGTCGCTACTTCTTGCCTTTCACATGCCCCTCCAGCTCGGTAAAGCTGGGGCGGACGCTGGAGAAAAGCACCTTGCGGCCAAATTCGATGGCCGTGGCGGGGTTGTAGCCCTGCATGCTGGCCAGCAGGGTGGACTTGATGCACTGCAATTCCTTGGCAGCGTCTTCAGTCTTTTGCTCGACCAGGCCGCCCAGGGGTTCGACCACACCGTAGGCCAGCAGAATCCCGAGGAACGTGCCCACCAGCGCCGAGCCGATCATGCCGCCCAGCACCGAGGGCGGCTGGCCCACCGAGCCCATGGTGTTCACCACGCCCAGCACGGCGGCCACGATCCCGAAGGCAGGCAGGGCACCGGCCAGGCGGGCCAGCGCGGCCACGGGGGCGTGGGCTTCCTGGTGGTGGGTGTCGATCTCGCTGTCCATCAGCGCTTCGATCTCGTGGGAGTTGAGGTTGCCCGACACCATCATGCGCAGGTAGTCGGTGGTGAACTCGATCACATGGTGGTCGCTGCCCACGGTGGGGTACTTCTTGAAGATCTCGGACTCGTGGGGCGCTTCCACATCCTTTTCGATGGCCATCAGCCCTTCCTTGCGGGCCTTTTGAAGGATGTCATAGAGCATGGCCATCAGCTCCATGTAACGGGCCTTGGTGTACTTGGAGCCCTTGAGTGCCATCGGAATGGCCGCCAGGGTGGCCTTGATCACCTTGGGCTGGTTGTTCACCACGAAGGCGCCCAGTGCGCCGCCCAGAATGGTGACGATCTCGAAGGGGAGGGCCTTCAGGATCACACTGATGTTCCCCCCGTGCACGATGTACACGCCGAAGATGCAGCCTAGGCAGACAACGTAACCAATGATGACGAACATGCTGTAGACGTGTTGGGCGGCAGCCGGGGCTAAACAAGTGGGCGGGCGGAGCCGCTGGCAACGCGGCTTACCGAAGGTTACTGTAAATGTATCGGATTGATGAGTGTGGAATGCACTCAAGAGCGCCATCAACACAGGCCTTCTTCGGGAAATGGCGCCAGCGCCACACCTTTGCCTCTTTTGCCGGGGTTTTGACGGTTGTCCTGGGGCGCGGATTATGTAAAAAAAGCCTCTATCGCTTGGTGGTAGAAGGTTTGTTGCTATATAAAATATAGCGATATTCCAATTGTTTGCACCCATCTCCATCTGCGCGCGGTGCCAATCCCTGCATTTGGCCCGTATTTCCACAGTGACAGGGCCTTTTGGCGGCGCAGGGGCTGCACTATGCTGCGGGCATGAAAGCCGTACTGCTCGCGGGGGGGCTGGGAACCCGCATCTCGGAAGAGTCGCACCTGCGTCCCAAGCCCATGATCGAGATCGGTGGGCGGCCCATCCTTTGGCACATCATGAAGATGTACGCCGCCCATGGCGTCAACGATTTCATCATCTGCCTGGGCTACCGGGGCTACGTGATCAAAGAGTATTTCGCCAACTACTTCCTGCACATGTCGGACGTGACCTTTGACATGGCCAACAACCGCATGGAAGTGCACCACCGCCACGCCGAGCCTTGGCGCGTGACGCTGGTGGACACCGGCGAAAGCACCATGACGGGCGGGCGCCTGCGCAGGGTGCAGGAATACCTGCCCGAAGGCGAGCCCTTCTGCTTTACCTATGGCGACGGCGTGGCCGACCTGGACATGACCGCGCAGTTTGCCTTCCACCGCGCCCATGGCCGCCAAGCCACGGTGACGGCCGTGCAGCCCCCGGGGCGCTACGGCGCGCTGGTGCGTGACGGCGAGACCGTGGCCGGGTTCGAGGAAAAACCGCGTGGCGACGGCGGCTGGATCAACGGCGGCTTTTTTGTGCTGCAGCCCGAGGTCATCGACTACATCGACGGCGACGCCACCAGCTGGGAGCTGGAACCC
This sequence comes from Acidovorax sp. FG60, assembly GCF_057808995.1. Taxonomy (NCBI): domain Bacteria; kingdom Pseudomonadati; phylum Pseudomonadota; class Betaproteobacteria; order Burkholderiales; family Comamonadaceae; genus Acidovorax; species Acidovorax sp. FG60. The sequence continues at coordinate 265,949 of NZ_JBMDJC010000005.1, forward strand.
ATGGCCCGCCTGGCCACCAGCGGCCAGCTGCGCGCCTTTGAACACACGGGCTTTTGGCAGCCGATGGACACGCTGCGCGAGAAGAACCTGCTCGAAGACCTGTGGCAATCGGGCCGTGCCCCCTGGAAATGCTGGTGAGCACGATGCGCCCTGATCCCGACTTCTGGCGCGGCAAGCGCGTGTTGCTCACCGGCCACACCGGCTTCAAGGGCGCGTGGCTGGCCCTATGGCTGCAGCGTCTGGGCGCGCAGGTCACTGGCGTGGCGCTGCCGCCCGCCACCGACCCCAACCTGTTCACCCTGGCTCAGCTGGGGCAGGGCGGCCCGGGCATGGAGAGCCATTTTTGCGACATCCGCAGCCCCCAGGCCCTGGCCATGCGCGTGCGCGCCGCCCGGCCCGAGGTCGTGCTGCACTTGGCCGCGCAGGCGCTGGTGCGGCCCGGCTATGCAGCGCCGCTGGATACCTTTTCCACCAACGTGATGGGCACGGCGCATTTGCTCGATGCCCTGCGCGGGCTGGCTGGCGTGCGCGTGGCCGTGGTGGTCACCACCGACAAGGTTTACCGCAACCGCGAATGGGCCTACCCCTACCGCGAGGACGACGCCCTGGGCGGGCACGACCCCTACAGCGCCAGCAAGGCCGCCACCGAGCTGGTCACCGCCAGCTACCGCGATTCGTTCCTGGCCGCACAGGGCATCGCCGTGGCCACCGCCCGCGCGGGCAACGTGATCGGCGGCGGCGACTGGGCCCAAGACCGCCTGCTGCCAGACGCCGTGCGCGCCTGGGAGAAGGGCGCCACCTTGCACATACGCCGTCCCCAGGCCACGCGCCCCTGGCAGCATGTGCTGGAGCCGCTGGCCGCCTACCTGCGTCTGGCCCAGCGCCTGTGGGAATCTCCCGCCTTGGCCGGTGCCTACAACTTTGGCCCGCTGCCCCACGAGGCGGCCACGGTCAAAAATGTCATTGAATTGGCCTCCACCGCCTATCCAGCAAGCGCTACCAGCTATGAAAACGAGAGCGAAGGACCGCACGAAGCCGGCTGGCTCGCGCTCGAAACCGCCCATGCCCGCCAGGTGCTGGGCGTGGCCCCCCATTGGTCGCTGAACACCGCCGTGGCCCGCACCATGAACTGGTACCGCCAGCAACATGGCGGCGCCGACGCCCGCGCGCTGTGCCTGGCCGACATCGACGCCTGGGAGGCGCGGCCATGAGCCGCCTCGCCCTGGCGCCGCTGCCACTGGCGGGGCTGTTCCGCGTGCAACGCCAGCCGCTGGTGGACGAGCGCGGCTTTTTTGCGCGCCTGTTCTGCGCTGATGAACTGGCGGGCGCAGGCTGGGCGGGCCCCATCGCCCAGATCAACCAGAGCTACACAGCCCTCCAAGGCACCGTGCGTGGTATGCACTACCAAAAGCCGCCCCACGCCGAGATGAAACTCGTGACCTGCCTGCGTGGCGAGGTCTGGGACGTGGCCGTGGACCTGCGCCAGGGCTCTCCCACCTTTTTGCAGTGGCATGCCGAGCATTTATCCGCAGACAACGGCAACGCGCTGCTCATCCCCCCTGGTTTTGCCCACGGCTTCCAGGCGCTGACCGACCATGCCGAGCTGCTGTATTGCCACTCAGCCGCCTATGCACCGGCCGCCGAAGTGGGCCTGAACCCGCTCGACCCGCGCCTGGCCATTGCCTGGCCCCTGCCGGTGGGGCAAATGTCGCCCCGCGACGCAGGCCAGCCCAAGATGACCGAAGAATACGAAGGAGTGCGCCTGTGAAGTGCCGACACTGCGGCAGCCCGCTGCAACGCTCGTTCCTGGACCTGGGCAGCGCGCCCCCGTCCAACGCCTACCTGAGCGAGGCCGCGCTGCGCACGCCCGAAACCTGGTTCCCCCTGCGCCTCTTGGTGTGCGAAACCTGCTGGCTGGTGCAGACCGAAGACCACGCCGGGCGCGAGGCGCTGTTCACCGACGACTACGCGTATTTCAGTTCGTTCTCGTCGTCCTGGCTGGCCCACGCCAAGGCCTATGTCGATGCGATGCGTGAGCGCCTGGGCCTCACCGCCGCCAGCCGCGTGGTCGAGGTCGCGTCGAACGACGGCTACCTGTTGCAGTACGTGCAGGCGGCCGGCATCCCCTGCTACGGCGTGGAGCCCACGGCCAGCACCGCAGCCGCAGGCCGTGCTAAGGGCATCGAGGTGGTCGAGCGCTTCTTCGGCGTGGCGCTGGCCGATGAGCTGGCTGCCGCCGGCCGCCAGGCCGACCTGATCGCCGCCAACAACGTGCTGGCCCATGTGCCCGACATCAACGACTTTGTGGGCGGCTTCACGCGGCTGCTCAAGCCCCATGGCGTGGCCACCTTCGAGTTTCCGCACCTGCTGCGCATGGTGCAGGGGTGCCAGTTCGACACGGCGTACCACGAGCATTACTCGTATTTGTCGCTCACGGCAGTGCAGCGCATTTTTGCGGCCAACGGCCTGGTGGTGATCGATGTGCAGGAGCTGCCCACCCACGGCGGCAGCCTGCGGGTGTTTGCCGCCCGCGCCGATACCGTGGGCCACCTCCAGGTAACGGCTGAAGGCACCACCCGCGTGCAGCAACTGCTGGCCAACGAGACGGCGGCGGGCATGCTGGGTGCCGGTTTTTACAGCGACTTCCAGGCCCAGGCCATAAGGGTCAAGCGCGAGCTGCTCACGTTTTTGCTGCAATGCCAGGCCGACGGCATCACCGTGGGCGCCTACGGCGCGGCCGCCAAGGGCAACACCCTGCTCAACTTTGCGGGTGTGCGGCCCGATCTGCTGCCTTATGCCGTGGACAAGAACCCCGCCAAGCAGGGCCAGTACCTGCCCGGCAGCCACATCCCGGTGGTGAACGAGGCGCACCTGCGCGCCCACAAGCCGCAGCGCATCCTGATCCTGCCCTGGAACCTGCGCAGCGAGGTGGCCGACCAGCTGGACTACACGCGCAGCTGGGGCGCGCAGATGGTGGTGGCCGTGCCGCGCCTGGAGGTGTTCTAGGTGATCGAGCTGCACCCCACCGCCAAGGTTTCGCACCTGGCCGACATCGAAGACTCGGTGCGCGGCACGCGCATCGTGGTGGGCGCACATTCGGTGATCGACAGCTTCGTCAAGGTCAAGCCTGCGGGCGGCAGCGGCGACCTGGTGGTGGGCGAACATGTGGTCATCAACGCGGGCTGCGTGCTCTACACCGGCAACGGCATCCACATCGGTAATTACGTGGCGATTGCCGCCAACTGCACCTTTGCGCCGGTCAACCATGCCTATGCCGAACGTGGCCGGTTGATCCGCGAGCAGGGCTTTCTGCCCAGCAAGGGTGGCATCGTGATTGAGGACGACGTGTGGATCGGCGCTAACTGCGTGCTGCTGGACGGCGCCGTGCTGCGGCGCGGCTGCGTGGTGGGCGCAGGCTCCATCGTGCGCGGGGAGCTGCTGGCGTACACCGTGTATGCGGGCCAACCGCTGGCGGCCGTGGGGGAGCGCCGGTGACGGACCTGCCCCCTTCGACGTTTACGGTGCTGGGCGCCACGGGCTACATCGGCAGCCGCTTGGTGGCGCACCTGCGGGCCCAGGGCCACACCGTGTGGGCGCCACCGCGCGGCGATGCCGAGGTGTTCACCCGCGCGCTGGGCCATGTGATCTATTGCGTGGGGCTCACCGCCGACTTCCGCACGCGCCCGTTCGACACCGTGGACGCCCATGTGGGCCTGCTGGCCGAGGTGCTGCGGCGCGCGCAGTTCGACTCGCTGCTTTACCTGTCATCCACCCGCGTCTACATGGGGGCGGCTGATACCCACGAAGACGCGCCCCTGGCCGTGTTGCCGGGCGACCCTTCGTACCTGTACAACCTCACCAAGCTCACCGGCGAATCGCTGTGCCATGCCTGCGGGCGCCCCGGGGTGCGCGTGGCGCGCCTGTCCAACGTGGTCGGACCGGGCATGGACGCGGCCTCCGGCAACCTGGTGGCCGACCTACTGGGCCAGGCCCGGGCGGGCCGCATCGTGCTGCGCTCCGATCCGCAGTCGGCCAAGGACTATGTGCATGTGGACGACCTGCTGGACTGGCTGCCGCGCATTGCGCTGGCGGGTCGCGCTGCCACCTACAACGTGGCCAGCGGCCGACAGACCCTCCATGCCCAGTGGCTGGCCTGGTTGCAGGCGCGCACGGGCTGTACCGTGGAGGTGGATGCCCAGGCCCCGCTGCAGGCGTTTCCCCCTATCAACGTGCAACGCCTGCGGGGTGAATGGGGTGTGGCACCCCGCGCCGTGCTGGCCGATGACCTTTTGCTGAACGACGCTTCCGTTGTGACCGATCCTGTTGGAGTAACCCCGCCATGAACCCCGTTGACCAATTTGCCCAGGAACGCCGCGACCGCCTTGCGGGCTATGCCCAGGACACCGCGTTCCAGACCCTGTCGCGCGACTGGCTGCAGGCCTCCATGCAGCGGCAGTACGTCTACAACTTCGACTGGATGGGCCGGCCCATCATCCAGTACCCGCAGGACATGGTGGCCATGCAGGAACTGGTGTGGCGCGTGCGGCCCGATCTGATCATCGAGACTGGCATCGCCCATGGCGGATCGCTGGTGCTCAGCGCCTCGCTGCTGGCGCTGCTCGACATGAGCGATGCCATCGAGGCAGGCACCACGCTGGACCCGCGCGCCTCGCGCCGCAAGGTGCTGGGGGTGGACATCGACATCCGCGCCCACAACCGCGCCGCCATCGAAGCCCACCCCATGGCCAGCCGCATCGCGATGATCCAGGGATCGGCCGTGGCGCCCGAGGTGGTGCAGCAGGTGCGCGACTTTGCGAAGGGCTACCAGCGTGTGCTGGTGTGCCTGGATTCCATGCACACCCACGACCATGTGCTGGGCGAGCTCAACGCCTACGCGCCCTTGGTGACGCCCGGCAGCTACTGCGTGGTGTTCGACACCTTTGTGGAAGACATGCCGCCCAAGTTCTTTGCCGACCGCCCCTGGGACGTGGGCAACAACCCCAAGACGGCGGTGCACCAGTGGCTGGTCGGGCACGCCGAGTTCGAAGTGGATGCCGAGATGGAGCAGCGCCTGCAGGTCACGGTGGCGCCGCACGGGTTTCTGCGACGCAAGGGGTGATGGGCGCAGAAAATATGGGGAAAAATGCCGCATTGCGCGCGGTGGGTATGTGTTTGTTGCTATATTGTTTATAGCGTTTAGCGCGGCGCAGCCCTGCCCCTGTAACTGAGCGCCAAGGCGTCAGGGCATCACGCAGCAGGGCTCGCCCCCATATCCAGGCCCATCGCCTGCGTTGCGTGCCGCAGGTAGGTCACGGCAAATTCGGTGTGGCCGTGGGCGTGTTCCACCTCGGCCAGGCAGGCCAGGGCCACCGGGTCGTGAGGCATAGCGCTGAGCACGGTTTCGGCCAGCTCGGTCACGGCGATCCAGTGGCGGTCCTTGAGAGCCGGGCCCGCGCTGGTGTCCGCGCCGGTGGCGGGTGCGGGCGGCGGGGCGGCCTTGGCCTTGTCCACCAGGTCCTGCAGGCGCTGGTGCGCCTCGTGCAGGCTCACACGCTGGCCTGGCTTCAGGCCCACGCCGGGCACGGGTGGCTGGGTCCAGGCCTCTGGCAGCTGAGGCAGCCAGTCCTGGATCGCCTGGGCCTGCGCGGCGGGATCGTCCGGGTGTTCGGCCCGGGCCAGCCACTGTAGCCACATCACGCGCAGGCCTTCGGCAAAGTGGTGGTTGAAGATGTCCTCGCGCATCAGTACAGAGGCCTCCACCTCGGCGCGCAGCCCCTGCCGCAGGGTGTTCAGCGCCTGTGTGTCGGCCGCCAGGCTGGTGGCGATGCGCACATAGTCCTCGGGCGTTTCGGCCAGCCATTCGGTGCGGCCCAGGTAGGCCAGCAGGCCCACGCCCATGCGGCTCTTGAAGCTTTCGCCCACCATCGACACGATGGGCAGGCCCATCCACAGCACGTCAAATGTGGTGGTGCCGCCCGTTAGCGGGAAGGGGTCGAGCGCGATGTCGATGCGGTGGTAGGTCAGGTACTGGTTGTCGGTGCGCTGCGCCACCAGGTCTACCTGCGCCGGCGGCAGGCCCAGGCGCTCGCAGCGCTGGCGGTAGGCGTTGGCAAAGTCCGGCCGGTCCAGGTTCTTGCCCTCTATGAGCAGGCGCGAACCCGGCACCGCAGCCAGTACCTGGCCCCACAGGGCCAGCACCTCGTCGGTCAGCTTGCCCAGGTTGTTGCACGAGCCGAAGGTGATGAAACCGTTGGCGAGCGCGGGCGTGGGGCGCACCTGGTAGCGCGGCTGGTAGCGCCACAGCGGGTTGCGGCTCATGGGGCGGTAGCACGCGAACAGCGTGGGCAAGCGGTAGAGCTGCTCGGTGTACTGCGCCTCTGCGCCGGGCGGGTCGGTGATTTCGTCGGTGAACTTGTAGTCCACGGCCGTGAGCCCGGTGGTGGCCGGGAACCCCAGCCAGGACACCTGCACCGGGGCCGCCTTGTGGGCCAGCGTCAGCAGGCCGTTGTTGCCGGTGTGGCCCGCCAGGTCGATCAGGATGTCGATGCCCTGCGCGCGAATGGCCTCGGCCTGCTGCTGCGGGCTGAAACCGGCCAGGGGCACAAAATGGTCGGCATGGCGCTGTACGCGCTCGGTGACGTGATCGTCCCGCGGGAACAGATAGAAAGCGAAAACTTCAAACTGCCGCCGATCCAGTTGCGCCAGCAGACCCTCCACAAAGTACATCACCGAGTGCACCCGGAAGTCGGGGGAGAGGAAGCCGATCTTCAGGCGTCGCCATGGCGAGCCCCGGTGCTCCTGGAAATCGGGCCACTCTGGGCGCAGCGGCGGTTCGAACACAGCGCCGTACTGCCGTGCGGCCGCCGACAGCTGCGCGGCGTCCACCTGGGGATCGGCCAGCATGAACAACAGCTTGTTGGTGTAGTTGCCAGGGTCGTTGTAGCGCAGGGCGATGGCTGTCTCGCAGTCCTTGACAGCCTCGCGCACCTGGCCCAGCTCGCGCCGGTGGATGGCGCTTTGCATGAGTGCGGCGACGCGGTCGTGCAGTGTCTCGGCCAGGGCGGCGGCCCTCTGGCTGGCGTCAAAACCTTTGTCGTGTTGCGTCAGCAGGTAGCAGCATTCGGCCAGCTTGATCCAGCCAATGGCCTGCTGGGGGCGCAGTTCGCACACTTTTTCCAGCAGGGGCAGGGCGTCGATATTGCGTGCTTGCTCAATGAGCACGTTCGCATAGTTGACGAGTAGCTCGGCGTCTTCAGGCCAGTACGCATAGGCCTGTCGGTAAGCCTTGAGGGCGGCGTCGAACTCGCGCTGCTTGTTCAGTGAGAAGCCCAGCAGCCGATGCGCGCTGAGGTGGCGACTGTTCTTGCGCAGGACCTGGCGGCACAAGCGGGTGAGAAGGGGCCAGTCGGAGGCAGCAAGTGCGGCCTGCAGGCGGGACGCGTCCTGGTCGGTGTGTTTGGTGTGCACGGTGGCGCCGATCTACGAGCAAAGGAGCGGGATGTGCAGGCAGTGTGCCATGTACAAAGGGGCCCGATGGGCCCCTTTGGTGTTGCTGTTTCACTGCGCAGCGTGTGGTTTGGTCAGGTTACTTGAGCAGAGACAGCACGCCCTGCGGGATCTGGTTGGCCTGGGCCACCATCGCCGTACCGGCCTGTTGCAGGATCTGGGCACGCGACAGGTTGGCTGTTTCGGCCGCGAAGTCTGCGTCCTGGATGCGCGAACGCGATGCGGACAGGTTCTCAGACGTGATCTGCAAGCTGGAGATGCTGGTTTCGAAGCGCGATTGCAGGGCGCCGAGCTTGGCGCGTTCACCGTTGATGAAGGCCAGGGCCGAATCTACGGTCTTGAGCGCGTCGGTGGCGTTGGTGAAGGTGGTCACGTCCAGGTTGGCCACGGTGTGCAGCGAGGAGCCCCCGTTGTCCAGCTGGTTGCTGGCCGAGGTCACTGCGAAGGACTTTTCGGAGTCCAGCGTGATGTAACCGCCGGTGTTGATGAACTCCACGTTCGCGTCGGCGGCCAGCGTCCGGGTCGCGCCGTTGCTGGCACCTGCCGCGTCATAGCCGGTGACGGTCACCGCACCCGCGTTGGCGTTCACCGTGTCGCCGATCACGATGTTGTTGCCGGTGGCGTTGGTCAGAATGATCTGCGTGCCGTCGGAGTTGAGCGAGGCATTGATGCCGGTCTTGGCCGCTTGTTCATTGATGGCCGACACGGCAGGGGAGAGGCGGTCGGTCCCCGTGCCTGCGACCAGCGTGAATGAAATGGTGCGGGGACTGCCGATGTTGTCACCTTCCAGCGTCAACGAATAGGACCCGGCCGCCGCCATGCCACCCAGGTGCACTTCGGTGCGTGCTGTGGCGGTCACGCCAGTGGTGGCCTGTAAGGCATTGATCTGGTCGGCGGTGGCTTTGGCGGTAGCACTTGCAGCCACCGTCAGGGTGCCGGTGCCCAGGTAGCCGCTGACGGCTACCGAGCCGGTGGTCACACCGTTGGTGCCTGCGGTGGCCTGGGTGGCCGATGCGCCAATGCCCGAGCCGTTGGAGGCGACGTTCTGGTTGTTGCCGTACACGCTGGTACGCAGGTTGGCTGTGGCCGCCACAATGGTCTGGTTGGCGTTTGCACCCACTTGGAACTGCTGCGTACCAAAGGTGCCGTCCAGCAACTTCTGGCCGTTGAATTCGGTGGTTTGCGAAATCCGGTCCAGTTCAGCTACCAATTGGCCGACTTCCTGCTGCAGGGCCTGGCGGTCGCCAGCGCTGTTGGAGGCGTTGGCCGACTGTACCGCCAGTTCACGGACCCGCTGCAAAATGTTGCCAGCCGACCCCATTGCACCTTCAGCCACCTGCGCCAGAGAAATCCCGTCGTTCGCATTGCGAACAGCCTGGTTCAGGCCGCGGATCTGGCTGGTGAAGCGCTCGGAAATCGCCAGGCCGGCGGCGTCGTCCTTGGCGCTGTTGATACGCAAGCCGGACGACAGGCGCTGGATGGCTGTATTCAGCGACATCTGGCTGGTGCCCAGGTTGCGCTGGGCGGTCAGCGAGCTGATGTTGGTATTGATGGTTGCTGCCATGGCGAAACTCCTTAACGTCGCTAGACGGATCTGTTTGCCGGTTCAAGCGCACCCGTCCGGCTGTCAATGGGGGAACGATGGATGAATTGTGGAGACGCTGCTTATGGGCGTTTAGGAGATAAGCGGCAAAAAAGTCGTACAACTTGTGCGTTTGCCCCTCAAGTTTTCCGGCGGCGACCCGAAAACAATTGCAACGGTCCGTAAGCGGCCCGCCGTTCACCAGATGGCCTGCAGCGCTGGGAACCCAGGAGGCCAGCGCGGTGCTGGCGCCCCGGCTGGCGGCAACGCCATATTCAGTCAGTTCTTTTCTGGAGATTTGCAATGGCTTCCACCATCAATACCAACATCGCCTCGCTCACCGCCCAACGCAACCTGGGCATGAGTCAGACTTCTCTCAATACGTCCATTCAGCGCCTGTCCTCTGGCTTGCGTATCAATAGCGCCAAGGATGACGCTGCTGGCCTGGCGATTTCCGAGCGCTTCACCAGCCAGATCCGCGGCCTGAACCAGGCTGTTCGCAATGCGAATGACGGTATCTCCCTGGCACAAACCGCTGAAGGCGCCCTGAAGGCTTCTGGCGACATCCTGCAGCGTGTGCGTGAACTGGCTGTGCAATCGGCCAACGCCTCCAACAGCGCTGGCGACCGCCAAGCCCTGCAACAGGAAGTGGGACAGCTGGTGTCCGAACTGGACCGTATCTCGCAAACCACGGAATTCAACGGCTCCAAGCTGCTCGATGGCAGTTTCGGCACACAGCAGTTCCAAGTGGGTGCCAACGCCAACCAGACCATCGTGGCTGCCACGGGCAATCTGCGCACCAGCGTCTACGGCAACAACCAGAACGTCGCCTCCAACGGCTCGGGCATTGGCGCATCGGCCACCCAAGCGACCGCAGGCACCAACGGTGTGACCACAGGTACCGTGGCCATCAGCGGTGCTCTGGGCACCGGCACGCTGACTGTGGCTGCTAGCGCCACGGCCAAGGCTACGGCCGACCAGATCAATGCCCTGAAGGCAGATACCGGTGTGACAGCCACGGCCCGTACCGAAGTGCGTCTGGGTGGTATGTCGGCTGTCGGCTCTTACTCGCTGACGCTGGAAGGTGACAACGTCGGCGCGGCACGTACAGTGTCTTTCACGCTGACCTCCGCCACAGGCACGGACCGCCTGTCGGCCGCTGTGTCCGCCATCAACGACCAGTCTGCCAAGACCGGTATCAATGCTTCTCTGAGCTCTGACGGCAGCCAGATCGTTCTTACCAATGCCACGGGTAACAACATCGTGGTGGGCGATACAGCCAACGCCAACGCGGCGAACGTGACGGTCACCGGTTACGACGCCGCTGGCGCGGCCAACGGCGGCACGACCACGCTGAGCTCTGCTGCCGCAACGGTAGAAAACGTGAACACCGGTGGCTACATTACGCTGGACTCGGAAAAGTCTTTCGCAATTACTTCAACCAGCAACCAGCTGGACAACGGTGGCTCTGCCCTGCAAACCGTGGCCAACCTGGATGTGACCACGTTCAGCAACGCCACCAACGCCCTGAAGACGGTGGACTCTGCACTGGCCTTCATCAACGGTGAGCGTGCCAAGCTCGGTGCTCTGCAATCGCGCTTTGAAACGTCGATCAGCAACCTGCAAGTGACGTCGGAAAACCTTTCTTCCTCGCGTTCGCGTATTCTGGATGCCGACTTCGCCGCAGAAACGGCCAACCTGTCGCGTGCCCAGATCCTGCAACAGGCCGGTACGGCGATGGTGGCCCAGGCCAACCAGCTGCCCCAAGGTGTGTTGGCCCTGCTGCGTTAAGCGGCGGGCATGGCAGCCAGGGCGTTGCAGCGCCCTGGTGGACCCCAGGCGGCGGCAGATTTCTGTCGCCGCCCTTTGGCTTTTTGGAAGGCGGGTGCCAGGACCGCTGGATAAGACGGGTTTCCTGGCGTGTTTACGGACGTTCTTGATCGCCGTTCGGCGCCATAATTTCCGTTGGACCAGTTCAGGAGGTTTGTATGGCAACCATTTCATCCCCAGGCGTCGGCACGAACGGACTTGATGTCAAGAGCATCATTTCCCAGCTGGTCACCCTGGAAAAGAGGCCCCTGGACACGCTGAAATTACAAGCGGCCACGGTCAATACCAAGATTTCTGCCTTTGGACAGATCAAGTCGCTGGTGTCCACGCTGCAGGATGCAGCGGGCAAGCTCACCAGCGTGACTGGTTGGAATGGAGTGGCTACCACGTCGTCCGACTCCAAATTTGTTTCCGCCACCGCCGTAGGGGGCACGCTTCCCACCACGTTCAGTGTCGAGGTCCAGAGCCTTGCCAAGGCGCAGGCCACTGCGTCCGCCGCTTTGCTGCCCGTGGGCGGAGCGCTCGGATCCGGTACGCTGCGCCTCGAATTGGGTAAGTGGAGTGTTGCGCCCGCGTCGTTCACACCTGGCAGCGGTCAGCCCGTAGACATCACTATCAGTGCGAGCGACAAGCTGTCGGACGTGGCCAGCAAGATCAATGGTGCCAATGCAGGGGTAACGGCGTCGGTACTCAGTGATGCGTCGGGCGAGCGCTTGCTGCTGCGCAGCAAGAGCACCGGCGAGGAGTTCGGGTTTCGCCTGAGTGTGATGGAGGACGGCGACACCGACCCCCAGAGCGCGGGCAACACCGACGCCACAGGCTTGTCCCGCCTCGTCAACGGTGCCACGGTCACGCAGGCGGCCGCCGATGCCAAGGCCACGGTCAACGGGATCGCGGTGTCTTCAGCCACCAATACGTTTGCCTCTACGATTTCGGGCGTGACCTTCAAGGCCGAGCAAGTGACGACGGCTCCCATTGATATCACTGTGAGCAAGGACAACTCCGCGATCCAGTCCAACATTGATGGATTCGTGAAGGCCTACAACGCCATCAACCAGTTGCTGCAGGACGCCACCAAGTACGACGCCGCTACCAAGTCGGCAGGGTTGCTGCAAGGCGACTCGACGGCCGTAGCGCTGCAAAACTCCCTGCGCAATGCCATCCAGTCGGTCACTACTGGGGGTGGTGCTTTCCAGCGGTTGGCGGACATTGGCATTACCCAGCAGCTGGGCGGAGACCTGGCGGTTGACTCCTCCAAGCTCACCAAGGCGCTGTCCGAGAACCCGGACGACGTGAAAAACCTGTTCCGCAATACCGGTGGCGGCTCCGCCGATGGCATTGCCGTCCAGCTGAAGGCGCTGACCACCAACCTGCTCTCCAACGACGGTTTCTTCAAATCCAAGGATGCCACCCTGCAGCTGAGCCTCAAGCGCAACAGCCAGGACCAGACACGTGTGAATGAGAAGGTCGAGGCATTTGAAAAGCGCATCACACAGCGGTATAACGCACTCGATACCCAGCTGAGCAGCCTCAATGGCCTGAACGCGTATATCTCACAGCAGGTCACTGCCTGGAACAAATCGACTGGTTAATCAGGGGCTTCAGTTTTTCTGGCACATGCCGATAACTTAAGTAATACCTCGGAAGGATTGTCAGCATGTTCAGCGCCTACAGCCCCCGTGCAGCCAACGCTTACCAGCGTATCAATGTGGAAACCAGCATGCACACGATGGACCAGCACCAGCTGGTCAGCCTGCTGTATGAAGGTGTCCTCAATGCCATCGCCACGGCACGTGGCGCCCTGGCACGTGGTGATGTGCTGGCCAAAGTCAATGCCATCTCCAAGGCCGTGCGCATTCTGGAGGAGGGCCTGAGCACCTCGCTCGACAAAGTCGATGGGGGCGAACTGGCCGAAAACCTGGGTGCGCTGTACGACTACTGCATGCGCCGCCTGATCTTGGCCAACGCCCGCAACGACGACGCCATCATGCAAGAAGTCATGCGCCTGATCGAGCCCGTGGCCCAAGGCTGGAACGAAATCAAGAAAACCGGCACCGCGGCTTCGTCCGATGCGCCCGCCGCCACTGGCCAGCCTGTGCTGGTGGAGGCATAACCATGTCACACATGCTGATTGACTATTACAAGGCGATTGAAGACAGCAGCGCCAAGATGCTGGAGGCCGCCAAGCTCAAGGACTGGGATGGGGTGGTGCGCTACGAAGGCGCCTGCGCCGTGCTGATCGAGCAGCTGCGCTTCAAGTCGCAAGAGCACGAACTGCTGCCCGAGCACAAACGCGAGAAGACCCGCATCATGCAGCGTATCCTGCGCAACGATGCCCAGATTCGCTGCCTCGCTGAGCCCTGGCTGGCGCAGTTTGAACACCTGTTCGAGGGCCAGCCGCAGATGATGCACTGAGGCGTGCGCTGAGCCGCAAAAAAGCCGACCCCACGAGGTCGGCTTTTTCATGGGCGAATAGGGCTATGCCGCTTATCTATCAAGCGCAGGCAGCTATTAAATTGAGAGCGGACGGTTCCTGGCGCTTGGCATCCACCTCGCCGCGGCCAGCGATGCATCGCTCAGCCCCTGGTACCAAGAGCGTGGCGTGTCTTTGGGGATAAAAAGTGCCCATAGCGCTTGCCTACAAAGCGCAAAATGCTACAAAAATAGGAGTGAAAGAAGGGCCCCTACCGCCCGATACCGGCGCGCCCCACGCGAGGGATGCCCTGCAAGGGCCGCCCCGCAGCGAGGGCATCGTCTCCCTGCCCGAAACGCCCAGCGTTGCGAGAGCTGGGGGAAGGCGCGCAGCGCCTCAGGGGGGCGTCTCTATCACACCTGCATGTTCATGATGTCGGTATAGGCTTGCACCATCCGGTTGCGCACATGCAGCGTGGCTTGAAAGCCGATCTGGGCCTTCTGGATCGCCACCATGGTTTCTTCGAGGCTGACAGAAGGGTTTTCCATCTGCACCTCGGTCTGCAGGTTCGAAGAGCGGTTTTGTGCGGCGCTGACCGACTGCAGTGCGCCTTTGAGCGCCCCCGAGAAACCCACGTCATTGGCGTCGTTTTGCGGCGCTGCAGCACGGCGCGCCACGCCAGCGCCCGTGAGCGGGGCGGTAGAGCTTGAGATGCGAAGGTCCATGGCTGTATCCGTGGGAATGGCGGTATGCTGCGTATCCTAGCCATCGCGCCGGGACCCATCGCTCTGAATTGATGGCCAAACGCGCGGCTTATCCAGCGAACATTTTGGAGGCGTGACCGAATAATCGACCCCACGCTTTGGTCCTTGCCGGGCCACCCTACTGGAAAGCAAGATGTCTGCAGTTGCTGAAATTCCTCTCACCCCCCCTGCCAGCCCGAACTGGCTGCAGCGGCTGTCTGCCCTCGACAGGGCGCAGCGCATGCGGCTGGGTGTGGGCGCGGCGCTGCTGGTGGCGGTGGCCATTGCGGCCATCGTGCTGGGGCGCCAGCCTGACTACCGCGTGCTGTTTGCCAATCTGAACGACAAAGATGGCGGTGCCATCGTGGCCCAGTTGTCGCAGATGAATGTGCCTTACAAGCACGCCGATGGCGGTGGTGCCATCCTGATCCCTGCAGACCGCGTGCACGATGTGCGCCTGCGCCTGGCCACCCAGGGCCTGCCCAAGGGTTCGGTGGCGGGTTTCGAACTGATGGAATCCAGCAAATTTGGGATGACCCAGTTCCAGGAGCGCCTGAACTTTCAGCGGGGCCTGGAGGGCGAACTTACGCGCTCCATCCAGGCGCTGTCGTCGGTGCAAGGTGCGCGGGTGCATCTGGCGCTTCCCAACCAGAACGGATTTTTCCGGGAGCAGCAAAAGCCTTCGGCGTCGGTGCTGGTGAGCCTGCACCCGGGCCGTATTCTGGACCGTGCGCAGCTGGCGGGCATCGTGCATCTGGTGGCTTCCAGCGTGCCAGAGCTGTCTCCGTCCGCCGTGAGCGTGCTGGACGATACAGGCAAACTGCTGTCCCAGTCGCCCGATACTGCCGCTGGAAACGGTGTGGATGCGCAGCAACTGCTGTATGTACAACAGATCGAACAGCAGTACACCCGCCGCATCCTGGACATCCTGGAGCCCGTGGTGGGCCGCGACAACGTCAAGGCGCAGGTGACGGCCGAGGTGGATTTCACCCAGACCGAATCCACCTCCGAGCAGCACCGGCCCAACCTGGCCACCGATGCCAGCGCCATCCGCAGCCAGCAGGTGGTGGAAAGCACAGGTCCCCAAGGCAATCTGCTGCCCACTGGTGTGCCGGGCGCCACGACCAATCAGCCCCCTGCTCCGTCTGCCGCGCCCATCAATGGCGCCAACCCGCCGCCCACCGCCGCCGGCCAGCAGGCTCAGGGCGCCCAAGCTGTGGGCAGCAAGCGCGAATCCATCACCAATTACGAGGTTGACAAGACGGTGCGCGTCACGCGCGGCGGCAGTGGTGCTCTCAAGCGGGTGAGCGCGGCGGTGGTGGTCAACTACCAGTCCACGGAAGACAAGGGCAAGACCGTGTCTAAGGCGCTCACACCCGAGCAACTGGAGCAGATGACGGCGCTGGTGCGCGAGACCATTGGCTTCAACCGGGATCGCGGCGACTCCGTCAACCTCATGAACACACCGTTCCAGGTGACCGCAACGCCAACCAGCGACATTCCTCTGTGGAAGCAGCCTGAAGTGATCGATCTGGCCAAGTCGTTTGCCTGGCCGGTGGGTGCGGTGCTGTTTGCGGCCCTGGTGCTGATGGGCCTGGTGCGTCCGGCCCTCAAGGGCACTGGCGCGGCGGCCAAGCCCCGTGCCATCCCGGTGGCCGGTGGCCAGCTGGATGCCGTGGAGTCCGAAACGCCCGAACGCCCGGCGCTGCCTGCGCCCGCCAAGAAAAACGAGGTGCTTCCTGCCACGCCGGAGCAATTGCGTCTGGAAGAGGCGCGCGTGCTGGCCAAGGAGAACCCTGTGGCTGTGGCCAATATCCTGAAGACCTGGCTGAACGGCGAGCCGGTCTAATCACCGACACCACGGACGACGACCATGGACGACCAAGGACTCAACGACGCCGCGATCATGCTGATGTCCCTCGGCGAGGAAGAGGCTGCCGAAGTGTTCAAGCACTTCTCGCCCAAGGAAGTGCAGAAACTCGGCGAAACCATTGCGCGCATGCGCTCGGTATCGCGCGAGAAAGTGGACGAGGTCATCAACAAGTTCTCCGGCGCCGCTGCTGCGCAGAGCCTGCTGGTGTCCGACACCGGTAATTACGTGCGCGCCGTGCTGCGCCGCGCGCTGGGCGACGACAAGGCGGGCCTGCTCATCGACCGCATCCTGCAGGGCGGCGACGTGTCGGGCATCGAGAGCCTCAAGTGGATGGACCCACTGTCGGTGGCTGAACTGCTGCGCAACGAACATCCCCAGATCGTCGCAGCCATCCTGGTGCACCTGGACAGCGACCAGGCGTCGGGCATCCTGATGCACCTCACTGACCGTCAGCGCAGTGAAATTTTGCTGCGCGTGGCCACGCTGGAAGGTATTCAGCCGACGGCGCTCAAGGACCTGAACGAGGTGCTGTTCAAGGTGTTGGCGGGTGGCGACAAGATCCGCAAGAGCTCGCTGGGCGGCGTCAAGGCTGCGGCCGAGATCATCAATCTGCTGGGCGGCAACATGGATGCCGTGGTGCTCGAATCCATCCGGGGTTACGACCCCGATCTGGCCCAGAAGATCATGGACAAGATGTTCGTGTTCGAAGACGTGCTCAAGCTCGACGACAAGGCGATCCAGACTGTGCTCAAGGAGGTGGCGTCCGAAACGCTCATCGTGGCACTCAAGGGAGCAGTGCCCGAGCTGCGCGAGAAGTTCCTGTCGAACATGTCCTCGCGTGCCTCCGAGGCATTGCGCGAAGACCTCGAATCGCGCGGCCCGATGCGGTTGTCCGAGGTCGAGGCTCAGCAGAAGGAAATCCTGAAGACCGTGCGTCGCTTGTCCGACGAGGGTCAAATCGTGATTGGATCCGGCGGTGATGATGCCTTCGTCTAGCCAGCGCTCTTATTCGCGCTTCATTCCCAGCGAGGAAGTGGGCGATTTCACGCAGTGGAAGTTTGGAGCGGTGGACGGCTCCGACCTGGTTGAACCAGTGGAGCCCGAGCCTGTGGCGGAGATTCCGGCTGAAATTGATGAGGCTGCGCAGCAGGCACTGATTCAGCAGGCATGTGATGACGCCTACGCTGAGGGCTTTGCCCAGGGGCAGGCCCAAACGGCGCTGGAATGGCAGCGGCGCATGGACGAATACATTGCCCAGCAAGGGCATGAAACGGCGCAGCGGCTGCAGAGCGTGGTGCAGACCCTCGATGCAAGCCTGATCGACATGCAGCAGCAGATGGCCCAGCAACTGCTGGAGCTGGCCTGTGACATTGCGCGCCAGGTGGTGCGCCAGGAACTGTCCGTCAACCCCAACGCCTTGCAGCCCGTGGTGAGGGAGGCGGTAGGCATGCTGGTGACCGAGGGGCGACCTGCCATGGTCCGCCTGAACCCTGCAGATATGGAGGCGATGGCCCAGCCTCTGCGCGAAGAAATCGATGCCCCCGGTGTGCAGTGGATGGCGGATGCTGCGGTGCCGCCGGGCGGCTGCCTGGTGGAATCAGCCGGTACGGCGGTGGACGGCAGCCTTGACAAACGCTGGCAGCGGGCCATTGCCGCACTGGGGCTCCAGTCGCCATGGCAAGAGGAAGAAGAGGGCAGTGATGGCCGTTGAATCTCCTTCTGCCTGGACACGCCTGATGGACGACGCGCGTGCGCGCGTCGCTGAAGGCGCGCCGCTGGAGACGCGCGGCACGCTGACCCGGCTGACGGGCCTGGTGCTGGAGGCTGTGGGCATCCGCGTGCCCGTGGGCTCGCAGTGCATGGTCCAGATGCCGGGGCATGCCCCCGTGCTGGCAGAAGTGGTGGGTTTTTCTGCGGACCGCGCTTTTCTGATGCCTGCGGGAGATATCCACGGACTCTCCAGTGGTGCCAGTGTGGTGCCCGCTGCGCCCTACATCCCCATCCCCCGTCTCGGCGAGCCCGCGCGGGCCATCCAGCGTGCGGGTGTACTGCGCTTGCCGATGGGCGAAGGCCTGCTGGGCCGGGTGGTGGATGCGCAGGGACTGCCGCTGGACCATGGTGGGCCCGTGCAGGACGTGGTGTCTGAGCCCATGGGGCGCCGCCAGATCAATGCCATGGACCGGGACCCTGTGCGCGAATCGCTGGACACGGGCGTGCGCGCCATCAATGCCCTGCTTACCGTGGGGCGTGGGCAGCGCCTGGGTTTGTTTGCCGGTTCAGGGGTGGGCAAAAGCGTCTTGCTGGGCATGATGGCCCGCTACACACAGGCAGATGTGATCGTGGTGGGGCTTATTGGCGAGCGGGGGCGCGAGGTCAAGGAATTCGTGGAAGACATTTTGGGTGAGGATGGCCGCGCGCGATCGGTGGTGGTGGCGGCGCCTGCTGATGCGCCGCCGCTCTTGCGCATGCAGGGGGCTGCATATGCCACGGCGGTTGCCGAGCACTTTCGGGACAAGGGCAAGCATGTGCTGCTGCTCATGGATTCGCTCACCCGCTATGCCATGGCGCAGCGCGAAATTGCGCTGGCCATCGGTGAGCCTCCCGCCACCAAGGGCTATCCGCCCTCCTGCTTTGCCAAGCTACCGCAACTGGTGGAGCGCAGTGGCAATGGGCTGCACGGGGTTGGCTCGATCACGGCTTTCTACACGGTGCTGTCTGAGGGCGATGACCAGCAAGACCCGATCGCTGACGCGGCGCGTGCGATTCTGGATGGGCACATCGTGCTGTCGCGGGCTTTGGCCGAGACGGGGCATTTCCCCGCCATCGACATTGAGCAGTCTGCATCCCGCGTGATGCACAACGTGGTGTCGCGCGGGCATTTTGATCTGGCGCGACGCTTTCGGGCGGTGTATTCGCGCTACCAGAAGAGCCGGGATCTGGTGCAGGTCGGTGCGTACATGAGCGGCTCCGATCCCGCCCTGGACGAAGCCATTCGCCTGCAGCCGCAGATGGCCGCCTTCTTGCAGCAGGACATGTTCGAGGCCGCCTCGATGGACCAGAGCGTGGCGGGCATGGCAGCGGTGTTGGACCATTGAACACCTGGGGTAGTCAGCCATGTCCAGCCTGAACTCGCTCGCCGTCGCTGTGGAAGTCGCCTCCCGCAAGCGGGACGACGCGCGCCAGGCGCTGCAGGACATGTTGGCTGCGCAGCAGGCGGCGCGTGCCCAGCTCGACCAGCTGGAAGATTACGCCCGAGAGACCCAGGCGCGTTGGGGCATGAAGGCCGATACCACGATGAAGCCCGAGGTGATGTACCACCACTACCAGTTCATGGACCGCCTGGGCCACGCGGCGGGTGTCCAGAATGGTGTGGTGGGAGACCACGCCCATCGGGTGGAGGCCGCCAGGCGCGCCTTGCTGGAGGCGGAATTGCGTCTGGCAAGCCTGCGCAAGGTCATGGAAAAGCGGCGCCACGACCTGGAGTTGGCCGAAATGCGAAGAGATCAGAAACAAACCGATGAGCGGGCTGCGTTGCAGTACCGCAGTGCGATTCAGGGCTCTGAGGGCCGGGAGTATTGACCATGGAACCCACCAAAATTTCTTCTCCCCAGGGCACCCAGTCCGCCCATGCCGCTCGGCACCGCTCCACAGCGCAGAGTCCGGACGCGAACGAACCGGGCTCTGGCGGCTTTCTGGCGCTGCTGGCAGCTTTGGGCGATGGGGCGATGGGCGGAGGCGATGGCGCTCCGCTGGATCTGGCGGCCTCGGGTGCCGCTCCTTCCGATGTGGCTTTGTCGGACGCTGCAAAGGCGGCCATGGAGGCCTCCGCCATGGCTGCCTGGCAGGGTTTGCTGGTGCCCGGCGCCAATGGGCGGATTGATGCTGCTGCGGCAGAGCGCGGGCAGGGCGGCAGCATTTTGAGTGCCGGAGCGCAGACCGGAGCGGTATTGGGGCTGGAAGCGCAGGGTGGTAGCGCCCAAGGGGGGCTGGCGTCCCTGGCGGGAATCCTTCCCGGAACGGACGGTCTTTCGCAAGGCATCGTGGCTGAAACAGCCAGGCTCGACACTTCGGCAGACTTGCAGGAAGGGCTCCCACCGGTCGGCGGGATGGCGCAGGGTCGGATTTTCTCCCGCATGCAAAGTGCCTTGGCCCAGAAGGCAGATGCAGTGGAAATGTCTACAGGTCGCTCCCTCGGAGGAGGCGCTGCGCAGCAGTTGCCGGGCCATCAAGGCGTGGCCCTGGCTGCGGTGCAGATGGCCAGCGAGCGAATGGTGGGGATGCCAGTTGCTGGCGCATCGGATCGCATTCCTGGGGGCATGGTGGACCCGGCGGGTGGGGCTGTGGTCGCCTCCGTTGCAGAGGGGTTGCTATCTCCGGTAGCGTCCGCGCGAGGTGGGGAGGGTGCGGACGCTGGAGGCCGCTCTGGCGAGGGGCGTTCCAGCGCCGGGGCTTGGTTGGATAGCGGCAGCGGTTCTGCGCCGGTGGAGTCGGGCTCCCTGGATGGGGCCACGGTGTTTGCCGACCCCCCACAGGCAGGTGTTGAGGAGCAGGTCGCCGAGCAGGTGGCTTATTGGGTCAACCAGAAAACACAGAATGCGGAACTGACGCTCAACCGCGACGGGCAGCCGGTAGAGGTGTCGGTGTCACTGTCGGGCAATGAGGCCCACGTGACGTTCCGGAGCGACCAGCCGCAGACCCGTGAGCTGCTGGACCGCAGCATGGCGCAATTGAGTGAGCTGTTGCGCAGTGAGGGCCTCGTGCTGTCGGGTATGTCGGTTGGCACCTCGGCGGGGCAGCGTGACGATGCGGGTGGGGCTGAGCGGCAGGGCCAGCGCGATGGCGCTCGCCAGGCGAAGGTGGTCGCTGCAGCGCCCACTGGCACGGCTTCACTGCTGCGCGGTGGCGCCCCGGATCGCGCAGTAGACGTCTTTGTGTGAGCCCGGCGGGCAGACGGGGCTACCCGCCTGCCGCCCGCGTCACCCCCCGGTCAGGAACTCGCTCGCGCGGCGTCTTTACGCTGCTGGCGGTACGCGAGTACCGTGTTACTCCCTACCCCAGAGCATTTCTGATAGGTTGCTTTGCAGCGGTGGCTACTCCTGCATTCCATCAGGTCTTGCCGCTGCAGCGCGACCGAACGCCGTTCCGGTGCTTGCGTGCAGAGTCCATAGCGCAGTGAATGCCATGGTTTTGGGCTTTTATTCTGGCTATTATTGGTTGCAGCCCCGCCCAATAATGGGCCATCCGGTTTTGCTCGCCCATGGATTGCGCGGGCCCGGCCCGTCTCCCACCGCAAGGAATCCGCAACGTGTCAGCCAATACTCCCGCAGCGGCCCCGGCCAAAAGCAAGAAGATGCTCATCATCATCATCGGCGTTGTGGTGGCGGTGCTGGTGATTGGTGGCGGCGCGGCGGCTTGGTTCATTTCCAGCCGCTCCCATGCCGACGAAGAAGATGGGGCTGCACCAGTCCGCAAGGAGGCCCCCAAGGTGGCCCCCACGTTCCTGCCCATGGAGAACATGGTGGTGAACCTGGCAGACCCTGGCGGTGACCGGTTTGCCCAGATTGGTATCACCCTGGAGTTGGAAGATGCCAAGACAGCAGAGCAGGTGAAGCTGTATTTGCCCTCCATACGCAGCGGCATCCTGATGCTGGTTTCCCAGCGGACTTCCACTGAACTGCTGCAGCGGGAAGGCAAGGAAAAGCTGGCTGCAGACATCCTGCGGGAAGTCTCCCGCCCCCTGGGTTACACGGTTCCTACGGAGCGTGCACGCGCTGCGGCGGCCGACAAGGAAGAGGATGCGGAGGACCGGCCTTCGCGTCGGCGCACAGAGCGCAACCCGGTGCACCGTGTGCTTTTTTCCAGCTTCATCATCCAATGACCCGGGCGAGGACCAGTCATGAGTGATTCATTTCTTTCCCAGGAAGAAGTTGATGCCCTTCTTGAAGGGGTTACTGGTGAGAGCCAGAAGTCGGTCGAGGAGGTCGCGGAGGCGGGCTCCGTACGCAACTACGATATTTCCAGCCAGGAGCGCATCGTCCGCGGGCGTATGCCGACGATGGAAATCGTCAACGAGCGGTTTGCACGCAACTTCCGCATCGGGCTCTTCAATTTCATCCGCCGCAGTCCTGAAATCTCGGTGGGCACAGTATCCGTGCAGCGTTACAGCGCCTTTCTGCGCGAGCTGGCGGTACCCACGAACTTCAACATTGTGGCCATCCGTCCGCTGCGCGGCAGCGGACTGATCGTGTGCGAGCCCTCGCTGGTTTTCGGCATCATCGACACGCTGTACGGCGGCGTGGGCAAGTTCCAGACACGGATTGAAGGTCGGGATTTTTCGCCCACGGAGCAACGGGTCATCAACCGCCTGGTGGACGTGATCTGTGCTGAATACAAAAAGGCCTGGCAGGGCATTTACCCGCTGGAGCTGGAGTACCAGCGGTCCGAGATGCAGCCGCAGTTTGCCAACATTGCCACCCCCAGCGAAATCGTCGTATCCACGGCGTTTCAGCTGGAAATCGGGGACCTTTCGGGCGCCATCCACATCTGCATGCCCTACGCGACGCTGGAGCCGATCCGTGACGTGTTGTATTCGTCCACCCAGGGCGACTCCATTGAAGTGGATCGCCGCTGGGTCCGTGTGCTGACCCGGGAAATCCAGGCAGCCGAAGTGACCCTGGTGGCCGAATTGGCACGCGCCGACGCCACCGTGGAGCAGTTGCTGGCCATGAAGCCTGGCGATTTCATCGAGCTGGACCGAGAACCCCGCATTCGCGCATCGATTGGTGGGGTCCCCATTTTTGAGTGCCAGTACGGAACGCACAATTCCAAGTACGCCATTCGTATCGAAGAATGCCTGCGCAATGCCGACATGAGCTGGCTGGGAGAAAAAGATGTCAACTGAAGAAGATAACAAGGATGCTGGCGCGGACGACCCGTTTGCGGGTTGGGCCGAGGCGCTTGAAGAACAAAAGCGCACCGACGACAAGCCTGGCGACGGGGAGCAAGGTGGCCCGTTGTCTGGTGAGCCTGTACGCCCTTTCTCCGGTGGTGGCGATGGCACGGTCA
This sequence comes from Acidovorax sp. FG60, assembly GCF_057808995.1. Taxonomy (NCBI): domain Bacteria; kingdom Pseudomonadati; phylum Pseudomonadota; class Betaproteobacteria; order Burkholderiales; family Comamonadaceae; genus Acidovorax; species Acidovorax sp. FG60. Next base: position 288,961 of record NZ_JBMDJC010000005.1, read on the forward strand.
ACGACATCAACATGGTGCTGGACATACCTGTCCAGTTATCGGTGGAGCTTGGGCGCACCAAGGTACCCATCAAGTACATCCTTCAGCTCGCGCAAGGCTCGGTCGTGGAGCTCGATGCACTCGCGGGTGAGCCGATGGACGTTCTGGTCAATGGCTATCTCATTGCCCAGGGCGAGGTGGTGGTTGTGAATGACAAGTTTGGTATTCGCCTCACGGACGTGGTGACGCCTTCCGAGCGTTTGCGGCGGGTCAGTCGTGGATAGTGGCAGCATGACCCAGACGCTGGTCGTGGTCGTCCTTTTTGTGGGGGCCATGGCTCTACTGCCCTGGCTTGTCCGCCGGTTGCAGCAGCGGCAGGCTGCAGGCAGCGCTGGTGTGGGAGCCGCGTCCCGGGTACTGTCCGCAGTGGCTGTCGGCCCCCATCAGCGCGTGGTGACGGTGGAAGTCGGGCCCGAGCATGCGCGAACCTGGCTGGTGCTGGGCGTTACCGCTCAGCAAGTGAGCTGTCTGCATGTGTTTCCTGCTGGTCTGTCAGCTGCCCCCCATTCGGCACCCAGAGCGGAGCCTTCTTTCGCGCAGGCAGTCGCGTCCGCCGTGAACGCCCCAGGAAGCACCGCCAATGGCTGATGTATCGTTCACCCGTCGCGTGGCGCTGCTGGGAGCGGTCGCTTCTGTGGGGTTCATGGGGCATGACCTGGCCTTCGCGCAGGCGTCTGCCGGGTCCCTGCCGCTGGTGGTGGGGAGCGGTCCGTCTGGCAACAGCTACTCGGTGCCTATTCAGACACTGTTGTTCTTCACGGCGCTCTCCTTCTTGCCAGCGGTGCTGCTCATGATGACCGGCTTTACCCGGATCGTGATTGTTTTGTCGCTGTTGCGCCAGGCGCTGGGCACCCAGTCCGCGCCGCCCAACCAGGTCATCATCGGGCTGTCGCTGTTTCTCACTTTTTTTGTCATGGGGCCTACCCTGGACCGTGTGTACCAGGATGCCTATGTGCCTTACACCAATAACACCATCAGTTTTGAACAGGCTCTGGAAAAGGCCGAAGCGCCGATGCGCAGTTTCATGCTCAAGCAGACCCGGCAGTCTGACTTTGCCCTGTTTTCCCGCTTGGCGCGACTGGATTCCAGTGTGACCGCAGAAACTGCACCCCTCAGGGTGCTTGTGCCTGCATTTGTCACCAGTGAACTGAAATCGGCGTTTCAGATCGGGTTCATGATCTTCATTCCGTTTCTGGTGATCGACATGGTGGTGTCGAGCATCCTCATGTCTTTGGGCATGATGATGTTGTCTCCGGTGCTGGTGGCACTGCCGTTCAAGCTCATGCTGTTTGTGCTTGCGGACGGCTGGAACCTGCTGATCGGCTCGCTGGCTGCCAGTTTTGTACCCTGAAGGAGCTGCCAATGACTTCACAAATGGTGCTGACCATCGGGCGTGACGCGCTGACATTGCTTCTGATGATTTCGATGCCCGTGCTCGGGGTCGTCATGGCGGTGGGATTGCTCGTGAGCATTTTTCAGGCCGTAACCCAGATCCACGAAGCGACGCTTGCTTTTGTTCCCAAGCTGATTGCTGCGATGGTGGTTTTTGCCATTGCAGGCCCCTGGATGCTCAGCACCCTGGTGGACTTTATCCGCCGGACCATCGAATCGATTCCTTCGATGATTGGCTAGTCAGGTGAGAGGGTGAGCTATGGGTTTTTTCCTGAAGCCGGGTCCTCCAGACGCCCGCTTCGAAGCCCGTTGAGGATCGTGTGATCACTTTCACCGAGGCTCAGTTGATGGCTTGGCTTTCGCCCATTCTGTGGCCCTTTTTGCGCGTGCTGGCCGTGTTCTCGGTCGCGCCGGTGTTCTCCATGCGCACAGTTCCCATGCGCGTCAAAATTGGACTGGCGTTTCTGGTGGCACTGTGCGCGCAGGGTGTGCTGGGTGATCAGCCGGTCATCAGCGTCAATGGTCGTGAGGCGTTTGGTGCTGTTGCTCAGCAGGTGGCCGTGGGCCTTGCGATCGGTTTCTCTGTCAGGCTGGTGTTTGCGGCCGTGGAACTGGCGGGCGAAATCATCGGTTTGCAGATGGGCTTGAATTTCGCGTCGTTCTTTGACCCGTCGTCCAATGCGCAGATCAGCGCCGTTGCGCGGTTTTTTGGGCATATGGCCATGCTGCTGTTTGTGGTCATCAATGGCCACTTGCTGATCCTGATGGCCGTGGTGAAAAGCTTTGACCGCTTTCCTGTCGATGGAAACTTTTTGCAGGCGCTCGGGCAGATGCGCCTTTATGAACTGGGCTCGTCGCTGTTCGCCAGCGCGCTCTGGATCGCTCTGCCGATGATTGCGCTGTTGCTGTTTGTCAATTTGACGCTGGGCATCATTTCCCGCGTGGCACCGCAAATGAATATCTATGCGGTCGGTTTCCCCGTGACGTTGACTGTAGGCATGCTGGGTATTGTGGCCACACTGCCGCTACTGGAGCAACCCGTGCTCGCGCTCATGCAGCAGGCAGTCGATCTGTTTGCTGCTCAGCGGTAGTCATAGGTGGCGCTGGGGGCAGGTTCAGACCAGCTGGTTTCGGATGGCGTAGACGGTAAGCTCCGCATTGTTGGACAGCTTGAGCTTTTCCAGCACCCGTGAACGGTAGACACTCACTGTCTTTGGACTCAGCATCAGCTCTTCTGCAATGTCCGACAGCCTGCGTCCGGACGCGATTTTGACCAGCGTTTGCAGCTCCCGCTCCGACAAGGCCGTGTGTGGCGCTTCCGGCGTAGGCTGTGCCAGGCTGTCCGCGAGCATCTGCGCCACTTCTGCCGTGAGGTACTTGCGTCCCTGCATGACGGTCCGCACGGCAGCAATCAGCTCGACCGGGTCCCCTGCCTTGTTGGCATATCCTTGCGCGCCAGCTTTCAGGCAGCGCAGGGCGTACTGATCTTCTGGATACATCGAGACCACCAGCACCTTGATGGCGGAATGGGTTTCGCGCAAGCTGGTGAGCACCTCCAAGCCGCTGCGGCCCGGCATATTCAAGTCCAGCAGCAATACGTCGCAGGCGGCGGAGCGCAAGACCTCGCGCAACTCGGAATACCCTCCGGCCTCGCCGGTTACCTGGATGTCGGGCGCCTCGGCCAGCGTATCGCGTATTCCGCGCCGCAAGACGGCGTGGTCATCGCACAGGACCACATGAATCACTGCGCATCTCCTGGAGCTGGTGGTGTTGGGTGCGATGTTAGCGGTATGGACAGGATCACGGACGTGCCTTGGCCGGGCCGACTGCTGATGTCCAGCCATCCCCCCACGGTACGGGCACGCTCATGCAGGCCTTTGAGCCCAAAGGCTTTTGGTTTTTCGAGCATGCAGGGGTCAATGCCTTGCCCATCGTCAGTCACTTCCAATGTCAGGACATCCTCTTTGTCGGAGAGGTCAATGTGCACTGTGCGGGGATGTGCGTGTTTGGAGATGTTGGTCAGCGCCTCCTGCGCTGTGCGATAGGCAACCAGCTGAATATCTGCGGTGGCCCGGATAGATTCGCTGCTGCTGATAACCCGGGCGGGAATGCCCGAGCGACGCTCAAATCCGGCGGCAAGCCATTGCACCGCTGCCACCAGTCCCTGTTCAAGAATCGGGGGGCGCAGGTTCATCATGATGCGTTGGCTTGCTCCAATGGCATGCTGCAGCATCTCTGCCGCTGAGGCTGCATGCTCTTGCATCTCCGTATTGGTGCTATGGCGTCCGATCCATGCCACATCGAACCTGACGGCGGTCAGTGCGCCGCCGATATCGTCATGGATCTCGCGGGCAATGGACGCACGTTCCTGCTCGATCGAGGTTTGCAGATGTTCCGTCAGGTCAGCCAGTCGGCGCTCCGAGGCTTCCAGTTGCGAGACAGCCAGTTCGCGCGCCTGACGGGCTTCATGAACCTCCAGGGCGCGTGCAATGACATGCGGCAGCCGCTGAAGGTCGTCTTTAAGCAGGTAATCGGCAATGCCCAGGCGGATCGCATCTACAGCTGCTGCCTCGCCGATGGCTCCCGACAGAAGGATAAAGGGGGGGTGTTGCGGCTTTTGCACCACATGTGCCCACGCGTCCAATGCCGTGAAGCCGGGCAGCCGGTAATCTGCCAAGATGATGTCGAACGGCTGGATATCTGTGAGCCGCTGGAATTCGGAGAGCGAATCCACCCGATGGAGGTGGCAGTGGAGACCGGAGCGCCGTAGGGTCAATGCGGTCAACTCATGATCTGCCAGTGAATCTTCAAGATGCAGGATGTTGAGGGTCTGGTCTGATGCTATGGTGACCATAGGAGCGCTATCATAGGATACAAATTGGAACAAACAAGGGTGTTTGTCCGATTGGGATGGTTTCAGCGTCAGCGTCCAATGGGCGCTGACACCACGGTGCACACGGGCTTGGGGCCACTGTGCGGGTGTCGTAGTTCTGTGTTTTTGCGTGCTTTGCTGCTGCGTGCCGCGATGGAGAAACGATGCAATCTACGCTAACAACGTCTGGAGGACCTGCTGTCCAGGTTCCCGTCATGGTGGCGGCAGAACTGCAGGATTCGTTGCTGGTCGTTATGCATGACCTGCATCGCCTGGAAGGACTGCTCAACCATGCTACCGATAACCTGCTGGAGCGCTTTGGGGAGGCAAACGCGGTGCTGACGGATGCTGCCGTTGCAGATTCCCCGGAGCTGGTAGCTGCCCGCGCTGCGCTGCGCAGTGCAGTGACTGAGTTGCAGTTCCAGGATATGGCGTCCCAGCTGATATGGCACACGACCAAGGTGCTTCAAGGATGCGCGTTTCGTTTGGCTTCCGAAGCCATGGGCAATGAAGATGGCGAAGAAGCGGCGCCCTTTGCGGAGATGGCGCCCGACCGGCCTAACCCTGTCACGCAGAGCGAGATGGATGCCGGTTCGGTGGACCTGTTCTGATCTTTACATCACTGGTTAACCTATATATTTAAGTCAGTTGGAGCCTTACATGCAATCGATCCTTGCCGTAGATGATTCACCGTCCATGCGGAAAATGGTGTCGTTCACTCTGACGGGTGCCGGCTATCACGTCGTGGAGGCGGTGGATGGGCAGGATGCCCTGGAAAAGGCCGAGAGCCACAATATTGATCTTGTGCTGGCTGACCAGAATATGCCCCGGCTTGACGGGATCGGGCTCACTCGGAAACTGCGTGAGAACCCTAAGTTCAAGACCATTCCCATTCTGATCCTCACCACCGAGTCCAGTGATCAGATGAAGCAGGCGGGACGTACTGCTGGCGCGACCGGCTGGTTGGTCAAGCCCTTCGATCCCAATCGCCTGATTGAAGTTATCCAGAAAGTGATCCGCTGAGTCGGGTTGTCCGGGATCACCAAGTACACAGGAGCCCATGATGGCGGAAACTTACCAAGAAGGATCGGGTGCAGGTGCTGACTTCGACCTGAGCCAGTTCTATCAGATCTTTTTCGAGGAAGCGGGCGAAAACCTGGACCAGATGGAGCAGATGCTTCTGGATCTGGATTTGAGTAGCGCCAATGACGAAGAACTCAATGGCATCTTCCGGTGCGCCCATTCCATCAAGGGTGGTTCAGCCACTTTTGGATTCTCGGATGTTGCGGAGTTGACCCACCAGATGGAGTCTCTCCTGGACCGCTTGCGCCGCCACGAGCTCCAGCCGATTCCGCAGATGGTGGATGTGCTCCTCGAATCTGCCGACGCCTCACGGAGCCTGCTGGCCCGCCACCAAGCAGGTGGGCAGGGCGAAGCTGTTTCCACCACCTCACTGGTGCGTCGCATTAGTGAACTTGCTGCAGGGTTGGTCCCCGGGGATGTCCCTGCTGTCGCTCCGCCCCCGCCGCCGGCCGCACCTGCTCCAACTCCAGCTCCACAGGCTGCAGCACCAGCGCCGGCACCGAAGGTAGTGACACCGGCGGTGGCCGGACAGGCGCGGACCCTGGAGATTCAGATTGGTCCCTTGGATCGACTGGAGCAGGCGGATGCCATCAAGGAGCTTTTTCGGGATATCCCGGGCCTCGGGGCGATCCGTGACATAGAAAGTCCACAGGCCAATACGCGGAGTTTCGCGGTGGAAACCACCTCCACCAACGACGATCTGCTCGACCTGTTTGCCTTTCATGTGGCCAAGGAACAGGTGCTGATCCGTGACGCTGCAGCGCCAGCGTCGGGCGTTGCCGCTGACGAGGATGAAGAAGCGGTCCTTGCTGCTGGCGCCGCTGGGGGTGAGGCCTACGGTTTCTTCAGCGACGCGCCTGGTGCCCCACGTGTGGATGCACCTCACGCAGCGCAGGCCCCAGCGCAAGCTGTGAAGGTTGCTGCAGCCCCCAAGGCCAGCGAGCCCAAGGTTGCCATGCAGGCGCAGATGGAGTCCACGACCATTCGGGTCGATGTGAAAAAGGTCGACCAGCTCATCAATCTGGTGGGCGAACTGGTGATCACCCAGGCGATGCTGGCGCAAAACAGCCGGGGCCTGGATGCTGGTGCGTACCAGCAGTTGCTGGCAGGGCTGGCTGACCTGGATCGCAATACCCGCGATCTTCAGGAGTCGGTCATGTCGATCCGCATGATTCCGATGTCCATTGTCTTCAGCCGTTTCCCCCGCATGCTCCGGGACCTGGCCAACAAGCTGGGCAAGAAGGTGGAACTGGTGACGCTAGGCGAAGCCACCGAACTGGACAAGGGGCTGGTGGAAAAGATCACCGATCCGCTGACTCACTTGGTGCGCAACAGTTGCGACCACGGTATTGAGATGCCCGCAGACCGATTGGCGAAAGGCAAATCCGAGCATGGGACCATCACGTTGTCTGCCTCTCACCAAGGCGGCTCGATCGTGATTGAGGTACGCGATGATGGCCGTGGGCTCTCGCGCGAGAAGATTCTCAGCAAGGCCCAAGAGCGCGGCATTGAAGTGTCAGAGCAGATGAGCGACGCGGAGGTCTGGCAATTGATTTTCGCGCCCGGCTTCTCCACAGCTGACGAGGTGACGGATGTGTCCGGGCGTGGCGTGGGAATGGATGTGGTCAAGCGCAACATCGCTGCACTCAATGGTTCGGTCGAAATAGATTCCGCTGAAGGCTACGGGATGAAGGTTTCTGTGCGCCTGCCGCTGACGCTGGCCATCATGGATGGCATGTCCGTGGGGGTGAGTGATGAGGTCTACATTCTTCCGCTGTCTTCGGTGGTGGAGTCCTTCCAGGTCAATGCAGACGATGTGAGCACCGTGGCCCAAGGTTCGCAACTGGTGAAAGTGCGCGATGAGTACATGCCGGTGATTGCGCTGGAGAAAATTTTCCAGGTGCCGCGTTTCGATCCCAACAAATCCAGCAACATCATGGTTGTGGTCGAGGCGGATGGCAGCCGTGTGGCGCTGTTGGTTGATGAGTTGCTGGGCCAACACCAGGTGGTGGTCAAGAACCTGGAGTCGAACTACCGCAAGGTTCCCAACGTATCGGGGGCCACCATCTTGGGTGACGGCACGGTCGCACTCATTCTGGACACAGGCGGCTTGGTGCGCAGGGCGCGCCACTAGATTCAAGCGGCCGTTCCCAGGGGCACGGCGCTGTCACGAAAGGAGAAGCACCATGAGTGTGATGGGTAAAACAGCAGAGGCGGTGCCAACGGGCACCCGTGAATATCTGACTTTCCGTCTCGACCAGGAAGAGTACGGTATCGACATCCTGAAGGTGCAGGAGATACGTGGCTATGAGCCACCTACACGGATTGCGAACGCCCCCAACTTCATCAAGGGTGTCGTCAATTTGCGCGGCACCATCGTGCCCATCGTTGACATGCGGCTCAAGTTCAACTGCGCGCAAGCCGACTACAACAGCTTCACGGTGGTCATCATTCTGAACCTTCGCAATCGGGTGGTCGGAATCGTGGTGGACTCCGTCAGTGATGTGATGGAGCTGACACCTGAGAGCATCCGTTCGGCGCCTGATATCGAAAGCGCCATCGACAACAGCTGCATCCTGGGGCTGGGGTCGGTGGGGGAGCGGATGCTGATTTTGCTGGACATCGAGAAACTCATGTCCGGCGTAGACATGGGGCTGGTGACTGCCAACGAGTAGGACTCCTCCGTCACCAACGTGGTGGACCCGGCACCCGCCAGATTTCAGGTGTGGCTTGCAGATCTCTAGGAGCGAACAGGATTTCCCGTCGGATGATCAATATGGCCCAACCCACCAGTGCCTCTTCAACAGCCCGGCCTTCCGTTGGCAGGGCGGATCCAGCGTTTGCCGCTGCTGCAGCGCCGTCGGGGCCGCTGGCTCAAGGGCGTGAATTCGTCTGGACCAATGCAGATTTTGCGCGGGTGCAGGCCTTGATCTATCAACGGGCCGGGATCAGCTTGCACGATGGCAAGCACGCCATGGTGTATAGCCGCCTTTCACGCCGCTTGCGGGACACGGGCCACAGCAGCTTTCACGACTATCTGGGATGGCTGGAGACGCACGACGGGCCGGAGTGGCAGGAGTTCATCAATGCCCTGACCACCAACCTCACTGCGTTCTTCCGCGAGCAGCACCACTTTGAGATTTTTGCTTCGCACCTGCGGAGCAAGCCGTCTGCCAGCTGGAAGGTTTGGTGCAACGCGGCATCCACCGGAGAAGAGCCTTATTCCATTGTCATGACCGCATTCGAGGCGCTGGGAGCCAACGCTTCTTTCAAGCTGACTGCCAGTGACATTGATTCCCGCGTGCTGGCGACGGCGGCGCAAGGGGTGTACCGCCTTGACAGTCTCAAGGGGCTGAGCCCGGAGCGCCTGCAAAAGTTTTTTCTGCGGGGAAAGGGTGGCAACCTGGGGATGGTGCGGGCGAAGCCGGAGTTGCGCCGCGCGATTGACTTTATGAGCGTGAACCTCATCCGGGATGACTGGCCGTTCAAAGAGCCCTTCGATGTGGTTTTCTGCCGCAATGTGATGATCTACTTTGATGCCGCCACGCAGCGACGCGTGCTGGAAAGGATTCACCGGGTCCTGAAACCCGGGGGCATGCTGTTTGTGGGGCATGCCGAAAACTTTAGCGAGTCCAGAGACCTGTTTACGCTGCGTGGCAAGACCGTGTACGAGCGTCGCTGACCTGCCATGTTGCCTCGCACCTAGCCCATGACCAATATTCCATCAGGATCCTCTCTTTCTCCGGCCGCCGCCTCTTCTGGCGCGTCCGAGCGGCGCCGTGCCCCTCGCATTGCGCCGTTGAGTGCGGACATCTACTCTGCGGGGGCAGGTCCTGCAAGGGAATCATCGCTGCAAGATCTCAAAGCGCGCAGCCGAAAGCCTGGGGAAGCATCCTTTTTCTACCTGGACCATCATTTCCAGCACAACGCTGTGAAGGTACTTCCTGGTGAGTATTTCGTCGGTGACGAGAACATGATCATCATGACCGTGTTGGGGTCGTGTATTGCCGCCTGCTTGTGGGACAGCCGCGCGCATGTGGGAGGGATGAACCATTTCATGCTGCCCGATGGTGACGTGGCGGATGCGTCGGGCCGCTATGGTTCGTACGCGATGGAATTGCTGATCAACGAGATGCTCAAGCTGGGCGCCCGGCGCGAGACCATGCAGGCCAAGATATTTGGCGGGGCGCAGGTCATGCACAACTTCACGACCATGAACGTCGGTGAGCGCAACACCAATTTTGTTTTGAACTACCTGCACACGGAGCGGATTCCCATCGTCTCCGAGGATGTATTGGATATTTATCCGCGCAAGGTGGTTTTTTTCCCCATCACGGGGAAGGCCATGGTCAAGCGATTGGCACACGCACATCCCGAAACCCTGGTGGCCCAGGAAGTGCGTGGCAATGCAGCTACTGTGGCAAAGACTACCTCGGGCGGTTCTGTCGATCTGTTTTGAGGAAGGCGTGAGTTAATGAGCAGGAAAATCCGGGTGATCGTGGTGGACGATTCGGCGCTGGTCCGTAGTCTGCTGTCCGAGATCATCAACCGGCAGCGGGACATGGAGTGCATTGGCACGGCCAATGATCCCTTGGTGGCTCGCGAGATGATTCGCGAGCTCAATCCTGATGTCATCACACTGGATGTTGAGATGCCCCGGATGGATGGCATCGATTTTCTGGGGCGTCTGATGCGCTTGCGCCCGATGCCAGTGGTGATGATTTCCACGCTGACGGAGCGGGGCGCCGAGGTGACCATGAAGGCGCTCGAACTGGGGGCCGTCGATTTTGTGGCCAAGCCCCGGGTGGGGCTGGCCAGCGGCCTCAATGATCTCGCTGCGCAGATCGTGGACAAGATCCGTGTGGCTGCGGTCGCCCAGGTCCGCCGTGCACCCGTGCGTGACGCTGCGCCAGCAGGGGGCGGCGCCGGGGCTGCTGTCGCGCCCCCAGCCTCGGCGCTCCTGGGCCGTCTGTCCACCGAAAAGCTGATCTGCATTGGTGCTTCCACAGGGGGGACGGAGGCTATCAAGGAGGTGCTGGTGCAAATGCCGGCGGATTCGCCCGCGATTGTCATTACCCAGCACATGCCTCCAGGGTTCACCACCAGCTTTGCTGCCCGCTTGAATGGCTTGTGTCAGATTACGGTCAAAGAGGCGGTCAATGGCGAGCGCATCTTGCCTGGCCATGCCTACATCGCGCCGGGTGGCACCCAGTTCCATGTAGCACGTAGTGGTGCCAACTATGTGGCGGTGGTGGATGATGGTCCGCCCGTGAATCGTCACAAGCCCTCGGTGGAAGTGCTGTTCAAATCTGCCGCCGCAGTGGTTGGACGCAACGCCTTCGGCATCATGCTCACTGGAATGGGTAATGATGGAGCGGCTGCGATGCGCGAAATGAAGGACGCCGGCAGCTACAACTATGTGCAGGATGAGGCGACCTGTATTGTCTTTGGCATGCCGCGTGAGGCCATTGCCCATGGCGCTGCTGATGAGGTTCTGCCGCTGGGGCAGATCGCGCCTGCGCTGATCACCCGTCTGCGCGGCGCTACTGATCGGCTGCACCACCGCATCTGATGGAATAACGCGGCCCTTGAGCGCTGCAGGCTGAATGGTTTCCTGCGGGCCGCGCTATGTTCCCCGACCGGCTAACGCTATGCGGACAGGGCTGTCCAGCGCTCCAGTGCGGCCATCAACTCGTCTTCGATCGCGCCCGCCCTCGCGGTCATGACTGCTGCCCGCGCCGGATCGGTGCTGTAGAGGGTCCCATCTGCCAGTGCCTCTTGGAGCGCCTGCTGTTCGGATTCCAGGCTGGCGATCTGCGCCGGGAGCTGATCCAGTTCGCGCTGCTCCTTGTAGCTAAGCTTCTTTTTTGATAGCTGTTCGGGCTTGCTGGATAAGCGCTGATCGGCATTTTGACTCAAAATTTCCGCATCAACCTTTTTGGTGGCGGGTGCTGAAGCGTTGAGAGCCCTGCTGCGCTTGGATTGCAGCAGCCAGTCCTGCACGCCGCCTTCGTACTCTCGCCACAGTCCATCGCCTTCAAATGCGATGGTACTGGTGACGACGTTGTCGAGAAATGTCCGGTCGTGGCTGACGAGGAAGACCGTACCTTCATAGTTCTCCAGCAGCTCTTCTAGGAGATCCAGCGTGTCGATGTCCAGATCATTGGTGGGTTCATCCAGCACCAGGACGTTGGCAGGACGGGCGAACAGCCGCGCCAACAGCAAGCGGTTACGTTCCCCGCCCGATAGCGAGCGGACCGGAGAGTGCGCGCGGGCCGGAGAGAACAGGAAATCGCTCAGATAGCTTTTCACGTGTTTGCGCTGGTTGCCAATCTCGATCCATTCGCTGCCCGGGCTGATGAAGTCTTCCAGCGTGGCATCCAGATTAACCGCGTGGCGCATCTGGTCGAAATACGCAACTTGCAGGTTGGCTCCCTGGCGGATGGTGCCCTCGTCAGGCGCGAGCTCGCCAAGGATCATCTTGAGGAGCGTGGTCTTGCCTGCACCATTGGGGCCAATCAGTCCCACCTTGTCGCCGCGCAGGATGGTCCCCGTGAAGTTGCGAACAATGGTCTTGTCGCCGAACGATTTGCCCACCCCGGTCAGTTCAGCGACGATCTTGCCCTGGTAGCCATTGGAACCACCGGTTGCCACATCCATGCGAACGCTGCCGACCACCTCGCGACGTGCTTCGCGGCGCGCACGCAAATGCTCCAGGCGGCTGATGCGGCTCTGGCTGCGGGTACGGCGTGCTTCGACGCCACGGCGTATCCAGACCTCTTCCTGTGCCAAAAGCTTGTCGGCTTTGGCTGAGATGACAGCCTCCTGCGCCAGCTGCTCTTCTTTTTGTATCTGGTATTGCGCAAAGTTTCCAGGGTAAGACCGGAGCTGGCCTCGGTCGAGTTCCACAATGCGCGTAGCGACCCGGTCCAGGAACGATCGATCATGGGTGATGGTGACAACGCTGCCGGGAAAGTCGAGCAGAAGGTCCTCCAGCCATTCAATCGAATCAAGATCCAGATGGTTGGTCGGCTCATCCAGCAACAGTACGTCTGGGCGTGCCACCAACGCCTGTGCCAAGGCCACGCGTTTTTTGGTTCCGCCCGACAGCGTGCCGACCACCGCGTCCGGATCAAGGTGCAGTCGCTGCAGGGTTTCCTCCACCCGCTGCTCCCAGTTCCAGGCGTCATACGCTTCAATCTCCGACTGCAATGCATCCAGGTCCAGTCCTTCCGCACCCGACAGGTACTGGTCGCGGATCGCGATGACACGCTGCAATCCTTCGGATGCCGACTTGAAGATGGTGGCGGTAGCGTCCAGGGAAGGTTCCTGGGCCACAAATGCAATCCGCACTCCTTGCTGTACCTGGAGCGAGCCGTCGTCAGGTTTTGCCAGGCCTCCAAGAATTTTGAGAAGCGAGGATTTGCCTGCGCCATTGCGGCCGATCAGGCCGACACGTTCCGCAGTCTCCAGAGAAAAGCCAGCGTGGTCCAGCAATGCAACATGCCCAAATGCGAGCTGGGCGTCCAGTAAGGTGATAAGTGCCATAAGAGCAAGATTATCGGGGCGGGGCCGTATAAGCCTTTGGGGATCTTCGGCGCTGCTTCAGTGGGCTCGTCTCTTCACATGGGGCGTGTTATGCATGTGACATGCACGTGCAGCACTGTGTGTAGGCCCCGGTTGTTCCGTCCGCGCTCCGGTAGAACCCAAACATCTCATGATGCTGGACGCTCTTTCCGCCCAAGAGTGCCAGCGGGGGCGCTTGTCCCGTAGTCTGCTGAATTTTCGTCCCCATTTCTTTCTAGTCTCTCAAAATTA